>NZ_WTFF01000228.1 GCF_019400985.1 Streptomyces bambusae
GGCGGGCACGGCGGGCACGGCGCCACCACCGGGCACGGCTGCGCAGAGCCCCACCCCCACCCCAGGGGGTTCGGCGCCGCCGGCCAAGGGGGCGGTGACCGTGTCGGGCGAGGCGGCCCGCGGTCTGGAGTCGCCGTGGGGCCTGGCCCCGCTGCCGGACGGCGACCTGCTGGTCGCCTCCCGGGACCGGGGGACGATCAGCCGGGTCGAGACGCGCACGGGCAAGGTGACACCGATCGGCGAGGTGCCCGGGGTGGCGCCGGGCGGCGAGGGCGGGCTGCTCGGCCTCGCGCTCTCACCGTCGTACGCCTCGGACAAGCTGGTCTACGCGTACTTCACGACGGCCTCCGACAACCGGATCGCCCGGATGCTCTACGACGAGCGCAGAGCGCCCGGACAGCAACTGGGCGCCCCGGACACGGTGGTACGGGGCATCCCGAAGGGCCTGGTGCACAACGGCGGTCGGATCGCCTTCGGCCCGGACAAGATGCTCTACGCGGGGACGGGCGAGACCGGCGACCGCGGCCTGGCCCAGGACAGGAAGTCGCTCGGCGGGAAGATCCTGCGGATGACCCCGGACGGCAAACCCGCCCCGGGCAATCCCGATCCCGGCTCACTCGTGTACTCGTACGGCCACCGCAATGTGCAGGGTCTGGCGTGGGACCGGGACAAGCGGCTGTGGGCGGCGGAGTTCGGACAGAACACCTGGGACGAGCTCAATCTGATCGAGCCCGGCGCCGACTACGGCTGGCCGGAGGCCGAGGGCAGGGCGGGCAGACCCGGATCCAAGGACCCGGTGGCCCAGTGGCGCACGGAGGACGCCTCGCCCAGCGGGATCGCCTGGGCGGAGGGCTCGGTCTGGATGGCGGGCCTGAGAGGCGAGCGCCTGTGGCGCATCCCGCTGGCCGGCGACCGGCCCGTCGCCGAGCCGGAGGCCTTCCTGACCGGCACCTACGGCCGACTGCGGACGGTGGTCGCCCTGGGCGGGGACAAGCTGCTGCTGGTCACGAGCGAGACGGACGGCCGCGGCACCCCACAGGACGGCGACGACCGCATCCTCACACTGACCGTGCGCTGAGGGGCGCCCGGCGCCGGCGGAACCGGGTCCGCCGGCTCGGGGCGGGTGGTCCCGGGTGGGGGCCGGGGGTGGGGGCAGAGGTCGGGGTGAGGGCAGAGGTCGGGGGTGAGGGCGAAGGATCGGGAGTGCAGGCTGAGTTCGGAGGCGACTGCGAACGGTCGGGAGTGCGAGCTGAGTTCGGAGATGACTGCGAACGGTCGGGAGTGCGAGCTGAGTTCGGAGATGACTGCGAACGGTCGGAGGTGCGAGCAGCTGTCGGAGGTGGGGGCGGACGGTCGGGGGTGAGTGCAAGCGGTCGGAAGCGGGGCGCGTAGTCGGAGTCGCGGGCGCGCGGCCGGGTTGGAGTCGGGGGCGCGCGGCCGGGTTGGAGTGGTCGGCACCCGTCCGGTGTTCGCGACCGGCTCCGGATCCGGTCGCGGACACCGGACAGGGTTGCCGCCTGGGCCCGGTGTGATCTTCCCGCCCCGGCGGGGGGCCAGTCAATCCTGGGGTTTTCTTGCCCAAACCCAAGGTCTAGCTTGGGTGATATGACTCTGGACGATCTACGGGTGTTCGTGGCCGTGTGCCGGGCCGGGAGCCTGAGCGGCGTGGCACGGGAGCTGGGCCGTACGCAGTCGGCGGTGAGCCAGCACGTGAAGCGGCTGGAGCGGGAGACGGGGGTGGGGCTGCTGGAGCGCAGGCCGCGCGGCGTGGTGCCGACCGCGGCCGGGCGGATCCTCTACGAGGCCGCCGCCGACGGGATCACCGGGCTGGACCGGGCGCTGCGCCGGCTCGGCGAGCTGGCGGGGGGCGAGGGCGGTTCGGTGCGGGTCGGTACCGGCGGCGCGACCGTCCGGCACTTCATGGCCGAGGCGATCGTCGGGTTCCGGCGGCGCCACCCCGGGGTGAGCCTGGAGTTCCGGACCGAGACCTCCAGCCGCCGCTGCTTCGACGCGCTCCTGGCGAGCACGCTGGACCTGGCGTGGATCACCATCGGCCCTGCGGTTCCCGGCATCGAGCAGCGGCCGGTGGTCGACCTGCCCTGGGTGCTCGCCGTGCGCGCCGACGACCCGCTCGCGGCCCGGTCGGCCATCGACGCCGCCGACCTCACGGACATCCGCCTCGTCCGGCTGCCGCCGAACTCCATCTCCGGTGCCCGGCTGGACGCGGCCTTCACGGAGTTGGGCGTACGGGTGGGTTCGGACACGAGCGTGGCGGACTGGGACACGGCGCTGTTGCTCGCCGAACTCGGCCTCGGGCACACCGTCGTACCCGCCGTACCGGGGCTGCGGGCGCCGGGTGACGGGCCGCTGCGGCTCGTCCCCGTGCCCTCGCTGCCGCCGCTGCCGGTCGGGTGGGCGGTCCGCCGCTGGGACGCGCTCACGCCGCTCGCCCGGGCCTTCGCCGACACGGTCGCCGAGAGCTGCGCTGCCCAGCAGCCCGGCGGCCCCGCCCGCGGCTGACGGGCGGGCGGGCACGGTCCGCCGGCCGGTGGGCAGGTCCAGCAGCCGGTGGGCCGGTCCGCAAGCCAGCGGGCCGGTCCGCTAGCCGGTGGGCTGGTCCGCAAGCCAGCGGGCCGGTCCGCTAGCCGGTGGGCCGGTCCGCTAGCCCGTGGGCTGGTCCGCCGGGGTGAAGAGGCGGAGGCGGTGGGCGAGGGCGGCTGCCTCGCCGCGGCCGGCGACGCCCAGCTTGGCCAGGATGTTCGAGACGTGGACGCTCGCCGTCTTCGGGGAGATGAACAGCTCCTCGGCGATCTGGCGGTTGCTGAGGCCGGCCGCGACCAGCCGCAGCACGTCCCGTTCCCGGCTGGTCAGGCCGAGCGCCTCCACCGGGTCGGTCTCCGCCTCCGCCTCGACCGTCTCGTCGGCGTCGACGAGCGGGAGCCGGGCGCGCTGGGCCAGCAGGGCCAGGTCCTCGCGCAGCCGCCGGGAGCCGAGCCGGTCCGCCGCGGCGTGCGCCTGGCGTACCAGCAGCCCGGCCTGCGCCCGGTCGCCGCCCGCGGCCAGCAGCGCCTCGGCGAGCCGGTGGCGGGCCCTGGCCAGCAGGTACGGCCGCTCCAGCGGGCGGACGGCGGCCTCGACGGACCGCCAGTCGTCGACACCGTCGCGGCCCTCGGCCCGCAGCAGCTCGGCCCGTACGTACTCGGCGTGGGCGGTCCACACCGGGAAGGGCGTGGCGAGGGTCCGGGCGGCGGCGCGGACGGTGTCCAGGGCGGCGGCCCGGCCGGCCTCCGCGGCGGGCAGGCCGACCGCGTCGGCCTCGGCGGACACGGCGGCGAGCAGCAGCGGCCAGGCGTAGCGGTGGTGGCCGAGCGGGAAGCCGTCGGCGACGGCCGCGGCGAGCTCGGAGCGGACGTCGGCGATCCGCCCCTCCCCCGCCGCGACGCCGACGGCGAGGCGGTAGAGGGGTATGCGGTGCTGGGGCTGGGTGTCGTGGGTGCCGAAGTGGGCGTGGGCGGCGGCGAGCTGGTGGGCGGCCTCGGTCAGTTCGCCGCGGGCCAGCGCCAGGTGGGCGAGGCGGGTGGCGGCGGATCCGCGGGGTGCGGCGCTCTGTCCCGCCCGCAGGGTGCGCTCGGCCGCCTCGGCGGCCTCGTCCCACCGCCCGAGGCTGTAGAGGCTCTCGGCCATGTTCCCGCTGATCCAGGACTCCACGTCGAGCAGCCGGGCCTTGCTGACGAGTTGGACGCCGTGTTCGGCCAGCTCCACCGATTCGCGGGAGCGGCCCATGCTCTCCAGCAGGGAGGTGAGGTTGATGTGGGCCCGGCCCGCGATCATCGTGAAGCCGAGTGCGGCGGCGCGGTCCTTGACCTCGTGGAGGGCGGCGAGGCCGCCCGCGGGGTCGCCGGCCTCGGTGAGCAGCGAGCCGACGGTGACCCGGGCGTCGAGTTCGACCTCCTGGGCGCCGACCATGCGCGCGTACTCGACGGCACGCTCGGCGGCGGCGAGGTTGTCGGGGCCGGGGTTGTGGAGCATGCCCCAGCCGGCCACGCGCATCAGCACCTCGGCGTGCACGTGCGACGGGGGCAGGCCGCGGACGAGTTCCTGGGCGACGGCCAGTTCCTCCCAGCCGTCGCCACGGGCGAGGCTGGAGACGAGGCGGGAGCGCTCGGTCCAGAACCAGGCGGCGCGCAGCGGGTCGGGCTCGTCCTCCAGCATCCGCAGGGCCAGCTTGGTGAACTTCAGGGCGCGTTCGCGCTCGCCCCCGAACCGGGCGGCGAGGGTGGCCTCGGCGAGCAGGTCGAGCCGGACCAGCGGGGTGGTCGCCGGGTCGCAGCCGCACGGCGGGTAGACCTCGGTGTAGTCCACGGGGCGCAGCACCTCGCGGACGTCCTGCGGGGCGCTGTCCCACAGGTCCATGGCCCGTTCCAGCAGCCGCAGTTGCTCGGAGTAGGCGTGCCGGCGGCGGGCGGCCACGGAGGCGTCCAGCGCGGCGGGCAGCGCCTTGGCGGGGTCGCCGGCGCAGAACCAGTAGCTGGCGAGCCGGATGACCCGTTCCTCGGCGCGTACGAGGGTGTCGTCGGCCTCCAGGGCCTCGGCGTAGCGCCGGTTGACGCGGGAGCGCTCGCCGGGGAGCAGGTCGTCGCTGACGGCCTCGCGGACCAGGGAGTGCCGGAAGCGGTAACCGTCGCCGTCCGGGGTGGCGAGCAGGATGTTGGCGCCGACGGCGGCGCGCAGCGCCTCGATCAGTTCGTCCTCGGTGAGCCGGGAGACGGCCAGCAGCAGCGGGTACTCGACGGTGGAGCCGCCTTCGGCCACGATCCGTACGACGCGCTGGGCGGCTTCGGGCAGCACCTCGACGCGGACGAGCAGCAGGTCGCGCAGGGACTCGGTGAGGCCGGTGCGGCAGCCGCTCCCCATGCTGGCGACGAGTTCCTCGACGAAGAAGGCGTTGCCGTCGGAGCGTTCGAAGACGGAGTCGACCAGTGCCTCGTCGGGCTGGGTGGCGAGGATGCCGGCGAGCTGGCGGCGGACCTCGGCCCGGTTGAAGCGGGCGAGTTCGATCCGCTGGACGGTGCGCAGCCGGTCGAGTTCGGCGAGGAGGGGGCGCAGCGGGTGGCGCCGGTGGATGTCGTCGGCACGGTAGGTGGCGACGACGACGAGGCTGCCCCGGCCCAGGGTGCGGAAGAGGTACGCGAGGAGGTGCCGGGTGGAGGTGTCCGCCCAGTGCAGGTCCTCCAGGACGAGGACGACCGTCCGGTCGGCGGCGATCCGCTCCAGCAGGCGGGCGGTGAGTTCGAAGAGCCGGGCGGTGCTCTGCTCGTCGTGCGGGCCGCGCGGGGTCTCGCCGAGTTCGGGCAGGATCCGGGCGAGTTCGCCCTCCTGGCCGGCCGCGGCGGCGGCGAGCTCGTCGGGAAGCTGGCGGCGCAGGGAGCGCAGGGCCGTGGAAAAGGGGGCGAAGGGAAGTCCCTCCGCCCCTATCTCCACACAGCCTCCGACGGCCACGACGGCTCCGCGCCGGGTCGCCTCGCAGACGAACTCCTCGGTGAGGCGGGTCTTGCCGACGCCGGCCTCCCCGCCGATGAGCAGGGCCTGCGGCTCGTGGCCGGCGGCGTTGGACAAGGCGTCGGTGAGGACGGCCAGTTCGTCGGCGCGGCCGACGAACACCGGGCTGACAGATCGGGTCTCCACGGGGCCGAGCATCGCACACGGCTCCTGGTGTGCGGCACTCGTCGACAGTGCGCTTCTCATCACGTGTCAGGTCGCGTGAGCCACGACGCCGCTCAGGCGACGCGGCCGAAGAGGCTGCGCAGGTCGATCGTCCTCCCCTCGCCGTCCTTGCCGCGTCCGTGGCGGCGGGCGGCCTCGACCTTGCGCACCATCCGGTAGCTGTCGGCCTCGCGGATGAGGTCGGCGCGGCGGGCGATGGCGATCTCGTACTCGAACATCTCGTTCTCCCTGGGTGGTTTCTCGGGCACCTCGTTCGGTGTGATCCAAGATTCGCGCCCCAGGGGGTACCGGCACATCGGGCGCATGCCGCATGTGTACGGGGCGGGGGTCCTTAGGCGGGCGCGGGGCGTCCTGAGTGTCGGACTAAGGCGGCCCGGGGCGGTACTTAGGGGACGGCGCGGGTGCTTAGGAGAGCCCGCGGGCGCTTAGGAGGCCGCCGGGGGCCGGGGTGGCCCGGGGCGGCGCCCCCCTGCCCGGCGCGGGGGCAGCCGGGGCAGGGGCCTGCGGCGGGCTCAGGCGGCCGTGGGGAGCGGGGTGAGGACGTCGAGGTACATCAGGCCGAAGACCAGCACGCCCAGGGCGCCGAGCGCGACCGCGGCCCAGGCGACTGCCCTGACCCAGGTGGGGTGGACCCGGCCGGGTTCGCCGAAGGCGGGGCGCAGCAGCACGAGGACGGCGAGGAGCAGGGCGAGGGCGGAGAATATCCCGTTGACCAGGGCGGTGAGGTGCCAGGCGTTGCCGTAGAGGGCCTCGATCTTGGCCTCGGTGCTGGTGGCGGTGACCGACTCGATCTGCCCGATGAGGGTCTGGCGCTCGGCGAGGACCCGGGAGACCCAGGTCCCGCTGAGCGCAACCAGGCCGAGCCCGGCGGCGACGACGGCGGAGGCCGCCGAGCGGACGCCGGTGGGCCGCTCCTCCTCTACGAGGTCGAGGTCGGGGCCGAGGTCGTCCGCGCCGTCGGCGCCGTTCGCGCGGTCCGCGCCGTTCGGGCGGTCCGCGGAGTCGGCACCCTCCGGGGCCTCGGTGCCGTCCAGGGCCTCGGCGCCGACCGTGCCCCCGGTCCCCTTCGTACCCTCCAGCTCCTCGGCGGCCTCGCCGGCCCCGGCGGGTCCGGCGGGTCCGGCGGCATCGGCGAGCCGGTCGGCCCGGGCCGGCTCGGCGTCCGGCTCGGCGGGGTTGGCGGGGGCTGCGGTCTTGGTGAGGTCCATGCGGGGCACCGTAGGCGCCCCGCATGAGAGCCGGCTGAGAAGCGCGGCAGGCGGCCGAGGGCGCGGGCCGGCGGCGCGACTGCAGAGTCAACGGCACGGGCGCCCGGACCGGCGGGCACAGGCGCCGGGTGTCAACGCCGGACGCAGCGCCCCAGGCACCGGGCACCGGCACCGGCACCGGCACCGAACGCAGCGACCCGGCGTCAGCCGTGGCAGTGCCGTCAGCGCCAGGCGCCAGCCGTGGCTGTGCCGTCGGCGCCAGGCGCCGGGCACCGAACGCGGCGACCCCGGCGCCGGCCACCGGGCATCAGCCATGGCAGTGACCGTCAGCACCCTGCGCCCGCCGTGGCAGTGCCGTCGGCGCCAGGCGCCGGACACCGAACGCGGCGACCCGGGCGCCGGCCACCGGGTATCAGGCGTGGCAGTGCCCGTGGGCGCAGGGCGCCGGGCAACGAACGCAGCGGCCCGGGCACCGGGTATCAGCCGTGGCAGTGCCCGTCAGCGCAGGGCGCCGGGCGCCGAACGCAGCGACCCGGGCACCGGGCACCGGCACCGAACGCAGCGACCCGGCGTCAGCCGGGGCAGTGCCCGTCAGCGCCGGCGGCAGCCCTGGCCCTGTGCCCGGTAGTCGTCGGCGAGGAGGGCCCAGATCTCGGTGTCCTGGCGGACCCCCCGGTGCAGGTGGTTCTGGCGCATCACGCCCTCGCGGGTCATGCCCAGGCGCTCGGCCACGGCGAGGCTGCGCTTGTTGCCGGAGGCCGCGTGCCATTCCACGCGGTGGATGCCGCGCTCGGTGAAGGCGTAGTCGAGCAGGATCCGGCAGGCCTTGGTGACCAGGCCCTTGCCGACCCCGGCCGGCTCCAGCCAGCAGCCGATCTCGGCGTTGCCGCCGGCCGCGTCGAACGCGGCGAAGAGGACGCCGCCGACCAGCGTGCCGTCGAGGCGGATGCCGTAGAGCCGTACGCCGTCGTCGGCGGCCTTGTGCGCGTTCCCGCCGAGCAGGTTCCGCGCGCCCTCCAGGTCCTTGGAGCGGTCCGGGAAGGGGACGAACTCACCGATGTACTCGCGGCCCCGCTCGATGTGGGCGAAGAACTCCTCGGCGTGCCACACCTCCAGCGGGAAGAGGACGGCGTCGTCGGCCAGGGGTATCGAGAACATGCGTGCGGCTTCCTTCGTACGGTGGCGCGGCTACCGGTGCGCAGCGGCCGCCGGCGCGGGATCGTCCGCGCCCGGCCGCTGTGCGGGAAGTGTCGCACGCGGCAGCTGCTCGGGCGGCTCGATATTGATCCGCGGCAGCCGGCGCTCCAGCCAGGCCGGCAGCCACCAGTTGGCGCCGCCGAGCAGGTGCATGAGGGCCGGGACGAGCAGCGTGCGCAGCACGAAGGCGTCGAGGGCGACGGCCACGGCGAGCGCGATGCCGAAGAGCGCGATGATCCGGTCGCCGCTCAGTACGAAGGCCAGGAAGACCGAGATCATGATCACCGCGGCCGAGTTGATGACCCGGCTGGTCTCGGCGAGGCCGACGCGCACGGCCCGCTGGTTGTCCCCGGTCGCCAGCCACTCCTCGTACATCCGGCTGACCAGGAAGACCTGGTAGTCCATGGACAGCCCGAAGAGGACGGACACCATGATCACGGGCAGGAAGGGTTCGATCGGCCCGGCGCTGCCCAGGCCCATCAGCTCGCTGCCCCAGCCCCACTGGAAGACGGCGACGACGACGCCGAAGGAGGCGGCGACGGCGGCGATGTTCATGGCGGCGGCCTTGAGCGGGACGGCGATCGAGCGGAAGGCGAGCAGCAGCAGCACACCCCCGAGGGCGACGACGACACCGACGAACAGCGGCAGCTTGCCGACGATCACCTCGGCGAAGTCGTCGTAGGCGGCCGTCACCCCGCCGACGTGGACGTCCAGGGTGGTGCCGTGCTCGGCGCGCGGGACGACGTCGTCGCGCAGCCGGTCGACCAGCTCGCTGGTGGCCCGCGACTGCGGGGAGGAGTCGGGTACGACGGCCAGCACGGCGGTGTCCCCGCTGCGGTTGACCAGCGCGGGGCCGACGGCGGCGACGCCCTCGGTCTCCCGCAGGGCCTCGCCGAGCTGGGCCAGCGCGATCCGGTCGCCGGCGCCTTCGAGGCGGGCGACGACGGTGAGCGGGCCGTTCATACCGGGCCCGAAGCCCTCGGCCAGCAGGTCGTAGGCCTTGCGGGTCGTGGAGTGGGCCGGGTTGTTGCCCTGGTCGGAGGTGCCCAGGTGGAGGGAGAGGGCGGGCAGGGCCAGGACCGCCATGACCACGGCGGCGACCGCGCCGAGCAGCTTGGGGTGCCTCTCGACGAACGCGGACCAGCGGGCGGCGAACCCGGTGGGCGCTTCGGGCCGCGGGCCCTCCTCGGCGAGCGTGCGGCGCTCCCGCCGCGACAGCGAGCGCATCCCGATGAAGGACAGCAGGGCGGGCAGCAGGGTCACCGAGGCGAGGACCGTGAGGAGCACGGTGAGGGAGGCCGCCAGGGCCACGCCGTCGAGGAAGTCCAGCCGCAGCACCAGCATGCCGAGCAGGGCCGTGCAGACGGTGGCGCCGGCGAAGACCACGGCCCGGCCGGTGGTGGCGACGGCCTGCTCCGCCGCCTCCGCCACCCCCAGCCCTTGCCTGAGCCCCTTGCGGTGCCGGGTCACGATGAACAGCGCGTAGTCGATGCCGACGCCGAGGCCGACGAGCGTGCCGAGCATCGGCGCGAAGTCGGCCACCGGCATCAGGTGGCCGAGCAGGGTGATGCCGGCGTACGCGGTGCCCACGCTGACCAGGGCGGTCGCCAGCGGCAGCAGGCTCGCCGCGAGCGAGCCGAACGCCAGGAACAGCACCACCCCGGCCACGGCCACCCCGATGACCTCGGCGAGGTGCGCGCCGGGCGCCTCGGTGAGGCCGACGGCGCGGCCGCCGAGCTCGACCTGGAGGCCGTCCCGCTCGGTGTCCGGGTTCTTGGCCGCGTCCACGACCGCGCTCGCCTGGGCCTTGGGCACGGCGTCGGCCAGCTTGTCGAAGGTGACGACGGCGTACGCGGTGCGCCCGTCGGCGCTGATCTGTACGGCGCCCTCGGGCGTGTACGGGCCGGCCACGGACGCCACGCCGGGCAGCTGGGCGATGGCGCCCAGGGCGCGGCTCATGCGCTGTTCGACGTCCGGGGTGCGTGCGTTCTGGTGCTCGGGCGTGCGCCACACCACGGTGTCGGTGTCACCGTCGAGGCCCTGGAAGCCCTCGCGCAGCAGCGCGGCGGCCTTGGCGGACCGGGTGCCGGGGACGTCGTAGTCGTTGGAGAAGGCGGGGCCGGCGGTGGCAGCCGCGGCAGCGGTCGCGCCGAGGGCGAGGAGCCAGATCAGGACGGCGACGAGGCGGTGCCGCATGCACCACCGTGCGATTGCTGCCAACGGACGAGCTCTCCCTGGTTCGGATCTTCACCGGGGTACGACGCTCGCCCGACACGAAGAACACATGAACGCGACCCGGGCGCGCGCCCGAGGGGGTCTCCCTGGGTGGTTCCGGGCCGTCCGGCCTTCCGGCCTTGCGGCCATTCCGCGACACGATCGCAGCATTTCGTGATCGTTGGTCCGTTTCGTGTGCATCGTCACAGGGGGGATGCCTCACAGCGGCGCCGCCGAACGCGCCGCCGGGCGGGCCGTCGCCGCGTTACCGGCCGGGCCATCGCCGCGTTACCGGCCGAGGGCGGGCGGTCTACTCGCCCGAGGTGTCCTGCTCGACCTTGTACCCGGGTACGGAGGGCCAGCGGACGGTGAGGACCACGGCGTCCTCCTCGGCCTCCCAGCTGTGGTCCACGCCCCGGCCCCAGACGACGTAGTCGCCCTGCTCGGCGAGGACGACGTCCCGGCCGGGGAACTCCATCCGGAACCGCCCGCTGATCAGCACGAGCAGCGCGGTGCGGTCCTCGCCGCGCACCCACTGCGCGCGCCGTTCGCCGCGCGGGTGGACGCCCCACTTGATCTCGACGTCCTTGCTGTGCCGGGGGTCCTCGGGGTCCTTGAAGTGCCCGAGCAGCCAGCCGCGGTCAAGGGCGGCGTCGGCCGCGGCCTTGCCGACGTGGACGCCGGCGGTGACGCCGGCAGTGCTGGCGGCGGGGGCAGGGCCAGCGGCCAGGGCAAGGTCGGCGCCGGTGGCCGCGGTGGACGTTCCGGACATCAGGTGATCACTCATACACCGGCAGGCTAACGCACTTGCCGCCCCGGCCTTCACCTGATGATCTTGGAGGATGACCGATGAAACGCATGTGCGCGACCTGTACGACGCCGAAGCGCGGCGCAACGCCGTGACCGACCGGCCGGGGGCCCGGGTTGAGCGGACCGACACCGTCGTACGGCACGTGTGCCCCGCCCCGGGCTGGAACGGCATCCTCTGGTCGGACCTGCGGGAGGACACGGCGGACGCGGAGATCGCGGCGCAGGTGGAGTACTTCGCGCAGAGCGGGGCGCGCGAGTTCGAGTGGAAGCTGTACGCGCACGACCGCCCGGCCGACCTCGGTGCCCGGCTGAGCGCGGCAGGCCTGGTCCCGGAGCCCCTGGAGACCCTGATGGCGGCCCCGGCCGCGGCGATCGCGGCCGAGCCGGCCCCGCCGGAGGGGGTGCGCCTGGTCGAGGTGACGGACGAGGCGGGCGTGGACCTGATGATGGAGGCGCGCCGCCTGGCCTTCGGCTCGGGCAGCCCCATGGTCCGCCACCACCTGCTGTCCCGCCTGACCGAGGCGCCGGACACGATGGTGGCGGTGGTGGCGATGGCCGGCGACCGCCCCGTGAGCGCGGCCCGCATGGAGATCCGCCCGGGCGGCTCCTTCGCCGGCCTGTGGGGCGGCGGCACGGCCCCGGAGTGGCGCGGCAAGGGCATCTACCGCGCGCTGGTGGCCCACCGCGCGAACGAGGCCGTCCGCCGCGGCGTCCCCTACCTCCAGGTGGACGCCTCGTCGGAGAGCCGCCCGATCCTGGAACGCCTCGGCTTCAGCGTCCTGGGCGAGACGACCCCGTACATCTGGACGTCACCGTCCTGACGGGACGCACTGCCCGGGCGGCGGCCCTACGACGGCCGCCCCCGGGCGGCGGGCCTACGTCGGCCCGGTTGCCCTGGGCCTACGGCGGCACCCCACCGGGCCCCGCCCGACTGGCCGCGGGTGCCGGCCGACTGGCTGCAGGCCACCGGCCGGTACGGGTGCCCGGCCGGTACGGGTGCCCGGCCGCGCCCAGTCGGGAGCTGCGCACCCACGCCCGGTCAGGAGC
>NZ_WTFF01000229.1 GCF_019400985.1 Streptomyces bambusae
GCGGCGGGCCGGTCCGTCGGGCCGCCGCCGGGCCGGTCCGCCCCGGCCGCCCCCGCCGCCCCGCCCGCCCCCGCCGCCAGGAGGCGGTCCATGGCCATCGCCAGTTCCGCCTCCACCACGCTCTTGGCCAGCGGCCGCAGCCGCGTCATGGCGTCCGCGCCCTCGACGTGCGCGGAGATGAGGTCCGCGAAGAGCTTGGCCATCGCGTCCGCGTGCACGCGGACCTGGCGGCCGGCCTCCAGTACGGCGGCCAGCGGGACCCCTTCGCGTACCAGCGCCGAGGAGACGTCCAGCAGCCGGCGGCTGACGTGGACGATCTCGTCGCCGTCGGTGGCGACGTAGCCGAGGTCGAGCGAGGCGGCCAGGTTCTCCGGGGTCACCTCGCCCTCGAAGTAGTCGGCCAGGGCCTCCGGGGTGAGCCGGACCGGGGTCTCCTCCGACCAGCCCATGCCGAGCATCTCGCTGAGCTGGCCGACGTCGCGCCCCCGCTCGAACGCGGCGGTCAGTTCCGCGATGCCGCCGAGCGTGTGGCCGCGCTCCAGCAGCGCGGCGATGGTGCGCAGCCGGGCCAGGTGGTGGTCGTCGTACCAGGCGATCCGGCCCTCGCGGCGCGGCGGCGGCAGCAGCTTGCGCTCGCGGTAGAAGCGCAGGGTGCGTACGGGGATGCCCGCCGCCTCGGCCAGCTCCTCCGTGCGGTATTCGCGTACCGTCTGTTCGTCCGCCACAGGCGCAGCCTATGGCGTACCGAGGGTAACTTTCCCGGCGTGACCCCTACCCATGAGTACGGAGAGGCTCTACCCTCCCAACCGTGCCAGTGATTGCTGGCAGAGTCTGTGAAGGGCGGCGGGCGTGGGCGAGCATGTGCGCGTGGCGGTGGTCGGATCCGGATTCGGCGGCCTGGGGGCCGCGGTCCGGCTGCGCCGCGAGGGGATCACCGACTTCGTGGTGCTGGAGCGGGCCGACTCGGTGGGCGGGACCTGGCGGGACAACAGTTATCCCGGGTGTGCGTGTGACGTCCCCTCCCATCTCTACTCCTTCTCCTTCGCGCCCAATCCCGACTGGCCCCGGACCTTCTCCGGCCAGCCCCACATCCGCGCCTACCTGGAGCACGTCGCCGACACCTTCGGCCTGCGGCCGCACATCCGGCTGGGCCACGAGGTCCTGATGATGCGCTGGGACGCCGACGAGCTGTGCTGGCGCATCGAGACCAGCGCCGGGAACCTGACGGCCGACATCGTGGTCTCCGCGACCGGGCCGCTGTCCGACCCGAAGATGCCGGAGGTGCCGGGGCTCGCGGAGTTCCCCGGCAAGGTCTTCCACTCCGCACGCTGGGACCACGACTACGACCTGAGCGGCAAGCGCGTCGCGATGATCGGTACGGGCGCCTCGGCCGCCCAGATCGTGCCGGCGATCGCGCCGGAGGTGGAGCGGCTGACGCTGTTCCAGCGGACCGCGCCATGGGTGCTGCCGAAGACGGACCGGGCGATCACCGGCCTGGAACGGTGGCTGCACCGCCAGCTGCCCTTCACCCGGGCGGCGCGCCGCGGCCTGCTGTGGGGCATCCGCGAGCTCCAGGTCGGCGCCTTCACCAAGCGGCCCAACCAGCTCGGGCTGATCGAGTCGCTGGCCAAGGCGAACATGGCCCGCGCGATCAAGGACCCGCAGCTGCGGGCGAAGCTGACCCCCTCCTACCGGATCGGCTGCAAGCGCATCCTGCTGTCGAGCGAGTACTACCCGGCGCTGGCCCGGCCCGACGTCGACGTGGTGGCCTCCGGGCTGAAGGAGATCCGGGGCTCGGTGCTCGTCGCCGCGGACGGGACCGAGGCCGAGGTCGACGCGATCATCTTCGGCACCGGGTTCCACGTCACGGACATGCCGATCGCCGACCGCGTGGTGGGCGTGGACGGCCTGTCGCTGGCCGAGGCGTGGAAGGACGGGATGAAGTCGCTGCGAGGCGCGACCGCGGCGGGCTTCCCGAACTGGATGACGATCATCGGCCCCAACACGGGCCTGGGGAACAGCTCGATGATCCTCATGATCGAGTCCCAGCTCTCCTACATGGCGGACTACGTGCGCCAGCTGGGCGTGTTGGGCGGGCGGGCGGCGCTCGCGGCGCGGCCCTCGGCCGTCAACGCGTGGAACCGCCGCGTCCAGGACCGGATGCAGCGCACCGTGTGGAACACCGGCGGCTGCACCAGCTGGTACCTCGACGCCGGCGGCCGCAACACCACCGTGTGGCCGGGCACGACGGGCGAGTTCCGGCGCGAGACGCGCGCGGTGGACCTCGCGGAGTACGAGGTCGTCCGCGGCCGGGACCGGGACCGGGACCGGGCCGTCCCTGCAGCGGCGAGGGCCACGGCCGGGGGCCCGGCCACAGGCAAGGCCAGGGCCAAGGCCAAGGCCGCCACCAGGACCGCCGCCGGGGCCACCCCCGCCACCCCCGCCACCCCCGCCGCGGAGGGGGCCGCATGAGCCGGCTGACCCACGTGACCGCCGGGCCCTACGCCCCGCCCGCCGCCCGGCGCGAGCTGGTCGCCGAGTCGGCCGACGGCGCGCGCCTGCACGTCGAGGTGCACGGCGAGGAGGACGCGCCCACCGTGGTGCTGGCCCACGGCTGGACCTGCTCCACCGCCTTCTGGGCGGCCCAGATCCGCGAACTGGCCCGCGACCACCGCGTCGTCGCGTACGACCAGCGCGGCCACGGCCGCAGTCCCGCGGCCGCCGAGTACAGCACGACCGCCCTCGCCGACGACCTGGTCGCCGTCCTGAAGGCGACCCTGGCCGACGGGCAGCGCGCCCTGGTCGCCGGGCACTCCATGGGCGGGATGACGATCATGGCCGCCGCCCGGCGGCCCGAGTTCGCCGCGTACGCCTCGGCCGCCGTGCTGTGCAGCACCGGCAGCGCGCGCCTGGTCGAGGAGGCGCGGGTGGTGCCGCTGCGCGCCGGAGCCGTGCGGACCCGGCTCACCCGGGCCGTGCTCGGCACCCGGGCCCCGCTCGGCCCGGTCACGCCGGTCTCGAAGCAGGTGCTGAAGTACGCCACCATGGGCCCCGGTTCGGCCCCCGACAAGGTCGAGGCCTGCGCCCGGATCGTGCACGCCTGTCCGGCCGCCGCCCGCCACGGGTGGTCGCAGGTGCTGGCCGGCCTGGACCTGGACCGCGACGTACGCAGCCTCACCGTGCCGACCGCGGTCATCGGCGGGACCGCCGACCGGCTCACCCCGATCGTGCACGCCCGGGCCCTGGCCGCCGCGCTGCCGCAGTGCGCCGGGCTCACCGAACTCACCGGCATGGGGCACATGACGCCCGTCGAGGCGCCCGAAGCCGTCAGCAACGTCATCCGTCAACTGGCCGGGACGGCCCGGACGAAGGAGAAGAGCTCGTGAGCGGTAGCAGCGCCAGCAGGAGTCTCGAAGGACAGGTCGCCGTCGTCACCGGCGCGGCCCGCGGCGTCGGCGAGCTGCTGGCCCGCAAGCTGTCCGCGCGCGGCGCGAAGGTCGCCCTGGTGGGGCTGGAGCCGGAGGCGCTCAAGGAGGTCTCGCAGCGGCTGCACACCGACAGCGACACCTGGTTCGCCGACGTCACCGACCACGAGGCCATGGCCCGGGTCGCCGAGGAGGTCAAGGAGCGCTTCGGCAAGGTGGACATCGTGGTCGCCAACGCCGGCGTCGCGGCCGGCGGTCCGTTCGGCGACTCCGACCCCGGCGCCTGGCGGCGGGTCATCGAGGTGAACCTGATCGGCGGGGCGGTCACCGCCCGCGCCTTCCTGCCCGTGCTCACGGCGAGCCGCGGCTACTTCCTCCAGATCGCCTCGCTCGCCGCGATCACCCCGGCGCCGATGATGACCGCGTACTGCGCCTCGAAGTCGGGCGTCGAGGCCTTCGCCCACTGCCTGCGCGCCGAGGTCGGCCACACGGGCGTCAGGGTGGGCGTGGGCTACCTGTCGTGGACCGACACCGACATGGTCCGCGGCGCCGACCAGGACGACGTCATGCGCGAGCTGCGCCGGCGGCTGCCGTGGCCGGCGAACCGCACGTACCCGCTCGGCCCCGCCGTGGACCGGATCGTCGCCGGGATCGAGCGCCGCTCGGTCCACGTGTACGCCCAGTGGTGGCTGCGCGGGATGCAGTCGGTACGCGGCTACCTGCCCTCGGTCATCGCCCTGGGCGGACAGCGGGAGATGAGGCGGTTCGGGCCGCGCCTGGCCGACGTCCCCAAGGGCCTGGTGGGAGCCGGCGGGGCGGCGGACGAGCAGGAGCGCACGGTCCGTAACTGATCGAAATGCGAGGCGTGTCCGCCCGTGCAAGTCTGGTCGAGGCCCAGTCCCCCACACCCCCTCAGGAGTGACCAGCATGGGCATCAAGGACCAGTTCCAGGACAAGGCGCACGAGCTCAAGGAGAAGGCCCAGAAGGCCGGGCATGCCGGGCATGCCGCGCAGGACACGGCGTCCAAGCGCGGCCGGCAGGCCCAGGACAAGGCGTCGCAGCACGGGCAGCAGGCCCGGCAGAAGGGCCAGCAGCCGCTGGACGACGTACGCGACGAGTTCGACGACGCCTGGGACTGACCGCAGGGTCCGTACGGACTCCGTACGCACACAGCGCCGAGGGGCGCGGCCGATCCGGATCGGCCGCGCCCCTTCCGCGTCTCACCCCCGCCCGCGTCTCAGCCCCGCCCGCGTCTCACCCCGAGTTCCGCGGCGGCAGCGGCGGTCGCCGCTGGTCCGGGACGTCCTCGTACCCGGGCGGTACCGCGGCCGGGTGCTGCTCCAGCAGTTCCAGGGCCAGGTGCACGGCGTCGTCCAGTTGGGCGAACCGGCCCTCCGCCCAGTCCAGCGGCGTCCGCAGGACCTCCAGGTCCGGCTCGACTCCATGGTTCTCCACCGACCAGCCGTACTCCGGGAACCAGGCCGCGTTCATCGGCACGGTGATCACGGTGCCGTCGCCCAGGGTGTGCCGGCCGGTCATGCCGACCACCCCGCCCCAGGTGCGCTGGCCCACCACCGGGCCCAGGCCCAGGAGTTTGAAGGCCGCGGTGATCATGTCGCCGTCGGAGGAGGTCGCCTCGTCGGCCAGGGCCACCACCGGGCCGCGCGGCGCGTTGGAGGCGTAGCTGACCGGCTGGGCGTTGCGGGTGAGGTCCCAGCCCAGGATGGAGCGGCTGAGCTTCTCCACCACCAGCTCGCTGATGTGCCCGCCCGCGTTGCCGCGTACGTCCACGAGCAGGGCGGGCCGGGACATCTCCAGCCGCAGGTCGCGGTTGAACTGCGCCCAGCCCGAGCCGCCCATGTCGGGGATGTGCAGGTAGCCGCACTTGCCGTCGCTGAGCTCGCGGACCACCTCGCGCCGTTTGGCCACCCAGTCCTGGTAGCGCAGCGGCCGCTCGTCCACGAGCGGTACGACGGCGACCCGTCTGGCCGGACCCTCGCCCTCCGCCGGCTGGAAGGTGAGCTCCACGGTGGTCCCGCCCGCCGCCGACAGCAGCGGGTACGGGCCGGCCACCGGGTCCACCGGGCGGCCGTCGACATGGGTGAGGACCGCACCCTCGCGGATGCCGGTGCCGGCCAGCGGGGAGCGGGCCTTGGAGTCGGAGGAGTCGCCGGGCAGGATCCGGCGGACCGTCCAGTGGCCGTCGCGGCACACGAAGTTGGCGCCGAGCAGGCCGATCGCCCGCTGGTAGTGCGGGGGCCCCTCGTTGCGGCGGGCCGGGGAGACGTACGCGTGGGAGGTGCCGAGCTCGCCGAGGACCTCGCGCAGGAGGTCGGCGAACTCGTCGGGGGAGGCGACCCGTTCGACCAGGGGGCGGTACTGGTGCAGCACGCCCTCCCAGTCGATGCCGCACATCTTCGGCTCCCAGAAGTACGCGCGGATGATCCGCCCGGCCTCGTCGTAGGCCTGCCGCCACTCGGCCGCCGGGTCCACCTCGTGGTGGACGCGGCGCAGGTCGAGGTAGACCGTGGAGTCGCTGTCCCCGGACTCGGTGGCCGGGACCGCCCGCAGGTCGCCGTCGTCGTTGACGACCATCCGGGTGCCGTCGCCGCTGACCGCGAACCAGTCCAGGCCGGAGGCGAGCTCCATCTTGCGGGCCTTGCTGATGTCGAAGTGCTCCAGGGTCGGTTTGCCGCTGACGTCGGCCGGGTTGGCGAAGGTCTCGCCGAGCGCGCCGGAGATGGGCCAGCGCAGCCACACCAGGCCGCCGCCGCTGACCGGTTGCAGGGCCGAGTACTTGGAGGCGGCGACCGGGAAGGGGTGCACCCGGTTCGCCAGGCCCTCCACCTCCACCATGACCGTGCCGGCGCCGCCCTCGCCGCCGCTGCCCTCCGTCTCGACGGGGTCCAGGCCGCCCGCGGCCGGCCGGCCGTCGGGGGAGAGGGCGAAGGGCGAGGGGGTGGCCGAGGACAGCGGCACCAGGTACGGGCGGCAGCCCAGGGGGAAGGACAGGTCGCCGGTGTGCACGTCGTAGACGGGGTCGAAGCCGCGCCAGGACAGGAAGGCCAGATAGCGGCCGTCGCGGGTGAAGACCGGGTTCTCGTCCACGAAGCGGCCGTCGGTGACGTCCACGACCGTGGGCTCGCCGGGACCGGCGATCCGGGCCATCTTGATCTGCCGCAGCGAGTGCCCGACGCCGGGGTGCGACCAGGTCACCCACGCCCCGTCGGGGGAGAAGGCCAGGTCGCCCACCGGGCCGTTCTCGGACCGGACCAGCTCGGTCACCTGCCCGCCGCCGGAGCCTCCGGCCGCGGCGGCGGGGGTCCCGCCGGCGGCGTCCGGGGCGGTGTCCCCGGCCTCTCCGGGCTCCCCGGACGCCCCGGACTCCTCGGACGCATCGGACTCCCCGGACTCCCCGGCGGCCTCCGGGGCGGTCCCACCGGGCGTCTCGGCGGTGTCGAGCAGCAGCAGCCGCCCGTCGTGGGAGGCGATGGCCAGCCGCTCCCCGTCCGGGTCGGAGACCAGCTCCAGGACGCGGCCCAGCGCGCCGGAGGCGAGCCGGCGCGGCGGGCGGTCGCCGGAGGCCCGCGGCAGGTAGGCGATCTCGATGGCGTCCTCGCCCTCGGCGTCCGTGACGTACGCGACCTGCCCGCCGCTGCCGAGCATCTCCGGCAGCCGTACCCGCACCCCGGGGGTGTCGGCGATGGTGCGGGAGGGGCCGTCGCGGTGGGTGAGCCAGTACAGGCTGCCGCGTACGGTGACGGCGCTGGCCCGGCCGGTGGCGTCCACGGACAGGGCCTCGACGTGGCTGGCGGCCGGGACCTGGTACGTACGGCGCCCCGCGCGCGGCCCGCCGAGCCGCACCGCCAGCTTGCGCGGGACGGCCCCGGGGGCGAGGGAGTCCACGAGCCAGAGGTCGCCGGCGCACTGGTAGACCACCCGGGCGCCGTCGCTGGAGGCGTGCCGGGCGTAGAACTCGCCGTGGTCGGTGTGGCGGCGCAGGCCGGTGCCGTCGGGCAGGCAGGAGTAGAGGTTGCCGACGCCCTCGTGGTCGGAGAGGAAGGCGATCCGGCCGGCCACGAACATCGGCGCGTCCAGGTGCCCTTCGAGGTCGGGCAGCAGCCGCTTGCCGTGCAGCCACAGCCGGCCCATGGCGCCGCCCCGGTAGCGCTTCCAGGCGGCCGGCTCGTGCGGGGGCTTGCCGGTCAGCAGCAGGGTGCGCCGCTCGCCGGCCCCCTCCCCGTCGTGGGGGTCCTCGTGGACGGCGATGTCGGAGACCGGGCCCCAGGGGAGCCTGCCGCCGGGGCTGCCGTCGGTGGGCAGGCTGTAGGCCCAGGCGAAGTAGGAGAACGGCTGCCCGTGCGAGGAGACGGCCAGGATGTCGCTGCGGCCGTCCTTGTCCGGCGGGGTCCAGCCGCAGACCCGGGTGTCGGAGGAGCCCCAGTAGGTGAGCCGGCGGGCCGGGCCGCCGGCCACGGGTGCGAGGTGGATCTCGGGGTCGAGGCTGCGCCAGGTGGTGTACGCGATGTGGCTGCCGTCGGGGGAGAAGCGGGGATGGCCGACCCGGGTCCGGTCGACGGTGATCCGCCAGGCCCGGCCGGGGGTTTCGCCCTCGCCGACCAGCGGGGCGACCCAGAGGTCGTCCTCGGTGGCGAAGCACAGCAGGTCGTCGTGCAGGTGCGGGAACCGGAGGTACGCGACGTCGTGACTCACCCCCCAATGCTTTCCGCGTGAAGGGGCCGCGGCAACTCGTACAGGTGATCCATGCCACGCCGACAAGCGAAACGAAACGGTTTCGTTCCGCTGCGGTCCGGGGTATCGTCGTAGGCGTACGAGTACGAAACGGTTTCGTTCGGACGGGAGGTGCGGAGATGGCCGACGCGGAGTCGACCCGGCGCAGCCGGATCACCCCCGAACGCCAGGCCGAGCTGCACGAGGCGGTCCTGGACCTCCTCCGCGAGGTCGGCTACGAGTCGCTGACCATGGACGCGGTGGCCGCCCGTACCAAGTCCAGCAAGGCGACGCTCTACCGCCAGTGGGGCAGCAAGCCCGAGCTGGTCGCCCGGGCCCTGCGGTGCACCCAGCCGGTCTCCCTGCGGGAGATCGACACGGGCACGCTGCGCGGGGACTTCGCGATCATGGTCCAGCACTCCGACGACGACCAGATGGCCAAGGACACGGCGCTGATCCGCGGCCTGGCTCACGCCGTCCACGAGAGCCCGGAGCTCCACACGGCGCTGCGGGACCTGCTGATCGACCCGGAGATCACCGGGCTCCAGGCGATGCTCCAGCGGGCGGTGGACCGGGGCGAAGTGGCCCCGGACTGTCCGGCCCTGGACTTCGTGCCGCACATGCTCATCGGCGCGTTCATCGCGCTTCCGCTGATCGAGGACAGGCCGGTGGACCGGGCCTTCCTCAAGCAGTTCACCGACGCCGTGGTCTTCCCCGCCCTCGGCGTGTAGTCCCCAGTACCCCGGTACTCCCAGTACCCCCGGTACCCGACCGGTTCCACGCACCCGAAGTACCCGAAGTACCCGAAGTGCCGGACCGGTTCCCTGCTGCTCCTGACACGCACCGCTCTCGTCGTCGGGCCGGCTCTCCATGCCTGTACCCATCCCACGACCCGAACGGGAGACCACCGACGTGGCCACCTTCCTCTACAGACTCGGCAAGGGCGCCTTCCGGCGCCGGCGCCTCGTCGCCCTCGTCTGGGTGGCGCTGCTGTTCCTCGCCGGCTTCGGCGCGGCGACCGCCGCCGCGCCCAGCTCCGGCTCGTTCTCCATACCCGGTACGGAGGCCCAGCGGGCCTTCGACCTCCTGGAGAAGCGCTTCCCCGGGGTGTCCGCCGACGGCGCGACCGCCCGGATCGTCATCAAGGCCCCGGCGGGCGGCACGGTCATGGACCAGGGCACCAGGTCCCAGGTCGACCGGATCGTCTCCGGCCTGCGCACCGGTCCCGGCAAGGACCAGATCGCCTCGGTCGCCGACCCGTACGAGGCGCGTGCCATCAGCCAGGACGGCTCCACGGCCTACGCCACCGTGAAGTACAAGGTCAGCGGTATGGAGCTGACCGACGAGGCGCGGGCGGCGCTGACGGGGGCCGGCGACGAGGCCCGTGCGGCCGGTGTGCAGGTCGAGATCGGCGGCGACGCCCTGATGGAGGCCCCCAAGACGGGCTCCAGCGAGATCGTCGGCATCGTCGTCGCGGCGATCGTGCTGGTCATCACCTTCGGTTCGCTGATCGCGGCCGGCCTGCCGCTGCTGACCGCGCTGATCGGCGTCGGCATCGGCGTCTCGTCGATCACCGCCCTGGCCAACGTCCTGGACCTGGGCACCACCACCTCCATCCTGGCGACGATGATCGGCCTCGCCGTCGGCATCGACTACGCGCTCTTCATCGTCTCCCGCTACCGCACCGAGCTCGCCGAGGGCAGCGAGCGCGACGAGGCCGCGGGCCGGGCCGTCGGCACCGCCGGCTCCGCCGTCGTCTTCGCCGGCCTGACCGTGGTCATCGCCCTGGTGGGCCTGGCCGTCGTCAACATCCCGATGCTCACCAAGATGGGCTTCGCGGCCGCCGGCACCGTCGCCATCGCCGTCCTCGTCGCCCTCACCCTGGTCCCGGCGATCCTGGGCTTCGCGGGCCGCAAGGTGCTGCCGGCCGGCACGAAGAGCAAGCTCTTCGGCGGGGGCCGGCAGAAGTCCGCGCAGGCGGCGGACAAGCCCAACGGCGGCACCCGCTGGGCGCGTTTCGTCCTGCGCCGCCCGGTCGTCGTCCTGCTGGCCGGCGTGATCGGCCTCGGCGCGATCGCCGTCCCGGCGTCGAAGCTGGAGATGGGCCTGCCGGACGACGGCGCCAAGGCGGTCGGCACCAGCCAGCGCAAGGCGTACGACATGATCTCCGACGGCTTCGGCCCCGGCTTCAACGGTCCGCTGATGGTGGTCGTGGACGGCGACAAGGCGCTGGCCGACCAGACCTTCGACCGGCTCACCAAGCTCGACGGCATCGCCAAGGGACCGGACGGCAAGCCGCTGGTCGTCCCGGCGCAGTTCAACCAGCAGGGTGACGCCGCGATCATCACGGTGATCCCGGCCGACCGCCCCTCCTCCAAGGCGACCGAGGACCTCGTCCACGAGATCCGCGAGGGCAGCGGCAAGGACGTGATGGTCAGCGGCACCACCGCGATCAACATCGACTTCTCGCAGAAGATGAACGACGCGCTGCTGCCCTACCTGGCGCTCGTCGTGGGCCTGGCCTTCCTGCTGCTGATGCTGGTCTTCCGCTCGGTCCTCGTCCCGCTCAAGGCGGCCCTGGGCTTCCTGCTCTCGGTGGTCGCGGCCCTGGGCGCCGTGGTCGCGGTCTACCAGTGGGGCTGGCTCGGCTCGCTGTTCGGCGTGGACCAGCCCGGCCCGATCATGAGCATGATGCCGATCTTCATGGTGGGCGTGGTCTTCGGACTGGCCATGGACTACGAGGTCTTCCTCGTCACCCGGATGCGGGAGGCGTACGTCCACGGCGAGCGCCCGGGCCAGGCCGTCGTGACCGGCTTCCGGTTCAGCGCGCGGGTGGTCACCGCCGCCGCGGTGATCATGATCGCGGTGTTCGCCGGATTCATAGGCATGGACGACCAGATGGTCAAGATGATCGGCTTCGGCCTCGCGATCGCCGTCCTCTTCGACGCGTTCGTGGTCCGCATGGCCATCGTTCCGGCGGTGCTGGCGCTGCTCGGGCACAAGGCCTGGTGGCTGCCGAAGTGGCTGGACCGGCTGCTGCCGGACGTGGACGTCGAGGGCGAGGGCCTGCGCAAGCACCTGGAGGGCTCGGCCGCCCAGGCCGACCCGGAGGAGGAGCGCGAACTCGTCAAGGTGTGAGCCGTAAGGCCGGCCCTGACGGCGTAGCAGCACCACCCGGGCCCGGTCCCGCACCCCTTCGAGGTGCGGGACCGGGCCTTGTGCCTATCGGGTGACGCCGAGGGCCGGGGCGTGCGTGCGGCGCAGGAAGCGGCGCAGCGCGGCGATGTCGAACTGGACGACGGCGACGCCGTCGGGCGAGTGGAACTCGACGACCGCCTGCACCCGGCCGGCGGGCCAGACCCGGATGTCGCCGGATCCGGACGGGGCCTGGAGCCCGGCTTCGAGCAGGGCCCGCGGGAAGACCCACTCGTTCTCGGTGCCCTCGGGGGACAGGCCCGCCGGGAAGACGATGCGGACGGCGAGGGGCTCCGCGGGCAGGAAGCGCAGGGCCACGGGGATGGCCCGGTAGAGCGGGTCGTCGGTGATGACGCGGGCGCGGACCCGCTCTTCGACGGGGGCGGTGGTGGTGGCTGACATCGGCCGACTCCTCGCGTCATCAGGCGGACAGCGTCATCAGGCGGACGGACAGGACAGCGTCAGCGTCAGCGTCGTCGAGCGGACGGACAGCACAGCGTCCGCCAGACGGACAGACAGAAGACGACGAACAACACCAATCCGTCTCTATTGCTCCCAAGCCTCGCATATTTCGACGAAACCGCGCGTTCCTTCTTCCATCCGCCCCACTCTTGCCAACGATTTGCAACTGGGCACTATTCTGAACAGGTAAACAGCGAGTAAGTGCCGGCAGCGCAGTGTGAAGGCGGAACGTCCCCCATGCATGTACCCGACGGATTCATCGACGCACCCGTCTCGGTCGCCGCCGGCGTCGCAGCCGTCGCCGCGGTCGGCGCCGCCCTGCGCGCGGCGGGGGGAGCCGTCGTCGAGCCGGGC
>NZ_WTFF01000023.1 GCF_019400985.1 Streptomyces bambusae
CGCCTTCAACTTCCTCCTGACCTCCTTCGCCTCCTGGCTGGAGCGGAAGCTGCGGCGGTCGAAGAAGGGCACCGGCACCGTCCTCGGTGTCGAGGAGGTGGACGACCTCGCGGCCGGCCCGCACCCCCACGGCCCGGCGACCCCGGGTGCCGCGGGGACCGTCCCGGGAGCCGCACGCCCGGGCGAGGAGGCCTTATCCGGCCTTTAGTTCCCCTCAGGCGCCCGGTTGCTGCGGCGGGGCGCGCGCTGCGTCGCGGGGACCGGCGGCGGGCACGGGATCGACGTGGCCGGCCTCGCCCGCTGGGCCGAGGCGCTGGCCCGGCGGGTCGAGCAGGGCGAGCCGATCGACGCGGCCCGCGAGGCACCCCGGCTGTCGGAGGAACGACGGCCTTAGGCTCCGGCGGGGCCGGCCGGCTGGAGGAGGTCCCAGCGGTTGCCGTAGAGGTCTTCGAAGACGGCGACCGAGCCGTACGGTTCGTGGCGCGGCTCCTCCAGGAAGTGGACGCCCTCCGCCGTCATCCGGGTGTGGTCGCGGGCGAAGTCGTCGGTGTACAGGAAGAAGCCGACCCGGCCGCCGGTCTGGTCCCCGACGCGGGCCCGCTGGGCGTCGTCCTTGGCACGGGCCAGCAGCAGCGCCGACTCCCGCGCGCCCGGCGGGCGGACCACGACCCACCGTGAGTTGTCGGGACGCGGGGTGTCCTCGACCAGGTCGAAGCCGAGGGCGCGGGTGTAGAAGTCGACGGCCTCGTCGTAGTCGGCGACGACCAGGGCCGTGAGGGCGATGTGGGATGACATGCCCTCATTGTGGCCCCAGCAGCACGACGTCCAGGGCGCGGGGGCCGTGTACGCCCTCCACCCGGTCGAGTTCGATGTCGCTGGTCGCCGACGGCCCGGAGATCCACGTCAGCGGGCGGGTGGGGACGAGGAGCGGCAGCGCCTGCGGTACGGAGTCCACGACCTGGTCGGGCACCCGTACGACGCACACGTGGTGGTCCGGGACGAGGGTGATGCGGCGGCGGCCCTGGTCCGGCGAACCGTCCAGGACGATGCTGCCCGTCTCGGCGACGGCGAGGGCGCAGCCGGTGACCACGCTGTCCGCCCGGTCCAGGTCCGCCGACGTGTCGGAGGCCCGGTCGGGGACGCGGACAAGCGAGTCGTCCGCCGCCGCGAGCCACCACGGCGGCAGGCCGGGCGGTACGAGGACCCGCCGCGCTCCGCGTCGCTCGCCGAGCAGCCGCGCCAGCAGCGGCGGGAGCCCGCCGGGACCGGTGCGGTGGACGCGGGCCCGGTACTCGGCCAGGTGCGCGGCCAGCAGGTCCACCCGTTCGGCCGGGGTGCGCCGGGCGTGCGCGTGCAGGTAGTCGCGCGGGATCTCCAGGTCCGGCCCCGGCTCGGGCACCGCCCGGCGGATCCGGGCGAGGATGCGGTCCTTGCTGCTCATTTCGGCCCGTCGTCCCCCTTCCTGTCCTTGCTTCCTGTCCTTGTTGCCGTCCCCCGTTCCCGTGCCCACCAGTCGCGAAACGGCTCCGGCGGTGGTTCCGGCAGCTCGCGGGCGTCGGTCCAGGCCCGGCCGGGGCCGGGGAGGCGGTGGGGGCGGATGCCCAGGCGGCGGGCCCTGGCCAGCAGGCGCTCGCCCGCGCGCAGCGCGTCCGGCCGGTCCAGCAGCAGGCGGGCCGCGCGCATCGCGGCGCGTTCGGCGGCGTGGCCGCGGGCGGGGCGGATCCGTACCCGGACGCCCCGGCGGGTCACCGGGCCGCCCTGGACGACCCGTTCGCGCAGGTGGACGAGGACTTCGGGGATGTCGATGGCCACCGGGCAGACGTCGTAGCAGGCTCCGCACAGCGTGGAGGCGTACGGGAGGGAGGCGTCGATCGGGCTGCCGGTGCCGCGCAGCTGGGGGCTGAGGACGGCGCCGATCGGACCGGGGTAGACCGAGCCGTACGCGTGCCCGCCGGCGCGTTCGTAGACGGGGCAGACGTTCAGGCAGGCGGAGCAGCGGATGCAGCGCAGCGCCTGGCGGCCCACCTCGTCGGCGAGGATGTCGGTGCGGCCGTTGTCGAGCAGGACCAGGTGGAAGGCGGACGGGCCGTCACCGTCCGCCCCTTTCGACGGCCCCAGCCCGGTCCACAGGGTGGTGTACGGGTTCATCCGCTCGGCGGTCGAGGAGCGGGGCAGCGTCTGGAGGAAGATCTCCAGGTCGCGGAAGGTGGGCACGACCTTCTCGATGCCGACGACCGAGATCAGGGTCTCGGGGAGGGTGAGGCACATCCGGCCGTTACCCTCCGATTCGAGGACGACCATGGTGCCGGTCTCGGCGACCATGAAGTTGGCGCCGGAGATGCCGACCTTGGCGCGCAGGAACTTCTCGCGCAGGTGCAGCCGGGCCGCCTCGGCCAGCTCGGCGGGACTGTCGCCGAGCCCCTCGGGCGCGGGCCGGCCCCAACGCCCCATCTCGGCACGGAAGATGTCGCGGATCTCGCCGCGGTTGCGGTGGATGGCGGGGACCAGGATGTGCGAGGGCCGGTCGTGGCCGAGCTGGACGATGAGCTCGGCGAGGTCGGTCTCGTACGCGGTGACGCCGGCGGCCTCCAGGGCTTCGTTGAGGCCGATCTCCTGGGTGGCCATCGACTTGACCTTGACCACCTCACGCTCGCCCGTGGCCAGCACCAGCTCGGTGACGATGCGGTTGGCCTCGGCGGCGTCGGCCGCCCAGTGGACGGTGCCGCCCGCCGCCGTGACGGATTCCTCCAACTGGAGCAGGTACCGGTCCAGGTGACGCAGCGTCCGGTCCTTGACCGCCTTGCCCGCCGCACGCAGCCGGTCCCAGTCCGCCAGCTCGGCGACGGCCCGGGCACGCTTGTCGCGGATGGTGTGGGTGGCGTACCGGAGGTTGGCGCGCAGGGCGGCGTCCCGTACGGCCTCCCGGGCCGCCTCGGGGAACGCCGGGAACCGCGCCGGATCGGGATCCGGAAAGGCCGGCATGCCCAGGTATGTGCCGGGGCCCGTCTCTCTGCCGGTCATCGCGGTGCGTCCTCCTCCGTGGCGGCCAGGATCTCGGCGATGTGCAGGGTGCGCAGCGGGTCGTCCCGGCGGCGCAGCATGCCGCCGAGGTGGGCGAGACAAGAGTTGTCGGCGCCGCACAGCACCTCGGCGCCCGAGGCGCGGGCGCTGCGCAGCTTGTCGGCGCCCATCGCGGCCGACACGTCGGGGTTCTTCACGGCGAAGGTCCCGCCGAACCCGCAGCATTCCTCCGCCCCCGGCAGCTCGACGAGCTCCAGCCCCTTCACGGCGGCGAGCAGCCGGCGCGGACGGTCGCCCAGGCCCAGGGAGCGCAGGCCGTGACAGGACGGGTGGTAGGTGACGACGTGCGGGAAGTACGCCCCCACATCGGTCACGCCGAGGACGTCCACCAGGAACTCGGTGAGCTCGTACACGCGCGGCGCGAGCCCGTCCGCCAGCTCGGCCAACGCGCTCCCCCGCCCCTCCGCGGCGGCCCGGCGCCCCATGCGCGGGTAGTGCTCCCGGACCATGGCCGCGCAGGACCCGGACGGGGTGACCACGTACGGGTGGCCCTCGAAGGCCGCGGCCGTGCGCCGCAGCAGCGGTTCGGCCTCGTGCCGGTAGCCGGTGTTGTACTGGGGCTGGCCGCAGCAGGTCTGCCCGGCCGGGAAGTCCACGGCGACCCCGAGGCGCTCCAGCAGCCGCACCACGGCGACGCCGGTCGCGGGGTACAGGGCGTCGTTGACGCAGGTGACGAACAGGGCCACACGCATGACGGGCAGAATAGCGGCGTGAAGAAGTTCTCAGTGATCGGCATAGGCGCAGGCGACCCGGACCATCTGACCCTCCAGGCGGTCAAGGCGATCGGCGCGGCGGACGCGTTCCTCATCCTGGAGAAGGGCGAGGAGAAGGCGGACCTGACCGGGCTGCGGCGCGCCATGCTGGACGCGCACGCCCGCCCCGGCCACCGGCTGGTGGAGGGCCGCGACCCGGACCGCGACCGGACCCCCGCCGACTACACACCGACCGTCGACGGCTGGCGCAGTGCCCGGTCCGAGATCTTCGAGCGGTTCATCGCCGAGGACCTGGCGGACGGCGAGACAGGGGCGTTCCTGGTGTGGGGCGACCCCTCGCTGTACGACTCCACGCTCGCGATCCTCGACGAGGTGCACGACCGCGGCCGGGTGGCCTTCGAGCATGAGGTGGTGCCGGGCATCAGCAGCATCTCGGCGCTGCTGGCCCGGCACCGCACCAACCTGAACCGGGTGGGCCGCCCGGTCCAGATCACCACCGGCCGCCGGCTGGCCGAGGGCTGGCCGCAGGACGTGGACGACGTGGTGGTGATGCTGGACGCCCGGCACGCCTTCACCCGGTACCTGGACCAGGACCTCTACATCTACTGGGGCGCGTACGTCGGCACGCCCGACGAGATCCTGGTCCAGGGCAAGCTGGCCGAGGTCTCCGGGCGCATCGAGGAGCTGCGCACCGAGGCCCGGGCCCGCAAGGGCTGGATCATGGACACGTACCTGCTCCGGCGGGCCTGACCGGAGGGGACCGTCGGCCCTCCCGGCCTGTCCCGGACGCCCCCCGACCTCGCCCCTCCCGGCCCGTACCGGTCGCCCCTCCCGGCCTGTCCCGGTCGCCCCTCCCGGCCCGTCCCGGGCGGCCGCCCGGATCAGCCCAGGTACGCCGGAAGGACCTCGGCCAGCCGCTCGTACTCCTCGGCGCGGTTGTAGACCTGCCCGCAGACCCGGATGCCGCCCCCGCCCGCCGACGGCCACACCAGGACCCGGATCCGGTGCCGCGCCGCGATCTCCTCGCGCAGGGCGCGCGCGGCCTGCGGGTCCGGGGCGGTGCCGGGCGGCAGCCGCAGGGACCGCATGGCGAGCCCGGGCGTGTACGGCAGCGGGGCCAGGCCGGGTACGTCGGCCAGCAGGGCGGCGCCGTACGCCGCGAACGCGCTGTTGTGGGCCCGCACCTTGGCCGCGTCGAGGCGGTCGAGGAGGTCCAGGCCCTCGGGCGCGGCCAGCCAGCCGGTGTAGTCGGCGGTGGCGCGGTTCTCCACCGACCGCGGGAAGCCGTGGTGGTCCTCCCAGGAGGGGACCAGGGGGCGGATGCGCGCCCGGTAGGGCTCGGCGACGGCGAGGACGGCCGTGCCGGAGGGGGCGTAGCCCCATTTGTGGAGGTTCCCGAACCAGAAGTCCGCCCGCCCGGCCAGCGGGTCGGCCAGCATGCCGGGCGCGTGGGCGCCGTCGACCACGGTGGTGATCCCCCGCTCGGCGAGGTCGGCGAGCAGCCGGGGCGAGGCGATGACGCGGGCGGTCGGGGAGCTGATGTGGTCGAGCACGGCCGCCTTGGTCCGGGGCGTGACACCGGCGAGGACCGCCTCGCGTACGGCGTCCTCGTCGGGCAGGTCCAGGCCGACGGCCACGGTGGTGAGCCGGGCGCGGCGGGCGGCGGCCGCGACGACCGTGCCGTATCCGTGGTCGGTGACCAGGATCTCGTCGTCCTCGGCCAGGCCGAGGGCGTCGAGGGCGAGGTTGGCGGCTTCCGTGGCGTTGGAGACGAAGCCGATGCCGGCCGGGTCGGCGCCGAGGTGCGCGGCCACGCGGGTCCGGGCGGCCTCGATCCGCTCCGGGGCCCCGATGAAGAAGGTGTCGGGGTCGGCGTGGGCCTCGGCGAGAAGGGCGGCCTGGGCCTCCTGGACCGGGATCGGTACGGCGCCGAACGAGCCGTGGTTGAGGTGGGCGATGCGCGGGTCCAGGCGGAACAGGGCCCGCCCTCCGGGGAACTCGGCGGGCGCTACGGGCGTGGTCACGGAACCTCCGGGTGCGGCGGGGCGGGAAATCGGCCTTCGGGGCCTTTCGGCCGGATCATCTCCCGCGACCGGCCCCGCCCGGAACCCCGATATCCGGCCCGGCCGACCGGAGGCCATCCAGCGGCCGCCGGGCGGTCCACGCCTGTTGGCATACATTCGTTGGCCATCGTCCGTCGGCCCACGCTCGTCGGCCCACGCTCGTTGGCCCACGCCGGTAGGCCCACGCTCGTTGGCCACTATCCGTCGGCCCACACCCGTTGGCCACCACCTGCCGGCCCACACCCGTTGGCCACCGCCCGTAGGCCCGCTCCTGTTTGGCCACTGCCCGTAGGCCCACGCCGGTTGGCCATCATCCGTCGGCCCACACCCGTTGGCCACCACCTGCCGGCCCACGCCCGTTGGCCACCACCTGCCGGCCCACGCCCGTTGGCCATCATCCGTCGGCCCACACCCGTTGGCCACCACCTGCCGGCCCACGCCCGTTGGCCATCATCCGTCGGCCCACACCCGTTGGCCACCGCCCGTCGGCCCACACCTGATGGCCACCACCCGTAGGCCCACGCCCGTTGACCACCACCCGTAGGCCCCACACCCGTTGACCACCGTCCAGCGGCCCACGCCTGCGAAGTCACCGTCCGCTGGTCACCGCGTAGTACTGGAGGTCCTGTACCTGTGCCCTCTGCTGCACCCGGTACGGCAGCTCCGCACTCGCCCCGCTCCGGCCGTCCCGCACGACCGTGGCCGAGCTGGTGCCGGTGCGCAGCGGCAGCAGCCGCGCGTGGACGCCGGCCGGGGCCTCGTACGAGGAGGTGGCGGAGCCGACGGTCGTACGGACGGCGGCGGGCGAGGCGAGGAAGCTGAGTACCTCCACCGTGTCGCGGGCGGCGGCGCTGCCCTTGCGCAGGGACATCAGCAGGTGCTGGTCGCCGCTCGGCGCGGTGGCGGCGAACTGGGTGCGCGAGGTGACGTAGAGGGTGTCCCGGACGATCCGCGGCCAGTCGCCGGTCTTGAACCGGGTCAGGTAGTACGAGCTGAGGTCGAGGTAGGCGTGGCCGTTGTGCAGGGACGGTGCGAACTGGCTGCCCTCGGAGTAGTCGTTCCAGGTGGTCAGCTGTACCCAGTCGGCGCCGTCCTCGATGGCCCGGTGCCATGTGGCGCGCAGGGTCGCGGTGTTGCCCGCCTCGTCGTAGACGCCCTGGTTGGGCCGGGCGTCCTGGACGGAGACCGGCTGCATCCAGATCTTGCCCATGGCGTGGGCCCGCTGGACGTCCCGGGCGGAGCCCTCCTGGCCGACGTAGCTGCGGCTGCCCCATTCGGAGAAGCCGTAGCTGATCGGGGCGAACTCGCCGTTGTGGGCGCCGAAGTCGAGGAAGAGCGGGACGAAGGCGGTGCCGATGCCGTGCCGGGTGCGGAGGGTGTCGAGGACCTTCGCCCACCAGGCGGCGTTCTTCTGCTCCGCCTTGAACGGGGAGACGACGAGCCGGCCGTCGGCGAGCCGGTGCGCGGCCGGCTGCTTGCCGAGGGCAGCGAGCGCGTCGGCGAGGACGCCGGGGTCGTCGGTGTCCAGCGAGGTCATGTCCGGCATCAGCATGACCTTGAACTGCGGGTCGACCGAACGGGCCGCCTCCATCAGCTGGTTGGACCGCTCCCAGTTCTTCCCGGACAGCGACAGCAGGTCGAGCGTGAAGCCGTCGAGGCCGGCGGCGCGGGCGGTGGCCACCTCCTGCCGGAGGTTGGCGAGCTCCCAGTCGCCGCCCTTCGGGGCGACGGGCAGCGGGCGGTCGCGCAGCAGGCCGCCGTACGCCTTGTGCTTGCCGTTCTCCCCGTTCGGCTCCAGGTAGTTGCGGGCGTAGTAGTCGTCGGCGGCGGCCGCGTTGTCCAGGGAGAGCGGGTACGGGGTGAAGTAGTGGGCGAACACCAGCTTCCGGCCGGAGGAGCGCAGGGTGGCAGGGTCGGGCAGGTCGAACGGGAGTGCACCGGCGCGGTGTTGCTCTGCTCCGGCTCCGCCGCCGCTGCCCGTTCCGCCGTCGCCCGCGCCGTCCGGCCCGGGGCTCGCGCCGTGTCCGATGCCGGGGTCCTGTCCCGAACCGCCGGGCGTGGCGCTGCCGGTGGGGCTGGCGAGGCCGGTGGGCCAGGGGCCGCCGACCGCGGGCGCGGCTGCGGTGCCCGGCCGGTCCCCGGCGGCGAAGGGGTCCCAGGCGATCCCGGTGGCGGCGCACACGCCGACCAGGAGGAAGGCGGACAGGGCGAGGGCCAGCAGCGACCTGCGCCCTCGTCCGCGTCCGCGTCCGCGTAATCCGGTACGGCGCCGGTGCGAACCGGGCCTTCTGCGCCGCTGTTCGCTCATCGTCGTCGCCTCCAGGGGAATATGCCCGAGTTTCCGGACTGCACAGCAGTAGAGCGGATTCCCGGGGAGCGGACAACCGTTCTCCACCGGCTACCACTTGGAGGTGCCCCGGACTGGGACCCGGACCGCGGCACGTACGTCACACGCACCACGGCACCTACGCCGACTGCTGCGGATGTCCTGGTCGGAGCCTGCCGAATCCGCGCCACCGCTGGCCTTCCACCGCATCTGGCGCATAATCGCTCGTGCGGCTCGAAACCACCCTCCGGCCGCAAACAGGCGTCATGCCAGGTCAGCTCAGGTCAGGTCAGGTCAGGTCAGGTCAGGTCACGTATGCATGGGGGGCATCGTGCCGATGAGGGAACAAGGGGCCGCGGACACGCGGGCCCCCTTACTGCCGGCGACGTCCGCCGAGTTGTCGCGGCTGTTGACGGCCGTGCGGCGGGGCCGGGTCCTGACGGTGACCGGGCTCGTCCGGGAGCCGCGGAGCCTGCTCGTCCGCGAGATCGCGCGGCGGATCCAGTCCAACTTCTACGACGGGGTGGTCCTGGTCTGCCTCGACCGCCCCTCGGGCGTGCGCGAACTGGTCGACGGGCTGGACGGCGTACCCGGCAGGGCCTTCCCGCCGTCCGGTACGGACCGTGCCGCGTCCTGGCTGGCGGAACGGGACATGCTGCTCGTCCTCGACGGCTGCGAACAGCTCGATCCGGCCGCGCTCGGCTGGCTGCGCAAGCTGCTGGCCGTGGCCCCCGGGGTGCGGATCCTCGCCGCCGGGCGCACCGCGCTGGCGCTGGAGCAGGAGCGCGTGCACCGGCTCTGACGACCGGCCTGACGGCCTGACGAATGCGCGGATGCGCGGATGCGCGGATGCGCGGATGCGGCGACCGTCCGGACACCCGGCCGCCCCGCCCGGACACACGACCGCCCCGGCCGGGCGGAAGCCGGCCGGGGCGGGGGCGCGTACCGTCGGATCAGGCGAGGTTCGCCAGAGCCTGGTTGAAGGTCGCGGACGGGCGCATGACGGCCGCGGCCTTGGCCGGGTCGGGCTGGTAGTAGCCGCCGATGTCGGCCGGCTTGCCCTGGACGGCGATCAGCTCGTCGACGATCGTCCGCTCCTGCTCGGTCAGGGTCTTCGCGAGCGGCGCGAAGGCCGTGGCCAGCTCGGCGTCGTCGGTCTGCTTGGCCAGCTCCTGCGCCCAGTACATGGCGAGGTAGAAGTGGCTGCCGCGGTTGTCGATGCCGCCGACGCGACGGGTCGGCGACTTGTCCTCGTTGAGGAAGGTGCCGGTGGCGCGGTCGAGGGTGTCGGCCAGTACCTGGGCGCGGGCGTTGCCCGTGGTGGTGGCGAGGTGCTCGAAGCTGGCGGCGAGGGCGAAGAACTCACCCAGGCTGTCCCAGCGCAGGTAGTTCTCCTTGACCAGCTGCTGGACGTGCTTGGGGGCGGAGCCGCCCGCGCCCGTCTCGAAGAGGCCGCCGCCCGCCATCAGCGGGACGACCGACAGCATCTTGGCGCTGGTGCCCAGCTCCAGGATCGGGAAGAGGTCGGTCAGGTAGTCGCGCAGCACGTTGCCGGTGACCGAGATGGTGTCCTCGCCGCGGCGGATGCGCTCCAGGGAGAACTTGGTGGCCTCGACCGGGGACAGGATCTTGATCTCCAGGCCCTCGGTGTCGTGCTGCGGCAGGTACTGCTTGACCTTGGCGATGATCTGGGCGTCGTGGCCGCGGTTCTCGTCCAGCCAGAAGACGGCCGGGACGCCGGTGGCGCGGGCGCGGGTGACGGCGAGCTTGACCCAGTCCTGGATCGGCAGGTCCTTGGTCTGGCAGCCGCGGAAGATGTCGCCGGCGGCGACCTCCTGCTCCAGGACCGTGTTGCCGGCGGCGTCGACGAGGCGGACGGTGCCGGCCGCGGCGATCTCGAAGGTCTTGTCGTGGGAGCCGTACTCCTCGGCCTTCTGCGCCATGAGGCCGACGTTCGGGACGGAGCCCATGGTGGCCGGGTCGAAGGCGCCGTGGGCGCGGCAGTCCTCGATGACGGCCTGGTAGACGCCGGAGTAGGAGCTGTCCGGGAGGACGGCGAGGGTGTCGGCCTCCTGGCCGTCCGGGCCCCACATGTGGCCGGAGGTGCGGATCATGGCCGGCATCGAGGCGTCGACGATGACGTCGGACGGCACGTGCAGGTTGGTGATGCCCTTGTCGGAGTCGACCATGGCGAGGGCCGGGCCCTCGGCGATCTCGGCGTCGAAGGACGCCTTGATCTCGTCGCCGAGGCCGTGCGGGATGGTCTCCAGGCCCTTGAGGATGGTGCCGAGGCCGTCGTTCGGGGACAGGCCGGCGCCGGCGAGCACCTCGCCGTACTTGGCGAAGGTCTGCGGGAAGAAGGCGCGTACGACGTGGCCGAAGATGATCGGGTCGGAGACCTTCATCATGGTGGCCTTGAGGTGCACGGAGAACAGCACGCCCTCGGCCTTGGCGCGGGCGACCTGCGCGGCGAGGAAGGTGTTCAGGGCGCCGACGCGCAGCACGGCGGCGTCGACGACCTCGCCGGCGATGACCTTCAGCGGCGAGCGCAGCTCGGTGACGGTGCCGTCGGTGGCGACGTGCTCGAAGCGGAGGGTGGTGTCCTCGGCGATGACGGCGGACTTCTCGGTGGTGGCGAAGTCGTCCTCACCCATGGTCGCCACGTTGGTCTTGGACTCGGGGGACCAGGCGCCCATGCGGTGCGGGTGGTTCTTGGCGTAGTTCTTCACCGAGGCGGGGGCGCGGCGGTCGGAGTTGCCCTCGCGGAGGACCGGGTTGACGGCCGAGCCCTTGATCTTGTCGTAGCGGGCGCGGATCTCGCGCTCCTCGTCGGTCTTCGGGTCGTCCGGGTAGTCCGGCAGCGCGTAGTCCTGGCCCTGGAGCTCGGCGACGGCGGCCTTGAGCTGCGGGATGGACGCCGAGACGTTCGGCAGCTTGATGATGTTGGCGCTGGGCGTCTTGGCCAGCTCGCCGAGCTCGGCGAGGGCGTCATCGATACGCTGCCCGGCCTCCAGGTACTCCGGGAAGCTGGCGATGATGCGGCCGGCCAGCGAGATGTCCCGGGTCTCCACTCGGACGCCGGCCGTCGAGGCGTACGCCTGGACCACGGGCAGGAACGAGTAGGTCGCCAGGGCCGGGGCCTCGTCAGTGTGCGTATAGATGATGGTCGAGTCAGTCACCGGGTGCTCCGCTCCACTCTCCACGTCTGCAACATTGCTCGACATCAAGATATCTCGTGTTCGCCACTGCTCCGACAGTCCCCCGGCCGCGGCTTCGGCGGGTTCTACGAGAGACATCTCTCACTCGCCGGGCCTCGCACGGCCCGCCGACGACGGAGCGCCGCCGCCGACGGGTGTCGGCGGCGGCGCTCGCGGTCCGGTTCCCGGCTCTGGCGGGCTGCTCGGCTCAGGCGGCCGGGGCGTACTTCGGGTTGTGGCCCCACCGGTTGGGGTTGGCCGAGCCCTCGGTCGCGGCGAAGACGATCAGGACGATGGCGCCGACGAGCGGGATCAGGCCGATCAGCAGCCACCAGGCGGAGCGGTCCGTGTCGTGCAGGCGGCGGACGGAGACGGCCAGCGCGGGAACGAGGATGGCCAGGACGTACAGGCCGGTGAGCAGGCCGCTGGTGCCCAGGACGGCGTCCAGGGTCCCCAGCACGGCGGTGATGATGATGTTGAACAGGGTGAACAGCCAGTACTCCTGGCGGCGCGCGCGGCCGCTGAAGACGGCGTAGTTCCTCAGGACGTAGAGGTAGTCGTGCACAAGTCCCCCCAAATGGACGGTTCGCCGGCCCGTCCATGCGGAGCAAGCCGGGGCAGAACTTATGCCCGACCCAACTCGCGGTCAAGGCTGTTCCAGCGCATCCGGAAGGGCGATTTTCCACGGTCTTTCAGCAGAAACGAGCATCACTGCACCGCCCGTGGAGGATCAGTCCTCCCCCGTGGAGGACCAGTCCTCCGCCCGTAGCGGATCACTCCGCCGCCCGCGCGCCCCCGGTCGGACGCCGCTCCGCGCAGCGCCGGCACCACCGGCACACCAGCCTCAGGACGCACACCAGGGTGAGCACCCAGGCGCCGGCGAAGGCCCAGATCAGCGTCGGCGACGAGCGGGACACGGCCGGCACGAACAGCACGAGCGCCGCCAGACCCGCCAGCCAGGCGGCGACGGCGAGCACGTGCTCGCGGACCGTGGCGACCGGTCCCGTCCAGGGCCGCACCCCCCGCCGCATGGTGGTCAGCCGGCGCGCGAGGAGTGCGTCCGACGCCAGCGTCCGCTCGATCTCTCCCAGGATCTTCTGCTCGTGCTCCGACAGTCCGCGGCCGTCCATGGTCACCCACTCCTCACCCGCTCCCTCACACGGCGGCGGTGGCCGCGACGAGGGTGTCCACCACGTCGCGCAGCGACCCTCGCCGCCGGTACGCCGAGCGCTGCCGGGCGGCTCCGCTGCCCTGTGCCCGCAGCCGCTTCAGCAGGTCGTTCACGAGGTCCAGGTCGCCCGCGGCCTCCAGCCCGGGCGCGGTCCGCTCGACCAGCCGGTCCACCAGCTGCCCCGCCGGCAGCTCCCGGCCGGTGACGGGGTCCAGGCCGGTGCCGTCCATCCCGTGGGCGGCGGCGTACCGGTGCGCCGAGCGCAGCAGGCGCTCCGTCACCTCCGGTGGCGGCAGCTCCCGTTCGACGTCGTCGAGCAGGGTGGCGGTGAGCCCGCGCACCAGGGCGGCCAGCAACACCACCGTGTCCAGGTCGGCGTTGGCGTCGGCGACGCGGACCTCCAGTGTGGGCACGTGCTCGGAGGGGCGGGCGTACCAGTAGATCATCCGACGGTCGAGCAGGATCCGTTCGCTGACGAGCGCGCTGACGAAGGGTTCGTACTCGTGTTCGCGCAAGAGCGGTGTCGGTCCGACCGTCGGCCAGCGGGAGAACTCCACGGACCGCCAGCTGTCGAACCCAGTGTCGCTTCCCAGCCAGTAGGGCGAGTTGCCGGTGAGCGACTGGAGCACGGGCAGCCAGGGGCGCATGTGGCCCGCGAGGGCGAGGGCCTCGTGCCGCTCCAGGGTTCCGATGTGCACGTGCGTGCCGCACACCAGGCCGTCGTAGGTGCCGACGATCGCGGCGAACCGGGTCGCCATCCGGCGGTAGCGCTCGCAGTCGGTGACGGTGAGCGGCTTGGCCGGCGGCACCACGGGGGTGCCGGTGGCGACGATCCGGCAGCCGGCCTGCTCCGCAGCGTCCCCGACGACGGACCGCAGGAGGGCCAGCTCGCCGCGCAGCGCGCCGAGGTCGGCCGCGGGGCGGGTGCAGACCTCCACCTGGGAGGTGTAGAACTCCGTCTGCACCTGCTCGCCGAGCTGCTCGGCCGCGGCGGCGATGACCTCGGGCGCCCGGGGGGAGGGGGATCTGCTCGCGCCGTCGACCAGCAGGAACTCTTCCTCCACGCCCATGGTCAAGACTCTCATCGTGCCTCCTCACCCCCGTGCGCCGCGTGTACCCCCCTGAGGAGGTCCGAAGCACCGGAGGCGGGCCGAGATGCGGGGCCTTCATTCATTTGATCAGGGTGTGCCGTAGCGCCCAGAGCGGGATCGCGATCCAGCACAGGGCGAACCAGATCGCCATCATCACCACCAGCCACAGCGCCGTGCTGTCCGGCAGGACCATGCGGAGGATCAGCAGCATGGTCGAGGCCATGGTGCAGAACAGGAGCACCAGGCCGACGATGGTCAGTCGCGAGGCCCAGATTACCGCCTCGGGCTTCAGCCTGCGCCCGAAGACCAGCCGGTGGAAGGAGACCGGTCCGACCAGCACGCCCGTGGTGGCCGCGCCGAGGACGACGGTGACGACGTAGATGGTCCGGTCGGTGGCACCGAGCTCGGTGAAGCGGGGCTGGAAGACCACGGTCAGCAGGAAGGCGAAGAGGATCTGCACGCCCGTCTGGGTCACGCGCAGCTCCTGGAGCAGCTCGGCCCAGTGGCGGTCCGCCCGCTCGGCCGCCGACTCGTGGCGCTCGGGGTCGCCCGTCCCGGAGTCGCCCGTTCCGCGGTCGCCCGTCCCGGGGTCGCCCGTCCCGGGGTGACTCGTCTCCCGCTCGTACGTCCCGGGCTTGCTCGTCTCCCGCTCGTACGTCCCGGGCTTGCTCGTCTCCCGCTCGTACGTCCCGGGCTTGCTCGTCTCTCGCTCGGACATGCAAGGCGTGTGCCCGCCCCGCCCTCCGCTACGCATCTTCGCCCGCCGACGGGGTAGCCGCCGGGCGGAGCCCCGTCCCGGCGGACCTGAGGAGGCGTCGCCATGCGCTCGTACTGGATCGACAGCGCCCGCGCCCCGGCCCGACCCGCCCTGGAGGACGGTCTCACCGCCGACGTGGTCGTCGTCGGCGCCGGCATCGCGGGGCTGTGCACGGCCCGGGAGCTCCTGCGGGCCGGCCGCGAGGTGGTGGTCCTGGAGGCCGACAAGGTCGGCGGCGGGGTCACCGGCCACACCACCGGCAAGCTGACCTCCCTGCACGGGCTGTGCTACGCCCGCCTGGCCCGCAGGCACGGCGCCGACGCCGCCGCCCTGTACGCGGAGTCCCAGGAGGACGCGCTGCGGCATGTCCTGGTCATGTGCCGGGAGGCGGGCATCGACGCGGAGGCGGAGCGGCTGCCCGCGTTCACCTATCTGACGGACGAAGGCCGCACCGGGGAGCTGCTCGAGGAGGCGGAGGCGGCCGCCGCGGCCGGGCTGGACGCCCGGTACGTGACGGAGACCGGGCTGCCGTTCCCGGTGGCGGGGGCGGTGCGGGTGGAGGACCAGCTGCAGTTCCATCCGCGCCGGTTCCTGATCGGCCTCGCGGCGGACGTGGCCGCCCACGGCGGCGCCGTGTACGAGCACACGCGGGTCCGGGGCCTGCGGGAACGGGCCGACTGCCGGCTGGAGCTGGCGGGCGGCGTGACCGTGCACGCCAAGGACGTGGTGCTGGCCACGCACTATCCGCTGGTGTGCCACTCGATGCTGATGGCCAGGCTGACCGTACGCCGGGAGCTGGTCGTGGCCGCTCCGGTGGACGCGGCGGACGCGCCCGAGGGCATGTACCTGACCCCCGAGGAGAACACGCGCTCGGTGCGGAGCGCGCCGTACGGGGAGGGGCGCCGGCTGGTGATCGTGACCGGCGAGGCGTTCGAGCCGGGCGCGGCCGGCAGCGCGGAGCGCCTGGCGCGGCTGGAGGACTGGGCGCACCGGCACCTGCCGGGCTTCCCGAGCGGGCCCGCGCCCTACCGGTGGTCGGCGCAGGACGTCTTCTCGAACGACCACCTGCCGTACATCGGCCATGAGCACCCCGACACCGAGCACGTCTTCGTCGCGACCGGCTTCGGCGGGTGGGGCATGAGCAACGGCGTGCTCGCGGGGCGGCTGCTGGCCGCGCACGTCGCGGGCGGCCCGCGCCCGCCGTGGACCGAGCTGTACGAGCCCCGGCGCCACCTGCCGCTGCGCGAGGTGGCGTCGATCGCGCGGGCCCAGTCCGCCGTCGCCCGCCACTACGTGGCCGGCTTCGGCCCGGCGCCGCGCTGTACGCACATGGGCTGCGAGCTGGGCTTCAACGATGCCGAGGAGACCTGGGAGTGTCCGTGCCACGGCTCCCGGTTCGCCGCCGACGGCCGGGTCCTGCAGGGGCCGGCCACCGATCCGCTGGATGTGAAGGATACGAGGGAGCTGCCATGACCTCCGTGACCATGACGACGCCGGCCGCCAGGACCAGCGGCTCCGTGCCCCCGGCCGATCCCGCGCCCCAGCCGCGCGAGCCGTACCCGGTCCCGCACGACCCGCAGCCGCCGGACCCCGACCGCGAGCCCGAGCCGGCCCCGGACCGCAGCCCGGGCGAACCCGAGCCCGCCCCGGACCGCGACCCGGGCGAGCCCCCGCGGGTCCCGGAGCCGCCCGACTGAGGCTCCGGCCGACGCCTCGGGCTCCGACTGGACTGCACTGGACTGCGTCAGGCGGCCTGCCGGGTGTGCAGCTGCCGGTCGAACTCCTCCACCAGGGCCCCGCAGAACGCGTCCAGGTCGGCCGGCTTCCGGCTGGTGATCAGCGTGGCCGGTGCCGCCCGGCAGACGCACACCTTCTTGTCGACCCACGTGCCGCCCGCGTTGCGGATGTCGGTCGCCAGGCTCGGCCAGGACGTCAGCGTGCGACCGCGGACCACGTCCGCCTCGACCAGCGTCCACGGCGCGTGGCAGATGGCCGCCACCGGCCGGGCCATGCCGAAGAAGTGCCGGGCGAAGGCCACGGCCCGCTCGTCCCTGCGCAGCGCGTCCGGGTTGGCCAGGCCGCCCGGCAGGACCAGGGCCCCGAAGTCCTCGGCCGGGGTATCGGCGGCCACGTCGTCCACGGGGAAGGTGTCCCCCCGGTCCAGGTGGTGGAAGGCCTGCACCCGTCCCGCCTTGGTCGACACCAGCCGCGGCTCCCAGCCGGCGTCCAGCACGGCCTTCCAGGGTTGTTCGAGCTCTACCTGTTCGACGCCTTGCGGCGCCATCAGAAACGCCACGCGCATGGCCGGTCACACCCTTCCGTGCCCGTCGGGTCCGCATCCGTCACGCGGGCGCCTGCCCTGACCCCCTTGCCCCAAACCGTGACAATTCCGTAGGCATGCGGATGTTTAGATCGGGGTAGTCGTGGGCCCATGACGGACGCGCGGTTCGAGCTGCTCGGCGTACACCTGGACTCGGAGAGTTTCGACAGGCTGTCGGTCCCCTTGGACGACCCGGCCCATGTCCCCTTCGCGCTGCCCGAGGGAGCCTCGTTCACCGTGAGTCTCGAGTTCCGGCTGACCAGCCCGGTGGACGGGCTCGTCTACGTGGACTCCCGCACGATCGACGAGTGCACGCTGCCCGCGGAGACGACCCCGCTGGGCAGCTTCCGGGCGGGCGGGCCGTACGAGGTGGTGCTGCCCCCCGAGAAGCTGCCCTCCGGCCGGCACGCCCGCGGCACCTACACCGTGACGGGCACCTTCCTGGACGGCGACGGGCGCACCCTCACCCAGGAGACCCACCGCTTCCGCGTCGCCCACCAGGACCGGCACGTCTCCCGCTCGTTCACGCGCGACGCCGCCGGCACCCCGACGGGAGCGACGGCAGGCGACGGTCCGTAAGGCCTGCGAGGCCCGGCGGCGGCGCGCCGGTCAGCCCGAAGCAGTGATGACGGTCAGTCCAGCGCCGCGAGCACCGCGTCGGCCATGGCCTGCTCGCCCCGGGCGTTCGGGTGCACGGGCATCGTCGGCTGGTGCGGCAGGATGCCCTCGATCCAGCGCTGCGAGGGGCTCTGGCAGATGTCGTGCCCGAGGGTGGGCGTGTGGGTGTCGACGTACGTCGCGCCGTTCGCCTCGGCCCGCTCGGCGATCACTCCGTTGAGGTACTTCACCACGTCGCGCAGGTAGGCCGCGTCGGACACGGTGACGGGCTGCCGGAAGAGGCAGTCCCACGCGTTCTCGGGCAGGATCGACGGGTACCCCGTGATGACGATCTTCGCTTCCGGCGAGCGCCGGCGGATCTCCTGGAGCGCCGCGGCGATCCGCGGGCCGGCCTCGTCGGCGCGCTCGTGGAGCGTGTTGCCGTAGGAGGAGCGGCAGGGCGACCCGACGGGGTGGACGGCGGCGAGGGCCACGCAGCGGACGACGATGTCGCCGAGGCCCAGGTCGCTGGTGCCGAGGTCGTTGCCGCCGAGGGTGATCGTGACCAGCCGGGTCCGGCTGGTCAGGGCGTCGAGCTGCGGTGCGTTGACCTGCCCGATCACCGGGTAGCGGTGCGGCTCGGTCAGGTGCTTGAGCTTGGCCGCGCCGCAGGTGACGTCGCGGGTGACGGCGGGGGCGAGCCGGGCGGCGACGAGGCTGGCGTAGTTGCGGTCGGAGCGGAAGCACAGCCCGGCGGACTGCCCGGGGATGCCGGCCCCGGCGGCGTACGAGTCCCCGAGCGCGACGTACTCCCCGTACCGCGCCCCGGACCCCGGACCCGGCCCCGCACCGGTGGCGGCCGAGGCCGGGGTGATGCAGGCCCCGGCCAACGCGGCGACCGTACCCGCGACGAGTCCGGTGCGGCGGCGGGTGGCGGTGCGTGCGGCGGTACGTCGGGAACGGGGCACGGTCGGCTCCTCGCGTGGGCGTGGGGGGTGGCGCGCATTGATCGCCACAGCAGCATGGAGCCCTGTTACCGCCGGGTACAACCGGCCGGTAGGTAAAGGGATTCCCAAGCCCGTATGAACATCACCCGCCCCACGGCACCCGTCAGTTCACACCAGTTCGGGCTGCGGCTCACGTCGCGGCTGCGGCAGGTGCACCGACGCGGCCTGCCGTTCCCACAGCCTGACGGTCCGTACGTAGCCGTATACGACGGACGACATCGCCAGAACGAGCAGCGGCCCGAACACCCACGGAAGCGCGGCCATCTCCGTCGACAGGTAGCGGTACGACGCCAGGAGAGCGGCGAAGACCGCGGCGCCGTAGCCGACCAGCCGGATTCCCCGCCGGTCCCAGCCGTGGGCCTGCGCACGCAGTGCCGCATCGATCGCGAGCGTGAACACCACGCCGGCGACGATGTCCGCGCCGTAGTGGTAGCCGAAGCCGAGCGTCGCGCCGAGCGTGGCGATCAGCCAAAACGTTCCTGCGAAGCGCAGGGCCCTCGGGCCCCTGCGGGAGTGGATGAAGATCGCGGTGGCCCAGGCCGTGTGCAGACTGGGCATGCAGTTGCGCGGGGTGGTCCCGTCGAAGAGCATCGGCTGCGGGGTGCCGACCGGCGGCGGCGTGTTCGGCCACAGGTCGGCCATCGCGAACTGACCGCCGTCGGCGCCGTAGGCGAAGATGGGTCCGACCACCGGGTAGATCATGTAGATGCCCGGCCCGAGCAGGCCGATGGCCAGGAAGGTGCGCACCAGATGATGGCGCGGGAAGCGGCGCTCGATCGCGACGTTGCGCAGCTGGTACAGGGTGACGACGACCGCGGCCACCGCGAGCTGGACGTAGACCCAGTCGAGGACGTGGGCGCCGACCGCGCCGGTGGCCTCGACGATCCGGCCGGCCACCCATGACGGGTTGCCCAGGGCATGATCGGCGGTCGCCACGTACTGGTCGAGCACCATCGGGCGGGTCTTCGACGTGATCAGCAGCCAGGTGTAGCCGGTCTTACGGCCGGCCACCAGGAGCAGGGCCAGTCCGACGCCCTTCAGCAGCAGGACCCGCTCCCGGCCGGTGCGGCGCGTGACGGCGATGACGGCGCAGCCCAGCGTCACCCACAGTGCGCCGTTGCCGTACATCATCTCGGCGCCGACCGCCCACCGCACGAGCCAGAAGACCAGGTCGATGCCGATCGCGGCGCCGAACGCGACGAACCGCTGCCGCCAGGTGAGCACCACCGTCATCAAGGCCATGCTGGCGTACAGCACCGTCCCCGACTGGGGGGCGAAGATCACCTCCCGCGCCTGGATGGTGACGGGGCCCGGCACGCCGTAGTGACGCGCGGCGATCTCCAGTCCGACAAGGAATCCGAGGGCCACGGCACTGACCGCAGCCCACAGCACGACCCGTGGCCGACGCCACGTGGCGGACGCGGTTCCCCCGTCCAGTCGCGAAAGCTCTCGCTGTACCGCAGGTATCAATTTTTCAGCCGATGTTCATATTTCAACGTGGTCAGTTGTTGGTTCGAACATGCTAGCTGTCCCACACTTCGGCATCTCCCCCACCCAAATCGAACACATGACCCAATTCGGCTAGGGCGAGCCCGCACCAAGGACTGATCACCCACTCCTCACCCCCGTGCGCCACCTGTGACGGAAGCGCCCGATCCGCTACCCAATTTCATAGCAACTCACCTATTGTGCAGGTGAGTTGCACCGTTTCTGACCTATGTTCTGAGGACACACCGGTTCGCCTCAGGAGGTCAGATTGTGGTTCCGGCGCTCCTTCACCCGTCACCACCTGTTACTCCGCTCGTACCTGCTCATAGCCTTCGGCCTGGGCTCCCTGCTGATCGGCCTCACCCCATGGCTCGGGGTGGCGCGCCCGGCGGCAGCCGCGCGGGCGGCAGCGCCGGGGCCCCTTCCCGCGCCCTCCGACCAGCAGATGGTCAACCAGTCGCCACACCACGGCATCGCACCGGCGAACGCGATGGAGCCCGCAGCTCCGGTTCTTGACCGGACCGGATGGACCGCGGCGGCCGGCGACGAGGAGACCGTCGGCGAGAACGGCCGCGCGGCCAACGTGCTGGACGGCAACCCGAGCACCATCTGGCACAGCAAGTGGACCGGCACCCCCGCCCCACTGCCGCACAGCATCACGATCGACATGAAGCGCACGACCGTCGTCTCCGCGCTCGTCTACCAGCCCCGTTCCGACGGGCCCAACGGGCGCATCGGCGAGTACGCCATCAGCGTGAGCCCCGACGGCACCGCCTTCGGAGCGCCCGTAGCCACCGGAACGCTCGCCGACGACGCCGGCGCCAAGACACTCGGGTTCGCCCCGCAGGGTGCCCGATTCGTCCGGCTGACGGCGCTCACCGAGGCCGGCGGCCGCGGGCCGTGGGCTTCTGCCGCCGAGATCAACCTGCTGGGCGACCCCGGCACGCCGGCCGCCACCGTCGACCTTCCCCGCACGGGATGGACCGCGACGGCAGGAGATGAGGAGACCGTCGGCGAGAACGGCCGCGCGACGAACGTGCTGGACGGCAACCCGAGCACCATCTGGCACAGCAAGTGGACCGGCACCCCCGCCCCACTGCCGCACAGCATCACGATCGACATGAAGCGCACGACCGCGGTCTCCGCGCTCGTCTACCAGCCCCGCCCCGACGGAGCCAACGGGCGCATCGGCCGGTACTCCGTCAGCGTCAGTACGGACGGCACGACGTTCGGGGCGTCGGTGGCCTCGGGCGCCTGGCGGGACGACGACACGGTCAAGACCGCCACGTTCACCCAGGCGCAGCACGCCCGCTACGTCCGGCTGACCGCGCTCGGCGAAGCCGGCGGCCGCGGTCCCTGGAGCTCGGCGGCCGAGATCCGCCTGAGCGGACCGGCCGACCCGGCCGTCCACGGTTCCTGGGACCGGATCACCGGATTCCCGCTCGTGCCGGTGGCGACCGCCGTCCTGCCGGGCGACAAGCTGCTGGCCTGGTCCGCGTACGCCGTCGACCGCTTCGGCGGCAGCAACGGCTACACCCAGACCGCAGTCCTGGACCTGAAGACCGGAAAGGTGACACAACGCCGCATCGACGGCACCGGCCACGACATGTTCTGTCCCGGCACAGCCATGCTGGCCGACGGCCGCGTGCTGGTCACCGGGGGCAGCAACGCGGAGAAGGCCAGCATCTACGACCCGGCGACGGACCAGTGGTCGGCCACCACCGACATGAACATCGCCCGCGGCTACCAGGCGATGACGCTGCTCTCCACCGGTGAGGCCTTCGTCCTCGGCGGATCCTGGAGCGGCGGCGCCCGCGACAGGGGCGGCGAGGTCTGGAATCCGGCCGGCCGCACCTGGCGGACGCTCACGGGCGTGCCCGCCACCCCGGCGCTGACGGCCGACCCTGCCGGGGCCTACCGCGCCGACAACCACATGTGGCTGCACGCCACTTCGGGCGGCAAGGTACTCCAGCTGGGCCCGAGCAAGCAGATGAACTGGATATCGACGGCCGGTACCGGCAGCATCACGGCCGCCGGCACCCGGGCCGACAGCCAGGACGCCATGACCGGTAACGCCGTCGCCTACGACATCGGCAAGCTGCTCACCCTGGGCGGCTCCCCCGCCTACGAGAAGACCCCGGCCACGCGGCGCGCGTACACGGTGGGCATCTCGGGCGACCAGGTCCAGGTCGCCCGCACGGGCGACATGGGCTACGCCCGCGCCTTCAGCAACAGCGTGGTCCTGCCGGACGGCAAGGTGGCCGTGTTCGGCGGGCAGGCGTACCCGGTGCCGTTCAGCGACGCGACGTCCGTGCTCACCCCCGAACTGTGGGATCCGGCGACCGGGCGCTTCACCCCCCTGGCCACCATGGCGATCCCGAGGAACTACCACAGCGTGGCCAACCTGCTGCCGGACGGCCGGGTCTTCTCCGGCGGCGGCGGCCTGTGCGGCGACTGCGCGACCAACCACGCCGACGGGGCCGTCTTCACCCCGCCGTACCTGCTGGGCCCGGACGGAACGCCGAAGCCCCGTCCGGTCGTCAGCGGAGGCGTGCCCCCCAGGGCCGCGCCCGGCGCGCAGCTCTCGGTGACCACCGAGGGCCCGGTGGCGTCCTTCGTCCTCATGCGGGCCGCGGCCGCGACCCACTCCACCGACAACGACCAGAGGCGGGTCCCACTCGTCTCCGCCGCCACGGCCACCGGCACCTACACGGTGTCCATACCCTCCGACACCGGCGTGGTCCTGCCGGGGAACTACATGCTCTTCGCCCTTGACGCCGAGGGGGTGCCGAGCATGGCCAGGTTCCTGACCATCTCCTGACCCCGCGCGCGTACGGTGTCCGCGTCCGTGTCCGTGTCCGCGTCCGGATCGGCCGGACACGGACACCGCGGGGCGGATGGCCGAAGGATTTCCGGGCGGCACTCCTCAGGAGGCCACGAACGGCTCTACGTGCCGGAGGCCGCCACCCCGCTCGCGTCGACGGTGAAGGCGTCAACGGGCCGCCGCGCGCGTCAGCGCACGCTGCGGGCCGTCAGCCGGTACCGATCGCCACTCCGGCGTACGCCACCGCCGTCAGGGCAAGGACGACGGCGGGCAGGGCACGCACGGGCGGGTCGCCGTGGCGCAGGTGGGCCACGGCGGCCGCGGTCATCAGCAGCGCCAGCCCGGTCGCGGCGGTCACCCCCAGTGGGGCGGAAGCCAGTCCGAGTACCAGTCCGAGGGCTCCGGCCACTTCCAAGGTGCCGACGACGCGGTAGAGGCCCGGCGACATGCCGAGGTGTGCTGCCGCCTGGCGCATGAACGGCACTGCGGCGATCTTGGCCGCTCCCAGTGGCAGAAAGACCAGGGTCAGGATGACGGCGAGGGTGATCTGCGCGGCTGTCATGCCGACCGGCCCCGGCGTTCGGCACCCAGGCGGGCAAAGTGATCGATGAGGTCGGGGGCGTCCACGGCTGCCGGATTGACGACCTGCTCGACCGGGGCGCCCTGAAGGAGGCGTTTGACGGGGACTTCGAGTTTCTTGCCGGTGCGGGTGTGCGGGACGCCGGGGACTTCGAGGATCTCGTCGGGGACGTGGCGGGGTGAGGCGCCGGTCCGGATCGCCTCCTTGATCTTCTCGCGGAGCGGGTCGTCCAGGGTCGCGTCGGCGGCGACGACCACGAACAGCGGCATCCAGTAGCCGCCGTCGGGTTCTTCCGCGCCGATGACGAGGGCCTCGGTGATCTCGGGGAGGCGTTCGACGACGTCGTGGATGTCGGCGCTGCCCAGGCGTACGCCGTTGCGGTTGAGCGTGCTGTCGGAGCGGCCGTGGACGATCACCGAGCCGCGGGAGGTGAGGGTGATCCAGTCGCCGTGGCGCCACACGCCGGGGTAGGAGGAGAAGTAGGCGTCGCGGTAGCGGGTGCCGTCGGGGTCGTTCCAGAAGTACAGCGGCATGGACGGCATCGGGCGACTGACGACCAGCTCCCCGACCTGGTCCACGACCGGGACGCCCTCGGCGTCGTACGCGGCCAGGGCCACGCCCAGGTGGGGTGCTGAGAGCTCTCCTGCCCACACAGGTGTGTTGGGGGCGCTGCCAGCGAAGCCGGAGACGACGTCCGTGCCGCCGCTGATGGAGGCGAGCAGGACGTGGTCGCCGACGTGGTGGCGGACCCAGGGGTAGGCGGAAGCCGGCAGTGCGGAGCCGGTGCAGCCGACTACGCGGATCGACGACAGGTCGTGCGCCGAGGGGTCGATGCCGTACTTGGCCATGCCCAGCAGGTACTGGGGGCTGGTGCCGAAGACGGTCACCCGGTGGCGCGCGGCCAGCTCCCACAGGACGTCGAGCCTGGCGAAGGGCGCCGGACTGCCGTCGTAGGTGCACGTGGTGGCGCCGGTGAGCAGCGTGGAGGCGACCAGGTTCCACATCATCCAGTGGGTGGTGGTGTACCACAGGAGGCGGTCACCGGGGCCGAGGTCGGAGTGCAGTCCGAGGGTCTTGAGATGTTCGAGCAGGACGCCGCCGTGGCCGTGGACGATGCCCTTGGGCAGGCCGGTGGTGCCCGAGGAGAACACGACCCACAGCGGGTGGTCGAACGGCACCGGCGTGCAGATGAGTTCCTCGGTGCGGGTGGCGGCGTCCTCCCACGGCACCACCAGTGACGGGTACGCGTGTGACGGCCACGGCAGGCCCACGTGGTCCACCAGCAGCGCGGCCTTCAGCGTCGGCAGCTCACCGGCGAGTTCGAGGGTGGCCTCGCGGCGGTCGTGGGTCGTGCCGTTGAAGAGGTAGCCGTCGGCGGAGATCAGGACGGTGGGTTCGAGCTGGGCGAAGCGGTCGGCGGCGGCCTTGGGGGCGTAGTCCTGCCCGCAGACCGACCACACGGCGCCCAGGCTCGCGGCGGCGAGGAAAGCGACGATCGCGTGCGGGGTGTTGGGCAGGTAGCCGACGACCCGATCCCCCTTGCCGACGCCCAGGTCGCGCAGGGTGGCGGCGACGGATGCGACCTGGGCGCGCAGCCGGCCGCCGGTCACCTCGTGACTGGAGCCGGTCTCGTCGAGGGCGGTGATCGCCACGGTGTCGTCGGTGAGTTTGCGCAGGGCGTGGTGGGTGTAGTTGAGGGTGGCGCCGGGGAACCAGCGGGCGCCCGGCATCCGCTCCTCGGCCAGCACCTGCTCGTACGGGGAGTCCGCGTCGATGTCGAAGTACTCCCAGACCGCGGCCCAGAAGCCTTCCAGGTCGGTGACCGACCAGCGGTGCAGGGCGGCGTAGTCGGTCCCGTCGAGCCCGGCGTGGCGGGCGAAGTCCATGATGCGGCTGTCGGCGACGACCTGCGGATCGGGCGTCGTGAAGGGTTCCGGGTACGGCCTGGTCATCGTGTGGCGCTCCTCGGCAGGCTCTGCTCGACGGTCCGTGGGGAAGGGTGGGGGCTGCGCGTGGTGTGCAGGAGAGACGCCCAGCCGGCGGTGTCCGTGAAGTCGTGCCTCCCGGCCGGGACGACGTCCATGACGACGCGGTCGGGGCGCAGCAGGGCGGCGTCCGCCCGGCCGGCGCGCAGCCAGGCGGCGAGGGTGCCGTCGTCACGGAGGTCGGTCACGGGGATCGTCGGGACGCCGAGCCCGTGGGCGAGGGCGCGCAGCGAGGGCCAGGGTTCGGCGGCGGTCAGGACGGTGAAGCTGTCGCCGAGCAGTTCGTCGAGGCGGCTGCGCCGGCCGTCGGGTCCCACCACCCATGGTTGCGGGCAGTGGGTGCCTACGAGGCTCCTGCGCATACGCCGCCGGACGAGGGGCCCGGCGGTCAGGGGTGGGCTGAGGTCGCGGCCCGCCGCCGCGGTGAGGCCGGGTATGCGGCAGGCGGCGGCCAGGATCCTGCGGCGTAGTGCGGCGGCGCCGTCCTGGCCGCCGGTCATGGCCCAGCCCATGGCGACCGCCAGCCGGATCACATGCCGTACGTGCGGCTTGCGCTCGCTCTCGTAGGTGTCCAGCAGCCGCTCGTCGCCGCCCTGGCCCAGGACGCGGGCCAGCTTCCAGGTGAGGTTGTGGGCGTCACGCAGGCCCGAGCACAGCCCCTGCCCGATGAACGGCGGGGTGAGGTGGGCGGCGTCGCCGAGGAGGAAGATCCGTCCGCTGCGCCACCGGTCGGCCACCCGCGCCCGGAAGGTGTACTGCGTCTCCCGTACGACGTCGAAGTCCCCGTCGTACGAGGGCGACAGCCACGGGGCGATCAGTTCGCGGACCGGTTGCTGCCCGTCTTGCAGCCGGAACTCCCAGCGGTAGCGGTCCTCACCGACGCGCATGAACGTCGCCGGCCGGTGAGGGTCGCAGACCTGGTCGACGCCTTCCCAGCAGCGGACGTCGGCCTTCGTGCGGACGTCGATGACGGTCCAGCGTTCCTCGAAGCGCAGGTCCTCCCATGCGGCGCCGATCGCGTCGCGGGTGAGGCTGCCCGCGCCGTCGCAGCCGAGGACCGCCTCGGCCCACAGATGGTGCTCACCGTCGTCGTCGCGGTAGGTCACGCGCACGGGGCCGGCCGGGGCCGGGCCGACGCCGGTGACCTCGACACCGCCCCGCAGTTCGCACTCCGGGCGGCGGGCGAGGGCGTCGCGCAGCAGTCGTTCCAGCTCGGGCTGGTCGAACATGCTGGTCTGCGGGTAGCCGTGGTGGCCGTGCTCGGAGCGCCGGAACTCGGCCATGACCCGGTGGCGGGCGTCCAGCAGCCGAAGTCCGTTGGCGGGGCGGGCGATCGCGGCGAACTCCTCGCCCACGCCTGCGGCCTGGAGGATGCGGCGTACCTCGTCGTCGGTGGCGACGGCGCGCGGGAGCGGGTAGACGTCCTGGTGGCGTTCCAGGATGACGGTGCGGATACCGCGCCGGGCGAGGAGGAGGGCGGCGGTCACGCCCACCGGCCCGGCGCCGATGATCACGACGGGTGCGGGGGCTGTCTGTGCGGGGGCTGTCTGTGCGGGAGCGGGTGCGGTGTCCCGGGGTCCGGCCTGGTCGGCGGTCATGTGCGGCTCACCTCGGGTGTTTCCCCCAGGCTCTGCGAGCAGGGGGTACCCCCAGCGTCCGTGACGGGCGTGCGCTGCTCGCCGAGGTCGATCCGCCCGTCCGCGGTCGAGATCGTCGCCGTGATCACGTCACCCGTGTGCAGGTAGTGCGGGTTACGGGCCTGGCTCTTGAAGAACGCCTTCCACTTCACGGCGGGCGGCAGCAGCGCGCCGATCTTCTCGACCGCCTTGGGCGGGGCCTTGAGGGCCGTGCCGCCGGGGGTCCCGGTGAGCAGCAGGTCGCCGGGGTCGAGGGTCTGGAAGCGGGCCAGCAGGGTCAGCGCCTGTGCCGGGCGGACGATCATGTCGGCGAGGGTGCGGTCCTGACGCAGCTCGCCGTTGACCGACAGCCGCAGCCTCAGATCAAGGAAACGGGCGAAGTCCTCGGGCTCCAGCAGCGCCAGGTAGGGCCCGGTCGGTGTGAAGGTCGGGTACGACTTGCTCTCGTAGAACTGCGTCTTGGTCAGCTGCACCTCACGGGCGCTGACGTCGTTCGTGATCACCAGCCCGGCGACGTACGACGGCAGGTCGCGCTCCTCGACCACGGTGCCGACGGGCAGGGGTGCGCCCATGACGAGCCCGAGCTCGATCTCGTAGTCGAGGAACTTCACGTGCGACGGCCGGACGATCGCCTCACCCGGGCCAGTCACCGACCCGGACGCCTTGCGGAAGAAGGCGGGCGGAATGTCGCCGGTGAAGCCCGAGTCGCGGGCGTGGCTGCGGTAGTTGACCATCTGTGCGACCACCCGGCAGGGAGTGGTCACCGGCGAGAGGGCGACCAGATCGGCGACGGGCGTGCCCGCCTCCCCGGAGAGGGCGGCCTCGCGCACGGCCGCCCGGTCGGCGATCAACTCGGCGGTGGTGGCTGCCTTGGTGTCGACGGGGACGGCCCGGTCGATCGGGGTCTCCCCTGCTCGAGCGGAGTCGAGAGCTTGGGGAAGGAGGACCCACCATCCCTCGGCGGTGCGCAGGACGTTGGTGCTCATATCAGTACCTTCGTGAGGGGGTCGGGTTTCAGGACTTGGCGGCTTTGAGCAGGCCCAGCAGGCGTGCCGGGTCCATCTCGTTGTCGCCTCGCAGGGCTTCGATGACGTCACGGACCCGCTGCGGGGAGGGGCTCGCGCCGAGGAAGTCACGGGTGGCAGGAGGTCCCCACTGGGCGAGGCCGGTGGTCGACATGGGTGCCCAGCCGGGCTCCAGGTCGCAGGAGAACAGGTCGCCGTCGGCGAAGTGCTCCAGCATGAAGCGGTCGGGGTCGCGCCAGTAGTCGAAGAGCTGGCTGCCCTGGATGTGCCGGCCGATGCCCCAGCTGCGCCGGTAGCCGCGCTCGGCCAGGTACTCGCCGCCTGCGGCGATCGAGTCGAGGTCGGTCACCTGGTAGGCGGAGTGGACGTAGCCGTTGCCCGGGCCCAGGTGCATGGCCAGCGTGTGGTGGTCAACGGCCCGGCTGCCCTGGTCACAGCGGATGAACGCCATCGTCGGGCCACGGCCGCGCCGGCCGTCCAGGAACAGGAAGTCGGACACGATCATCCCGAGGGTGTCCAGGTACCAGTCCAGGGCGCGCCCGAACACCCTTGTCTCCAGGACCACATGGCCCAGGCGCTGGATGCGGGAGGGTTCACGCGGCGGGCGCTGGGTGACGTTCGTGCGGCGGTGACCGGTGCCGAAGTTGAGCAGAAGCGGCTGCTGCTCGGGCAGCGCCGGCAGTTCCTCCGCGCAGTGCACGACCCGGACCGGGAAGCCGGAGGGGTCGAGCAGGTCGACCGCCTTGCCGCCGCCGGGCACGTCCGCGTCCCGTACGGACGTCCCCGTGGCGCGGGCCAGCCGGTCCAGGTCGGCCCGCTCGGCGGCGCGGAACGCCGGGCCGATGAAACGGGAGGTCCGGCCGCGCCGGATCACCATGCACGGCGAGCCGGCGAAGGTGCCCCGCAACCACAGCTCGCTCTCGCTCCGGGCGGCGATACCGAAACCGAAGTCCCGGGCGAAGACCTCGGCCCGGTCCAGGTCGGGCTTCTCGAACTCCAGCCATGCCAGGTCGGCCACCTTGATCACGGGGTTGCGGGACCGCCCGGGATGTTCGCCGCGCAGGGCTCCCTGCGCGCTGTGGAGGTCCTGATGAGCCGTCCTGACGTCCGGGACGCCGACTGCGTTGACGCGGGTTTCGGACATGGTGTCCTCCAAGCAACATTGCCGTAATGAGGAAATCATCAAGTGTGAGAGTTCCATCGTCAAGGTGTTCGCGGCAGGAGATGATGAATTCATCAGGACTGCGATCGTCATCGTCTCCACGGTTAGACTCTGCGTATGCCTACGTCAGCCCCGCCCAGCAACCGATTCGAGCGGCGTCGCGCCGAGACCCGCGGAGCTCTCGTCCGCGCGGCCCGCCAGATACTCGCCGAGGCCGGGGACACCAGCGTCAGCATCCAGGTGATCGCCGAGCGCGCAGACGTCGGCTTCGGCTCGTTCTACAACCACTTCGACTCCAAGACGGAGCTGTTCGAGGCCGCGGTGCAGGACGCGCTGGAGGAGTTCGGCCAGACCTTCGACGAGCACCTGGCCGGCATCGACGACCCCGCGGAGCTCGTCGCGACGAGCTTCCGGCTCAGCGCCCGCATGGCCGAGTCGCACCCGGAGCTGATGCAGGTTCTGCGCCGTCGCGGCCTGGGCCACATCCACTCGGACAACGGCCTGGCCCGACGGGCCCGCCGGGACGTCGAGGTCGGCATGGCCTCCGGCCGCTTCACCGCCGTCGACCCGACAGTGGCCCTGTCCGCACTGGGTGGAACCCTGCTGTCCCTGGTAGAGCTGAGATTCGCCCGCCCCGACGTGGACGGCGATGACGCCGCGGTGAACCTCGCCGAGATGGTCCTGCGCATGCTGGGCGTACCACCGGACGACGCCCACGAGGTCGCCCGGCGCCCCCTCCCCGACCTCGCCTGACCGACCACCGGCGACCGGCCGTCGCGTTGATCCACCCCGGCTCGTCACCTCGCGACAGGCTCACGCCGAGTGCGGCCGACACGTCCTCGTACGACAGGAACGCGGTCGCGTCGATCCTGCGGGCATGGGCCTCGTCGGCGCTCCCCGAGGCCCTCGGACCGTCGAGGCCGACCGACAGCTTCGTCACCGGCAGGGGCCGCGTCGAGCCGTTCCTCCACCAGGCCCCCCACGAGCGCGGCCCTGCCGCTGAAGCGGCCGTAGACCGTGCGACGCACCGAGTTTCCGCCTGGCCCGCCTCAAGAATGCGGGCCCGCACGAGACGGGTCCGGTTGCGCCCTGAAGCGTCGGTGACGTGCGCGCGGGTCACGTCGGAACCTCCGGGCGATGGGGCATGGACCCCCGTAGTTGCACACCCGTGGGCAATTAACTAACCTACACGTCAGTGGGCAATTAACTGCTCGCCTCGCCGGTCTGCTGCCGTGCCCGCCTTCACACCCCATCCGCGAACCCCGAAGCCTCCGCTTCGCCTCCTGCCAAGGAGTTTTCGATGCCGCTCTTTGCGAACACACCCGCCGAGAAGATGACCGGGCCCTATCCACGGCGCTGGTGGGCCCTGCTGGTGCTCTGCCTGAGCCTGCTGATCGTGGTCATGGCGAACACGTCGCTCGTCGTCGCCGCGCCGGACCTCTCGAAGGATCTAGGGCTGTCCAGCAGTGACCTCCAGTGGGTCATCGACGGCTACACCGTCCCGTATGCCGCGCTGATGCTCGTCCTCGGCGCGATCGGCGACAAATACAGCCGCCGCGGCGCACTCGTCCTGGGCCTGCTGATCTTCGCGGGCGGCTCGGTGATGGGCGGCCTGGTCGACGAGACCAACCTGGTCATCATCTCCCGCGCGATCATGGGCGTCGGTGCCGCCGTCGTCATGCCGGCCACCCTTTCGCTGCTGGTCGCGATCTTCCCCAGGGCGGAGCGCGCCAAGGCCATCACGGCCTGGAGCGCCACCTCCGGTCTCGCCATCGCCGCCGGGCCGGTGGCCGCCGGCTGGCTACTGGAGAACCATGCCTGGGGCTCCACCTTTCTCATGAACGTCCCACTCGCGGTCCTCGGCGTCATCGGAGCACTGCTCCTGGTGCCGCCGTCCAAGGCGAAGGGCATGGGCCGGATCGACTACGTCGGCGGTCTGCTCTCGATCGTCTTCATCGGCAGCCTGGTCTACGCGGCCATCGAGGGCCCGCACTTCGGTTGGGGCGCCGGCCCGATCACCGCGGCCGTCGTCGCCGCTGTCGGCCTGGCGGCCTTCGTGGCCTGGGAGTTGAAGCATCCGAACCCGATGCTGGACGTGCGCAAGTTCAAGGAGCGCCCGTTCAGCGGCTCGATGCTCGCGGTGCTGTTCTTCTTCTTCGGCACGTTCGGTTCGATCTACTACTCCACCCAGTTCCTGCAGTTCGTTCTCGAGTACAACGCCCTGGAGACCGGCATACGCCTTCTGCCGCTGGCCGGAGCCGTCTTCGTCGGCGCCGCGGTCACCGGCAAGCTGGCCCCGAAGCTGGGTGTCAAGCTGGTCGTGGGCGCCGGCATGGTGATCGGCACGGCGGGCGTCTTCCTGCTCACGCAGATCGAGTCGGGCTCAACGTACTCAGACTTCCTGACGCCCCTGCTGATGCTCGGCTTCGCGATCGGCCTGAGCCTGTCCCCGGCCACCGACACCATCATGGGATCCTTCCCCGAGTCCGAGCTGGGCGTCGGCGGTGGCGCCAACGACACGGCGCTGGAACTCGGCTGCGCACTGGGCATCGCCGTGCTCGGCTCGCTCCTCGCCACGTCCTACAAGGACAAGCTGACCGACATGGTCGGCGGTCGCCTCCCAGCCGAGGCGATGGACACCGCCAAGGACTCGGTAGGCGGCGGCCTCGCGGTCGCCGAGCACATCGCCAAGACCCCGGGCGGCGGCCCCCAGCAGGCTCAGACCCTGATCGAGGCGGTGCATGAGTCCTTCGCCCACGCCATCGCGCACACCAGCCTCCTCGGCGCGATCATCATGGGCGCCGGAACCCTGATCGTCATTGCCGTGCTGCCCGGCCGCAAGGCCACCGGGAAGCACCGCCAGGAGGAATCGGCGGCGCCGGAAGCAGCGGTCGAGAGCGAACCCGTGGGCGCCGTCTGAGACCCCACAGGTTCGGCGCGACCCATGACCGCCGACCGGAGACCGGAAGCCAGATCCGGCCTCCTCCACCCCAGAACGGGCCGCGCCTGAGCAGCGCACGGCCCCCCGGTGCCGCCGCCGCGGCCTCGCTTCCCACCGCCGGGGTGCGCGACGTCACCACAACGTCGGAGGCGGGGCACACGTGCCAAGACCCCGATGCCTTCGCACCGGGGTCTGTTCCACCTCCGCACCAACAGCCGTGCTGCGACTCAGCTGTCGGCGACGGCTTCCGCCGCGATCGCGGCGGCCACGTCATCGACCACGAGGCGCGCCTGCTTCTCCGGCACACCGGCCGCGATGAGCGTGGCCACGGCCGTACGCGTCCCGTCGTCCTCCAGCGCGCCGGTGTTGACCTCTTCCAGCAGGGCGACCGTCATCCCCTCCAGGCCGGCACCCATGACCGCGGGCGGCAGGTGGGAGTGGAAGACGCCGTCCCGCTGCCCCCGTTCCAGAATGGCGGTGACCTTGACGCGGGCGGGCTCGAGGATCTCGGCGACCCGTTCCAGGCCCAGGTCCCGCTGGGCCAGCGCCAGGAGCATCCGGTACCGGTCGCCCACCGGCCACATCGACAACGAGAAGCGCGCGAGCGCCCGCTCGGCCGGGTCCGCCGCCTTCACCCCGGCCGCCGCCGCGGCCTGGAGAGCCTCGGCGGCCTCCTCGGCCAGCGCCTCCAGGAGCGCCGCCCGGCCGGGGAAGTGCCCGAAAAGAGTGCGCCTGACGACACCGGAGGCGCGCGCCAGCTCCTCCAGAGTGGTGTCGGGGTTCCGCCCGAGCTCCTGGCGCGCGGTGGCCAGGATGCGCGCCCGGTTGGACCGTGCATTGCGTCGCTGCGGCACACGACCAACGGGCTGGGACACGGAAGAACCTCGATGATGAAACCGGACGAAGAACGGGCACATCCATTCTGACACGTGAGTCCCGCCACGATCCGTGGCCGCATCCCCGGATCGGCCTTGCCTGACCAGGCCGGAAGCTCCTTGATGCTCGCCGGCTCCTGGGGGTCGACCCCGTTGAGCCGGTGGCGGAAGTCGCTGGAGCCGGGATGGGCGGCGCGGGCGGCCAGCCCGGTGAGCTGGAGCTGCTGGTCGCGTAGGTGCCGTTGCGGCCGAGGACGTCCGGAGCCGGCACGGGCAGCGGGACGCCTGTCTCGCTCGGGTATCCGAGCACGAACTCGCCCGCCTTGTTCGGGCGCCCGTCGCCGGGCAGCGGTTCGGCGCCGCTGCCCTCGACCACCGGCTGACTGAAGCCGTCCCGGTAGCCGAACACGTTGAATCCGTCGGCCGTGAAGTCCTGGTGGGACAGCAGCCGCACACCGGAAACCTCACCCAACTCTTTCTCGTAGGCGGCGACTTCGGCACGCCAGTCGTCCTCGCTCGCGGCGTACACCGTGACGGCGACGTGCACGCGCGACGTACCGAAGGGGAACTCCCAGTTCTTGGGCGCGTTCACGCCGGTGTCGCGCAGCCGCTCGGCGCGGGCGGCCATTCCGGCCCGGAAGTTGGCGGGGAAGGAGGCCAGTGATGTCTCCGCGTGGGTACCGAAGCAGGGCTCAGGCCGGGCCCGCAGCAGTGTCGCCTGGATGTCGTCGAGATCCAGGGTCGGGGGCCGGCGCAGCCGCCGGAACACTCACATACGTCGCAAATCATCCACTTCGCTAGATGAGGCCTGGGATCAACCAGGACCAAGATCCGGACCATTCCCGGACCAGTCCTCACCAGAGAGCCCCCGCCTGCCGCGATTTCCGCAGGTCAGCATGGGTGCAGCTGCTGTACCACCAGTGGACGAAGATTCTGCCGCCACGCTCCCGGACAGGCCCCTTGGCGCGAAGACAAGGGGAAAGCGCAGGTCACAGGGGGCGCATGGGTCGTGGTGGTCGCAGGTGGTCGCACGAGACTGGATGTGTCGACCTTTCCTCCGCCTCCCGGAGGCGATCCCCATGCGTAGCACTGGAGACTACGGCCGCATCTACCGCAGATGTGGCTGCCGCGACACCCACCGTCACCGATTCGGAGCACACTGCCCGCACCTGTTCGCTGACGGTGACCATGGGACGTGGACCTTCGCGGTCGACGTCCCGGCACCGCGCCACCGCCGGACGACCGTGCGCAGGGGCGGCTTCGTCGACCACGACGCAGCCGAGACCGCACCCCGCAGATTTCTCGAGGGCGAGGCCGGCGGATTCAACGCCGACCCGAACCAGAGCGTCGACGCCTACCTGACTACCTGGCTGGCCGCCAAGGCGCTCGTGTCGCGTTGCCACTGCACTCGAGCACCGGGCCCGGTCAAGGGCCCGCCGCCACAGCGACCCCAGCGATCCATTCACCGGACTCGTCTTCTGCAGACCCGACGGCCGACCCTGCGACCCCACACCGTCCTCGCCTCCCCCGCCCCGCCCGCGTTCAGCACCATCGCGAACCAGCCCCGAAGCGGGCGTGCGACCACACTGCGACCACCAGCATTCCGGGCACGGAAAAGGCCGTCCTCCCACGTGTGAGAGAACGGCCTCCGACCTGCGTAAACGCTGGTCGGGACGACAGGATTTGAACCTGCGACCCCTTGACCCCCAGTCAAGTGCGCTACCAAGCTGCGCCACGTCCCGATGCCCGTTGACCTGGGGTTTCCCCCGGCCGAGCGCGCATGAGAACAATACCGCACATCGGAGGGTGGTCGCGCGCACCTTTTCCGTCGCCGCCCGGCCGTCCGGCTGTCCGGCCGTCCCGGGGTTGACCTCGACCGTGGTTGAGGTCGGACGATCGATGCATGACGCAGACAACAGCGGACGCGACGTTCCGCTACGAGGATCTGAGCGCGCTGATGGCGCGTATGACCGGGGCCGAGAAGCACGGGCCCGCCGCCACGTCCACGCTCGACGTGCTGTGGGTGCTCTACGACCGGGTGCTGCGGGTGACGCCCGACACCGCCGGCGACCGGGAGCGGGACCGGTTCCTGCTCTCCAAGGGCCACGGCCCCATGGCGTACTACGCGGTGCTCGCGGCGAAGGGGTTCTTCCCCGTCACGTGGCTGGACGGATTCGGCGGGTACGACTCCCCCCTCGGCCACCACCCGGACCGCACCCTGATCCCGGGTGTCGAGATCGGCAGCGGCTCGCTGGGGCACGGGCTGCCGCTCGCCGTCGGCAGTGCGCTGGGACTGCGGGCGCAGGGCCTGACCCGGCCGGCGGTGTGGACGCTGATCGGGGACGCCGAGCTGGACGAGGGCAGCAACCACGAGGCGATCGCGTACGCCGGCCCGGCCGGCCTGGACCGGCTGCACACGGTGGTGATCGACAACGACTCCGCCACCCACGGCTGGCGGGGCGGCATAGCGTCGCGGTTCGAGGCGGCCGGCTGGTCGGCGGTGACCGTGGACGGGCGGGACCACGCGGCGCTGCACGCCGCGTTCACCGCCGCGCACCCCGGGCGGCCGCACGCGGTCGTGGCCCGGGTCGAGAAGAAGGCCTGAGGGGGAGGAAGTCCGTGGACACCATGCGGGAGCGATTCATCACGATCACGTCCGAGCTGCTGGACGAGGACCCTCGGCTGGCGCTCGTGCTCGCCGAGATCAGCATGGACGGGTTCCGGCCCGCCCAGCGCGCCCACCCGGACCGGGTGATCAACGTGGGCATCCGGGAGCAGCTGCTCGTGGGCGTCGGCGGCGGCCTGGCCCTCACCGGGCTGCGACCGGTCATGCACACCTTCGCCAGCTTCCTGGTGGAGCGGCCCTTCGAGCAGGTCAAGCTGGACTTCGGGCACCAGGGCACGGGCGGCGTACTGGTCAGCGCGAGCGCCTCGTACGACTGGCCGGCGGGCGGTTTCACCCACATGGCGCCGGGCGACGTGGCCCTGCTCGACACCCTGGACGGCTGGAAGGTCCACGTCCCCGGGCACCCCGACGAGGCCGAGGCGCTGCTGCGGCACGCCTACGCCGACGGGGACGAGAAGGTCTACGTACGCCTGTCGCAGCTGTCGAACGCGGCGCCGCGCGCGGTCGACGGCGCCCGCTTCCTGACCGTGCGCGAGGGCTCGGCGGGGGTCGTCGTGGCGGTCGGCCCGACGCTCGACGACGTCCTGGCCGCCACCGAGGGCCTGGACGTGACCGTCCTGTACGCGACGACCGTACGGCCCTTCGACGGCGCGGGTCTGCGCGCGGCCGTCGGGTCCGGACCGGCGGACGTGGTCCTGGTCGAGCCGTACCTGGCGGGCACGTCGACGGCCGCAGCGAACGACGCCCTGGCCGACCTCCCGCACCGCGTCCTGAGCCTGGGCGTCGGCCGCGCCGAGCTGCGCCGCTACGGCACGATCGAGGAGCACACGGCGGCCCACGGCCTGGACCCGCGGACGCTGCGCGAGCGGATCAGCCGCTTCCGCGCACCCCGCCCGGGCGCCTGACCCGTACGGCGTGCGCGACCTCCACGACGCAGCCCGGTCCCTGACCCGTACGACGGGCCGGTCCCTGGCCCGTACGGCGTGTACGGCCGGCGTGTACGGCCTCTACGACAGTTCCGGGTGGGCCTCGGCCAGGCGTCTGGGGGCCGCCTGGCGCCAGGAGTCCTGGAGGATCGCGCGCAGCTCGCCGGTGTCCTCCAGGGCGGCGAGGCGGACCCGGAGCCAGGCGTAGTTGTCGTCGTGGCCCTCGCGCAGGAAGAACTTCTCGGGCTCCGCGGCGATCAGCTCGGCCCGGTCCTCCTTGGGGCACTTCACCCCTATGGAGGCGTCGTCGTCACCGAGCGCAGCGAAGATCTTGCCGCTCACCCGGAACGTGGGCATGCCCCAGGAGAGCTTCTCGCTGCTGCCCGGCAACGACAGCGCGATCTCGCGGACCTCGTCAGCGGTCGTGGACATCGGCACGGCTCCTCTCCGCCGGGCGCCGGCTCGCCGGCCGCCGCCCCTCGTCGAGACGGCCGCCCCCGCAGGACGGGCGGCCGTCGGTCCTGTTTCCACCGTCGTCCTCGACCGTAGCGCCCGGCACTGACAGTCAACGGCAGCCGCTGGGGATCCTGCGCTCAGGCTGACCGACCGCCCGCCGGCCGCTGACCGACCGCTGACCGACCGCGGGCCGGCCGCCGGCTCCTCAGCCTGCGCGCAGGCCGTCCTCCCGGGCGTGGAAGTCCGCGACGAGTTCCGCGGCCAGCGCCTTGATCGTGGCGAGCCCCTCCGTCCCCCACCGCCGCGGCACCACGTCCACCGCGCACACCGTGCCCAGCACCACCCCCAGCCGGTCGGTGAGCGGAGCACCCAGGTAGGAGCGCACCCCGCTCTCGTCCACCACCGCGTTCCCGGCGAACCGCGCGATGTCGCGGACGTCCTCCAGCACCAGGGCCCGCCGCCGTACCACCACGTGCGGGCAGTAGCCGTGGTCGCGGGCCAGCGCCCGCGCCGGGTAGTCGCTGGGCTGGGCCTGCGGGGCGTGGTGCAGTCCGGCGAAGAACTGCCGTTCCTCGTCGATGAAGTTGACGCCCGCGTACGGCGCGTCCAGCGTGCGCGCGACGCGCCCGGCGAACGCGTCGAGGCCGGCGTCCACCCGTTCGCCCAGGCCCAGTTCGCGCAGCCGCAGCACCCGGGCGGGCGCCTCGCGGTCCACCGGCGTCAGCAGCAGGTGTCCGGTCGATTCGTAGTAGGTCATGGCGGTTCCCCCGATTCACGGATTCCGGTTCACGGATTCCCGTTCAGTGATTGCTGTGTTCGCTGATTCCTGTGTTCGTTGGTCCCGGTGTTCACTGATGCCGGTGTTCGCTGATTCCTGGCCGTGGTGAGCAGGTGGTGGACGAGGGTGGCCAGGGTCCCCGTCCCCGAGCTCGCCAGGCGCGCGTCGCACCGTACGACGGGCACCTCGGGCGCGAGCCCGACCGCCTCGCGGACCTCCTCGGCCGCGTAGCGGTGGCCGCCGTCGAACTCGTTGACGGCGACGACGAAGCCGATCCCCCGGCGTTCGAAGAAGTCGACGGCCGGGAAGCAGTCCGCGAGCCGCCGTGTGTCGGCCAGCACGACCGCGCCGAGCGCGCCCGCGCACAGCTCCTCCCACAGGAACCAGAAGCGCTCCTGGCCCGGCGTACCGAAGAGGTAGAGGACGTGCTGCGGGTCCAGGGTGATCCGGCCGAAGTCCAGCGCGACGGTCGTCGCCGTCTTCGCCTCGACACCGCCCAGCGGGTCGCGGGACTCGCCCAGGCCGCTCAGCAGTTCCTCCGTGGACAGCGGCTCGATCTCGCTGACCGCCCCGACGAAGGTCGTCTTGCCGGCCCCGAACCCGCCCGCGACCAGGATCTTCAAGGTCGCGGGCGGCACGGTGCCGGCGGAGCGGCGGCCCCCGTCCCCGTTCCCGTCCCAGTTCCCGTCGCCACTGCCGCGTCCGTCGACGCCGTACTCACAGACGTCTACGCAGTCCATCCAGCACCGCCCTCAGCAGAGACAGGTCGTCGGCAGGGTTGTTCAGGTACCGCGGCGCGCGCGCCGTGACGGCGCCGTAGGTCATCAGGTCGGACAGCAGCACCTTGGTGACGACGGCCGGGAGCCGCAGCTGGGCGGCCACCTCGGCGACGGACGGCGCCGCGGTGGCGGCGCACAGCCGGAGCGCGAGCGTGTGCTCGGGGCCGAGCGCCGTGCGCGGGCGTACGCCGGTGGCGCTGACCAGCGACAACAGGTCCAGCGCCACGTCCGGGCGGGTCCGGCCGCCGCTGGCGGTGTACGGGCGCATCACCCGCCCTGCGGAGTCGTCGAGCCACGGGGTGTCGCGCGGGGCCGCGACCGGCGCCGGCGACACGCGCACGGCCCTCATCGCTCCGGTGCGGGGACGGGCCGGCGCGGTGGCGCCGCGAGGTACGGACGCACGCTCTTGACCAGCATCGCCATCTCGTAGCCGAGGACGCCGGCGTCGGCCTCGCGGTCGGCGAGGACGGCGAGGCAGGTGCCGGACCCGGCGGCGCAGACGAAGACGAGCGCGGAGTCGAGCTCGACGACGACCTGCCGCACCTCACCGCCGTCGGCGAACCGGGCACCGGCGCTGCGGCCGAGCGAGTAGAGCCCGGACGCCAATGCCGCCATGTGGTCTGCGCTGTCGGCGTCGAGGCCGTGCATGCAGGTGACGAGGCCGTCGGCGGTCAGGAGCACGGCGCTGCGGGTGTAGGGGACCCGTTGCACGAGCCCGCTGAGCAGCCAGTCGAGGTCGGACAGCCGGCTGGTCGGCGCTTGGGTGGCCATGGGGGGGTGCGCTCCTTGCTGAGGGGTCGTCGTGGTCGTGCCCGTGGACGCGGGCGCGGGGCATGGACGTGGGCATGGACGTGGTCCGGGCGGTACGGGGGCTACGGGGGCGGGGTGCCGGGTATGAGCGGCGTGACGGGGTACGGGCCGTGGTGGTGGCCCCGGGCGCGTCCTGGCCGGGTCACGGGTGCTCGGCCTGCGCACGGCCGAAGCCGCGTTGGAAGGCCGCCATGAGCTGCGGGTCGTGCAGGGGCGGCTCGCCGCAACCGTCGGCGGGGCGGGGGCGGGGGGCGGGGGCGGCACGCAGCTGCGGCGCGAGGGGCGACTGGGCCCGCCGCCCTGGCAGAACGGGACGCTCCCCCCCCCCACCGACCGGGGCCGTGCCGGCTGCACCCGCCCTACCGGCCCCCCCCGCCCCATCAGCCCCATCGGCCGCCTGGAGCCGGCGCACCCCCCCACCCCCCCTACCGGGGGGACCCGCCCCGCCGGCAACT
>NZ_WTFF01000230.1 GCF_019400985.1 Streptomyces bambusae
TCCACGGCGGGCTCGGACTGGAAGACCAACCCGGCCACCCAGATCAAGTGGGGCCTGGACTACATGAACGAGCGCTACGGCTCCCCGGTCGGCGCCTGGAACTTCTGGCAGGCCAACCACTGGTACTGAGCCACCGGTAGCGCAGCAGACGCACGAGAACGCTCGGTCGGGACTCCCGGCCGAGCATTCTCGCACGTCCGGCCGCCGCGCCCCGGGCCGGCAGGGCTCCGCTGCCGCGCATGGCGCAGCTCGATCACGTAGGCCGCGGTGAGCGCGACCGCACGGTCCTCGTCGTGCGACAGTTCCGCGAGCGCGCGCGAGGCCGCGTCCCCGGGGATGTCGGCGAGCGCCTGCGTCAGCCGCAGCCGGGCGGGCGGTCCTACGGTGTCGTGGCCGAGGCGGTCGAGGAGCCCGGCGACGATGCGGTCCGCCGACGAGCGGTCGTGCGCCAGCCCGCTCAGCGCGTCGGCCGCGTCGACGTCGTTGGCCTCCTCGACGATCATGTCGGTGAGCGTCGGGACGGCATCGGCCACTCCCCGTGCCCCGAGCGCGAGAGCCGCACGCCCACGGACCACCACGTCGGGGTCGGCGAGGGCGTCCCGCAGGAGTGCGGTCGCCTCCGGATCCGGGATCTCGGCGACGGCCTCGACGGCGCGTCTCCTCGACTCGGCCACCGACGACGCCAAACCCTCCGCCAGCAACGCCAAGCCCGCACTGCCCGACCGGGCCAGTGCCCAGCGAAGGGCGCCGGCGACGTTCGGATCCGTCTCGTTCAACGCGGCCTCGACCAGGGCTCCCACCGGCACCGCACTCCCTTCGGCCGCGGACAGGGCCGCACGCTGCCGCTTCCCGGCGCTCTCCGACCCCAGGGCGTTCAGCAGCGCGATCGTGCGGAGCACGTCGTCCCAGCGCGCGGGTTCCGCCGCACCGATCCGCCCGAGCCGGGTGAGCAGTTCCGTCTCGGCCTCGATGCGCTCCCGCGTCCGCCGGACCAGGTCGTCGATGAGCTCGGAAGGCGTGAAGCCGGGATCGTCCAGCGCCCGTGCGACATCCCGCAACGGCAGTCCCAGGGACCGCAGGCTCTCGATGTGGAAGATGCGCCGGATGTCCTCACCGGAGTACTTCCTATATCCCCCTTCGGTGCGCCCCGTCGGCTGCAGCAGGCCGAGCGACTCGTAGTGTCGGAGCATGCGGGCACTGACCCCGCACCGTAGTGCCACATCACCGATCAACACTGCCGCTCACTCCTCACGACCGCTCGCGCCCACGACCATGATCCGCTTCGCTTCCTCGACGGCGAACTCGAATCCCGCATCGGGATCCCGCACCAGCCGGTCCGTGGCGATCGCGTGTCGGCGCACCACCGGCGTCGGATGCGTCATCGCGGTACGCAGGATCGGCAGGGCCGCCTCGTCCAGCGCGACCAGCGCGACCAGCGCCCGGCTCAGGCTCAACTGCGTCTCGCGCCCTCCCCGCCCGAGCTGCGTCGCCAGGACCCCGGCCAGCCCGGTCTCCTCACCTCCGGGCACCAGGACGACCGCCGCCCGCCAGGCGCTCCGCGCCACCTCCTCGTCGGCGTCGGTCAGCAGTGCCCGCGTGATCGCCGGCCACGCCTGCCGGTCCCCGATCTTGGACAACGTGTGCAGGGCCTGGCTCCGGGCCTGCGGGCGCTCCGAGCGAAGGGCATCGACCAGCTTCGGGACCGTAGCCGAGGACGAGTGGCGGGTCAGTGCCCACGTCAGCATGTCCCGCACGAAGAACTCGGGCTCCACCGCGCACCGTTCGATCAGCGTGTCGACGGAGCGGGGGTCCGCGGCCCCACCCAGCGCCAGCGCCGCCCGCAGCCGTACCGACGGGTTGCCGCTCTCCAATGCTCGGAGCGCTCGGAGCGCTCGCATCCCGCTCGTCCCCTCATCTCGCGTGATCACCGGGACCACCTCCTCGGCGACAGTGAAAGCCTTGTCACCGTGTCAAGGTCAAGCCGCAGGTCTCGTCTCCGCAGTACGGGAACCCGGTGATCAGCCGGGGTCGAAGCACGGCCGTCAGCGCCAGTTCGGGTGGCCCTCGTTCGCCGAGTCGGGGGTGACGGCGCGGGCACCCGTGCCGTCGGCGCGGACGGCCCAGATCACCGGTGCCTCGTACGGGCCCCGGACGAAGGCCAGCCAGGTGCCGTCCGGCGACCACGCAGGGTCCATCTCGTGGGCCTCGGTGGCCACCAGCGCCCGGTCGCCGGTCCCGTCGGCGCCGACCAGACGGATGTCGCCCTGTGTCCCCCGGCCGTACGTCCCGGCCGTGTACGCGAACGAACGGCCGTCCGCCGACCACACGGGATCGAGAGCCGGATGCGGCAACCCCGTCACCTGCTGCGGGGCCGTCGCCTCCGCCGCTTCGGGATCGACCACATGGATCTGCCAGTTGTCCTTGCCGACCTCCAGGCAGACGGCGATCCGCCGTCCGTCGGGTGACCATGCGGGGTCCTCGACCTGGCCGCGGCCGGTCGTCAGCTGACGCGCGGAGCCGTCCGCGACGTTCACCACGAACAGCTGCTGTACGTCGCCCACCTTGCGGAGCACGGCCAGGCGCTTGCCGTCGGGCGACCAGGAGACCCGGCCGCCGGCGATGGCCGCGACGCGCCGTGGGTTCGAACCGTCGGCATCGGCCGTCCAGACGGCGGACGCGCCCTGTGCGGTCGTCTGCGTGAAGGCGAACGACCGGTGGTCGGGGGACCAGTGGGGGAGGCTGGCACAGACGTCCGCGGCGGTCAGTCGTACGGGCGCGGCCGCTCCGGGGTCGCGGCGGGCGATGACGCTGTGGCAAGCCTGCGGCCCGCCTTGGGCGGCGTCCTGCCGAATCAGTATCGGCGCGGTGGGAAATCCGTCCGGGCCGGTGGAGCCGGTGGAGCCGGCGGGCGACGAGGCGGCCGGACCGTCCGACCCGCCCTTGGCGTCGTCGGCGGGGCCGGACCACGGCCGCCACAGCAGCAGCCCGACCGCCGACAGCGCCAGCAGTGCGGCTGCCACGCCCCACGCGGCGCCACGCCCGGACCGCCGCCCTGTGGTGGGCGTTCGGGGGGAGGCGGGGGCTGGGCCCGCCACGGCTGTCCCACCCCCGGAGTCCCCGGCCGGACCGGCCGCGTCCGGGGCGGTCCCTTGGGGGTCGGTCCCCGCGAGGAGGGTCGCCGAGGGGACGGGCACCGGGTCCGGATGCGGGTCGGCACGCAGGTCACCAGCATGCGGGCCGTCAGCACGCGGGCCGTCAGCACGCAGGCCATCAGGACCCAGGCCATCAGGCCCCCGGTCGTGAGGACGCAGGCCCGGGGCCCCGTCCGCCCCCGGGATCTGCCGCGGCAGCAGTGCCGTCGCGGCGTCCGGCAGCCAGCCCTCCCCGGCCGGTCGACGGACCGTCAGCCGGCGCAGGAAGTCCCCCGGGGAAGGCCGGCCCGCCGGGTCCTTGCACAGGCAGTCCGCGATGAGTTCGCGCAGCTCGCCCGGGACGGCGCTCAGGTCCGGCTCCTCGTACACGACCTTGAAGTGCCGGGCCGTCGCAGGCCCGTCCCCGAACGGGGCGCCGCCCGCCGCCTGGGTGAGCACCACCCCGAGGGCGAACATGTCCACAGCGGGCGTGACCGTCCCCCCTGTGAGCTGCTCCGGCGACAGGAAGCCGGGCGTGCCCACCTGCATCCCGGTCTGCGTCAGCGTCGTTCCGTCCAGCGCTCGCGCGATGCCGAAGTCGATGACCCGCGGCCCGTCCTCCGCGATGATGATGTTCGCCGGCTTGAAGTCGCGGTGCACCACTCCCGCCCGGTGGATCGCCTCCAACGCCTCGGCGAGACCGGCGGCCAGCACCGTGAGCGTGTCCACGGGCAGGGCGGTGACCCGGGCCAGGACCGCGGCGAGGGTCGGCCCGGCGACGAAGGCCGTCACCAGCCACGCCGGGTCGGCTTCGGGGTCCGCGTCGACGACCGGGGCGGTGTGGAAGCCGCCGACCCGCCGCGCCGCTTCCACCTCGTCGGCGAACCGGCGCCGGAAACCGGGTTCGGTGCTCAGCTCGGGACGTACGACCTTCACGGCCACGGCCCGGCCGGACGGGGAGCGGCCGAGATAGACCACTCCCATGCCTCCCTGGCCCAGCCGGTGCGTCAGCCGATAGCGGCCGTCGCCGACGGACGTGGGATCGCCCGGTCCCAGCGGCATCATGCGCGTACTCCCCCCGATCAGCACCATGAGCGGGTGCTGGCACGTGACTACCGGTCCCGCCACCTCGCAGTCAAGCGGAGCAGGCCGTCACCGACACCTCCGTGTCCTGTACGCGAGGCACCCCGAACTTCTGTGCTCGTACGAGCGGTCCGGGACGTGTGAAGGGGGAGGCGATGGAGGGAGGATCAGACGAGGGAGGGCACCTTCGAAGGAGCCGGCGCGCGGCGGTCACGGCGTCAGCAGCGTCAGCCTGAGCAGTGCCGCCAGGGCCGGGAGGGCCGGGGCTGCGTACCAGTGGCGCGAGAGCCATTCGGCCTTGACGAAGACCATGGCCAAGAGCCCCAGGACGGCTGACAGCACGAGCGCGAAGACGGCGGCGTGCCGTGCGGCGGCGGCTTCCTCCGGGCCCCAGTCGCCGTTCGCCGGCAGGGAGGTGTAGGCGAACCACACCCCGTACGCCGCGAGCAGGCAGCCGGCCGCCAGCAGCACGGCGCACACCGCCGTGCCCAGCCGTCCGGTCCGCTTTCCCTCCCCGGTCATCCGAGGGCCTCCTTCGCCTGGTCGACGTGGTCGTTGAACTGGTCCCCGTACCGCTGGGCGTTGGGGTCCTTGTAGTACGGGCCTCCGTTGTAGCGGGCGGCCAGTTCCTGCATCTGGGCGCGGGTCATCTTCTCCGGGGGCACGTCGGCGAAGTCGCAATGTTCCAGTCGCGTACCCGCGCCCTCCAGCCCGGACCGTCCCCGGCCTCTTCCAGCCGCGCCGGTACAGGCCCAGCCACTCCTCGTGCCGCGCGTCGAGGTAGGCCATCGCCAGATCGGCCTTCGAGGAGAAGTTGTCGTACAGGCTCATCTTCGCCACGCCCGCCTCGGCGGTGATCGTGTCGATGCCCGTCGCGGCCACGCCGTCTACCTGACCGCATCTCCGGACGGCGGCGGCTGGGGGGTGGGTCAGCCTTCGAAGATGTCGCTGTTGGAGTCGAAGGTGTGGTCCCCCGTGGGAGGGATCGCGAGGATGCCGGAGCGGGTGGCGCCGGTGAGGACGGAGAGGATGAAGCGGGTGCCGTTCATGGGGTGGTGTTCCCATTCCGGTCCGCGGCCGGCGTTGGCCAGGACGGTCCAGTCTTCGGGCCGTGTGCCGGTGTCGGTGAGCCAGTAGAGGTAGGCGCCGCTTCCTTCGATGTAGGCGAAGGGGAGCAGGCCGGTGCCTTCGGCCGCGAGCTGCTCCGGGCGGGGCTCGCCGATCTCCCACAGGCCGGCCAGTACCTCGGCGCGTTCGTCCTTCATGGCCAGCAGGTCGTAGTCGGGGTCGGCGCAGTCGGGCTCCAGAACCCAGATCGTCTCGTCGAAGACTCCGCCGCCGTACATGTCGACGAGGTCCCTGAAGTCCTCGGGCAGCGCGGTACCCAGTCGTGCCTCGACCCCGGGCCACGCCCGCGGGCTGCGCCTCGTCGACGGGGGAACCAGCTGGGTGAGCTGTTTCACATCGGGATGCATCAGGGCGCCTCCTGGGCTTGTTCAGGTCCGTCCGGAGACCGGCGCTGCACGGCCGCAGCAGCGCTGGTCACCCTTGACCCCCTCCACGACATGACCGGCCGGCACCACATGGCCGGCGCAGGGGTGCCGGCGGTCGTTCAGGCCCGGTGCCCGACCGCCGCCAGGGCGTCCTTGACCTCCTGCGCCACGCGCGCCGCGTCCTCGGGCCTGTTCACCACATCCGTGTGGTTCATGTCGATGACGAGGACCTCGCTGGCCGAGTAGTGCTTGTGCACCCAGTCGTCGTAGCCGGACCACAGAGTCCGGTAGTACTCGACCAGGCTCTCGTCCTGTTCGAAATCGCGGCCCCGCAGCCCGATACGGTGCAGCACCGTCTCGAAGTCCGCCTTGAGATAGATCATGAGATCGGGTGCCTTGCGGTACGGCAGGCCGTCGATCTCGCGCATCATCTCATTGAGCAGCCCCTCGTACACCTGCATCTCGAGGGAGCTGATCCGGCCCAGGTCGTGATTGACCTTGGCGAAGTACCAGTCCTCGTAGATGGACCGGTCCAGGACGTTGTCGCCCTGCTTGTACGCCTCCTTGATCGCGGCGAACCGCGTCTGCAGGAAGTAGAGCTGGAGCAGGAAGGGGTAGCGCCTCGCCTGGATCTCCTCGGGGCTCGCCGTGTAGAAGAGCGGGAGGATCGGGTTGTCTTCCACACTCTCGTAGAAGACCTCGCTGCCCAGCTCCTTGGCGAGCAGCTCGGCCACGCTCGTCTTGCCGATTCCGATCATGCCTCCGACGCAGATCACCGGCATACCTCACTCTCCCTGGGCGTCTTCTGTTCGTGGGCGGGTGTGCCCGGCGCCCCACACCGCTGAGACGCACACCGGCGGTCACGTGACTCCCCGGAATCTTCATGATCAGCGTCATGTGGTCCCCATCCGGACCACGGCCCTGACCCCGGCCGCACTCCTCGACCGGCCGACCCGACCGTTCCGCAGCCGTCGCGCACAGCGACGATCCGCAGCCCAGCGGCCGCCTTGAATCTTAAATGACGATCTGCCCGGCGCTGGCCAGAGCACCGGCACCGCCTCACCTGTTCCCACCTGGACTTCCCGCCTGGACTTCCCACCCGGACCGGGCGCCGATGGTGCTTCCCGGACCGGGCGCCGATCGTGCTTCTTCGGCGTACCGGCCGGATCCGCCATGGTCCGGCGCCCAGGGCATCGGCTACGGTCCTTGGCTGTGAACCGTACCGAGCGTCTGTACGCCCTGGTGGAGGAGTTACGCGCGGTCTCGCCCCGGCCGCGCAGCGCCCGGTGGCTCGCCGAGCGCTTCGGCGTCAGTACCCGCACCATCGAGCGCGACCTCAGCGCCCTGCAGCAGTCCGGTGTGCCGCTCTACGCCGAACCGGGCCGCAGCGGCGGGTACGTGGTGGACAAGGACCACACCCTGCCGCCCCTGACCATCACCCCGGCCGAGGCGGCGGCCCTGGCCGTCGCGCTGCACCGGCTGTCCGGGACACCGTTCGCCGCGGACGCCCGCTCGGCGCTGCACAAGGTGTTCGCCGTCATGCCGCAGCGCGATCGTCAGGCCGCGCGCGAGCTCGCCGGCCGGGTACGGGTCGCGGTGGACCCCGTTCGGCCGTCCGAGCTCCCGCACACCCTGCGCGAGGCGCTCTCGACCCGCCGGCTGCTGCACCTGTGCTACGCCGACGCGCAGGGCGAGGTCACCGACCGCGCCGTAGAACCCCTGGGCTTCCTCGGAGGCGACCACTGGTACCTCATCGGCTGGTGCCGGCTGCGCTCCGCCGTGCGAGGCTTCCGCCTCGACCGCATCCGGGAGGCGCGGGCGCTGGAGGAGACGGCGGAGCCGCGCCCGGTGGACCTGTCCGAACTGGACACCCTCGGCTGGGATTTCGTCGCACTCGACGAGCTCTACGGTTTCGCTTGAGCCGCCGCCCGGAGGGCTAAACACCGACAGGGGGTTGTCGCCCCAGGCTCGGAGGCTGAGTGACCAGGAACCGACCAGGGAAGGCACCCATGTCTGTGACGACGACCCCCACCACCGACTCCGCACCGCTGACCCGGGAGGCCGGCACCCGGCTGGTGGAGGGCTGGGCAGCACTCTGGAACGGAGACGTCGCCCTCGCCGAGCAGATCCTCGCCCCCGGCTTCCGGCTGTACTTCGCGGACGACTTCGACGGCACCGGCTCCGCCGCCACCTTCGGCCAGGCCGAACTGACCGCGTTCATCTCGGCCAACAGCCTCGCCCTCACCGGCATGACGTTCGCCGCCGACGCCCCACCGCTGGTCGACTCCGAGCGCGGTGAGATCGCCTGCCGGTGGAACGAGGTCCACCGCGACGGCGACAGCGGCAAGGACGTCGTCGTCAAGAGCGGCATCGACATGTTCGCGGTCACCGACGGCCGGATCTCCGCCGTGTGGTCGCTCACCGGCAACCGCAGCTTCGCCGCCTGACCGGCGCACCTCACCCGGTCCAGCAGCGCCCGTCGGCCACGGAGACGGCCACGGAGACGGCCACGGCCCCGGCCCCGGCACCGGTCCGGCGTCCGTGGCGGTGCAGGGCGAGCTGCTCCAAGCGGTGAACCGGTTCGGCGAGCCCCCGGCCGGTGACGGGAGCGACGCCGTCAACCACCCGGTCGTCGGCCCTCGGGGTTGGCGTGTCCGTGGTTGCGGAAAGTGCGGCGGTAGGTGTCGGGCGGGACGCCGACGGTGCGGTTGAAATGCCGGCGGAGTGTGGCGGCGGTGCCCATCCCCGTGGTGGTGGCGATGGCATCGACGGTGGCGTCGGTGCCCTCCAGGAGTTCCTGTGCGCGGCGGATGCGTTGGATGTGCAGCCACTGCAGGGGCGTGGTGCCGGTGACGGTCTTGAAGTGCCGGGTCAGGTGGCGGGAGCTCATACGGGCCTGCCGGGCGAGGTCCTCGACGGTGAGGGGTGCATCGAGGCGGGCCAGGATCCAGGGGAGGAGTTCGGCCAAGGGATGATTGCCGGGCTCGGGAACGGGGGTACGGACGAACTGGGCCTGGCCGCCGTCGCGGTGGGGCGGGACGACCAGCCGGCGGGCGATCGTGTTGGCGATCGCCGTCCCGTGGTCGAGTCGGACCAGATGGAGGCACAGGTCCATCGCTGCGGCCTTCCCCGCGGAGGTCAGGACGCTGCCGTTGTCGACGTACAGGACGTCGGGGTCGACGGTGACACGGGGGTGACGGCGGGCCAGTTCGCCGGTGTGGGCCCAATGGGTGGTGGCGCGCCGGCCGTCGAGGAGTCCGGCGGCGGCCAGGACGAACGCGCCCGTGCACAAGGACACCACGCGTGCTCCGCCGTCGTGGGCGGCGCGTACCGCGTCGACGAGTTCGACCGGCGGGTCGCGGTCGACGTCGGCCCAGCCCGGCACGATCACGGTGTCCGCGCGCGCCAGCCCGTCCAGCCCCTCGTCCGGCTCGAGCCGGAACCTGTCCACGGCCACCGGTCCCGACCCGCACAGCGAGAACCGGTACCAAGGGTCGACCAGATGGGTCAGGTCCGATCCGAAGACCTCGCAGGCCAGCGACAACTCGAAATGGAGCATGCCGTCGGTGACGGCCAACGCGACGCTTCTCATGTCGGGAACTGTACGTCCCATGTCGTTCCGGACACTGGTGGGGGCCGACCCGCCCCGGCCAGGATGAGGCCCGACACAGCGCACGGGCCCGCCGAGGGAAGACGGCGGAGCCCGGTCGTACAGCACATGCGAGGGACGGGAACGGTTTCGTGAACGACACGGCGCACAGCAAGGCGCACAACACGGTGGCGGTCTACGGCGCGTACGGACATACGGGCAGGTTCGTGGTGGCCGAGCTGGCCGCCCGCGGGTACCTGCCGGTCCTCTCCGGCCGCGACACCGCCAAGCTGACCGCCCTGGCCGACGCGACCGGGTACGGGGCCCGCCCGGCTTCGGTCGACGACGCGGCCGCGCTCGACCGGGCGCTGGCCGGTACGGCTGCGGTGATCAACTGCGCGGGCCCGTTCGCCTCGACGGCCGGCCCGGTGATCGAGGCGGCCCTGCGGGCCGGGATCCCGTACCTGGACGTGGCCGCCGAACTCGAGGCCAACCTCGACACCTTCGCCCACTACGCCGACCGGGCCCGCGAGGAGAAGGCGATCGTCGTCCCGGCGATGGCGTTCTTCGGCGGCTTGGGCGACCTCCTGGTCACGGCCGCGATGGGGGACTGGACCCACGCCGACGAGGCCCACATCGCCTACGGCCTGAGCGACTGGCACCCCACCGCCGGAACCCGCCTGTCCGGCGCGGTCTCCCGCGAACGGCGCGGCGAGTACCGCCTGCGCTACAGCGGTGGCGCCTGGCAGCGCCGCACCGACGCCCCGACCACCGCCGAGTGGCCCTTCCCCGCCCCGATGGGCCCCCGCCCGGTCGTCACCGAGTTCACCATGGCTGACGTCGTCACCGTCACCGACCACCTGTCGATCCGTGACGTCCACACCCACATGGCCGTCGACGCCGCCCGGGACGTCGCCTCGTCCGGCACCCCCACCCCCGCCGCCACCGACGAGCTCGGCCGCTCCGACCAGACCTTCCTCGTCGACGCGATCGTCCGCTCCGGCGGCGTGGAGCGCCGCGCCGTCGCCGCCGGCCGCGACATCTACGCCGTCACCGCACCCCTGGTCGTCGAAGCCCTCGAACGCATCCTGACCGGACGGATCCGCACCACCGGTGTCGCCTCCGCCGGCCGGATCTTCGACGCCCCCGACTTCCTCACCGCCCTCGCCCCCCACATCACCCTCAACCCTGACGCGTGACCCTCGTCAAGGCGCCACGCGTCACCTCCGAGACCCCGCTCGCCCCTCGCCGGGGAGGCGCACCACGTCGGATCGCGCGTGATGTACGGCGCGTCCGATGCCGTACGTGCTGGCGGCGGTCCTGGCCTGGTGCCGCTCAGCCGAACCAGACCACCAGGCGGACGTTCTCGTCGCCGTACTCGGCCGCCAGCGCACGCATCGACGCCCAGACCGGGGCCCAACGGCCGTCCGGCGGAACGATGATGCCGGCCGTGTAGACCACCGGTCGGTACACGGCGCCGTCCAGACGCACCTCGCCTCCCGGCGGCCATTCGGACGGGAACAGGTCCTCGCCGAAGAGCTCCTCCGCCGCGTCGAGCACCTCGACCGGGGCCCAGACCACATCGTCCAGGACGAGCTCGCCGTCCGGTCCCGGCCGCCACACGCCCAGTCGGTTCCCGTCGGGGCGGTCGCAGACCGGCGCGTCCCAGTCGACTGCGGCGACCTCGGCCCACGTCGCGTACGAGTGGCTGTGGTTGAGTTCGTCCTCCTCCTTCGGTACCTGCTCGCAGCAGTCCTCGGGCCACCCGCGCCGGTCGAACAGCGGCCGGTCCACGCCGAGGGCCCCGCCGTAGCCGAACAGGCACTCGCGGGCCTCCCGCGCCTTCCACAGGTCGAAGTCCAGCAGGTCGACCCTCATCTCCCAGGCCCCGCCCGCCGTACGCGCTTCGATCAGTCCGTCGATGTACGTCCCCATGGTCGCCGATGCTAGGCGGTGCGAGGGGCGAGAGGGGCGAGAGGGGCGAGAGGGGCGAGAGGGGCGAGAGGGGCGAGAGGGGCGAGAGGGGCGAGAGGGGCGAGAGGGGCGAGAGGGGCGAGAGGGGGTGAGAGCGCGGCGGAGGCCGAACGCGCCAGGTCGTCAGGGGTGTTCGTACAGCTGGAGGAGACCGCCGAGGGAGAAGCAGGCGGCGCCGAGGAGGGTGCCCCAGTTGGCGACGTCGGTGCTGATCAGCATGCCGGTGGCGGGCCGGGTGAAGGCGGCGAGCGCCGAGACCATGAAGAGGACGGAGCCGAGCTGGTTCACGGCGACGATCCACCAGCCGAGACTTCGGCAGCGCAGGCAGGGCCACGGGCGGTGGCAGATCTCGACGAACCCGAGGTGGCCGGAGATCAGGAAGAGGGCGCAGCCGATCACATCGGGCGCCCAGATCAGCCGGTTGATCTGCTGGACGGTCAGTCCTTGGAGGAAGGAGTCCAGCAGGTCGACGGCGAACACCAGGGTGCCGACGAAGAGGACGAACGCGCTCAGCCAGTCCACCCGGTCCGGCTCGTAGCTCCACCAGCGCCATCCGGGCGTGACCAGCCGGCCTTCGCCGCCGGGCACGTGGCGGGGGCTGTTGACGACCTGGAGCAGCGAGACGAAGCCGCCGGTGTTGAAGAAGAGACCGCCGGCGAAGTAGATCGAGGCGCAGGTGGTGGCGTCGCCGGAGCCGAACTGGGCGACTGCGGCGCCGGCCGCGAACAGCGCTCCGCCGATGATGAAGGCGGTCGCCGCAACGGTGTTGAGCCTGCGCAGCCGGCGCAGGGCGACCGCGTCGGCGCCGGCGGGCCCGCCGGCGGGAGCGCCGGGCGGGCGCACGGCGATGAC
>NZ_WTFF01000231.1 GCF_019400985.1 Streptomyces bambusae
GCGCTGGGCCCGGCTGCTGACGGCGGCCCAGGCGCTGGGGGTGGGCGAGGCGCTGCTGGCGCGCACGGTGGAGTACGTCGGCCGGCGCACCCAGTTCGGGGTGCCGGTCGGCGGCTTCCAGGCGGTCAAGCACCGGCTGGCGGACACCCTGCTGGCCCTGGAGTTCGCCCGGCCGCTGGTGTTCGGGGCGGCCGTGACGATGGCCGACGGCGATGTGGCGGCGGCCAAGCTGGCGGCGGGCGAGGCGGCGTACCGGGCGGCGCTGACCGCGCTCCAGCTGCACGGCGCGATCGGCTACACGCAGGAGCTGGACCTGTCCCTGTGGCTGCGCAAGGCCCGGCCGCTGCGCGACGCGTGGGGTTCGCCGGCGCAGTGCCGGGCCGACGTGCTGGCGGGCTACCGCTGCGGCGTCGTCCCGGGCAGCACGGCCACGGCGAGCGAGACCACGTAGGCCTCCTCGACGGTCCCGTCGGGGAACAGCGGCCGCAGCGCCTGGCGCTCCTGCGCGAGGAACTCGGCCGTGCCGGCGGCTCCCAGGGTCAGGAAGGCGGAGTGGGTGGTGAGGTTGGCGAGGTGGGCGTCGAGGGACACGCGGCGGGACCAGCGCAGGCGCCGGGTGGTGAACTCCAGCCCCGCGGGCAGCAGCCGGAAGGTGCCCTGGGTGTCCTGGGTGTCCTGGGTGTCCTCGGTGACCTGGAAGAAGGCCTTCAGCCGCGCCTCCTGCCCGGCGATCCAGGGCACGTCGGTGTCCATGTCGTTCCACCACATCGCGAGCGCCCCGCCGGGGCGCAGCACGCGGCGGGCCTCCGGGACGGACCGGGCCGGGTCGGTCCAGTGCCAGGCCTGTGCGTAGGTCAGCAGGTCGAAGGTGCCGCCCGCCAGCGGCAGCCGGTCCCCGTCGCCGCGGACGAGCGGCACGCCGGGGCGGGTGCGGCGGAACTCGGCGGCCATCCCGTCCCCGGGCTCGACGGCCACCACGCGCGCCCCGCGCTCGTGCAGCAGCCCGGTCGCGATGCCCGTCCCCGCCCCTACGTCGGCCACCCGCGCCCCGCGCAACGGCCGGCCGGCCAGGTCCTCCAGGGCGTCGAACAGCGCGGGCGGGTAGGAGGGGCGGTGGGCGCCGTACTGTGCGGCGGCGGCGTCGAAGGACCGCGCGCGGCGGGCGTGGGAGGTGTCGGTCATGGCCACATCATCAGGCAGCCGCCGTCTCCAGGCAGCAGTAACCGCCAGCAGGCCATCACCCCTCCGTCGACGGTGAACTCGGCGCCGGTGACGTACGACGTACGACGTACGACGTCCGAGGACGCGTCCGAGCGCCGAGCACAGATGTTGACGATCGCGCGCCGCGGCCCGGCCCGGCTGCCGTACGCTCGGGCCCATGACGGGCAGTGCGATCGACCTGCGGGCGGTGCAGCGGGCCGCTCCGGGCCTGGTGAACCTCTACAAGAGCGCCGGGGACTCCCTGGGCCGGCACGGGCTGGCCGGCGGCCGGGCCGCGGTCTACCTGGTCCTGGACTACTCCGGCTCCATGCGCCCGTACTACGCCGACGGCAGCGTGCAGGCGCTGGCGGACCGGGTGCTGGGGCTGTCCGCGCACCTCGACGGCGACGGCCGGATCCCGGTGGTCTTCTTCTCCACCGAGGTCGACGCGGTCACGGAGATCCCGCTCGACGGCCACGAGGGCCGGGTTGCGAAGATCGCCGCGAGCCTGGGGCACATGGGGAAGACCGCCTACCACCTGGCGATGGACGCGGTCATCGACCACTACCTGGACTCCGGCAGCACGCTCCCGGCCCTGGTGGTCTTCCAGACGGACGGCGGGCCGATCGACAAGCGGGCCGCCGAGATGTGGCTGTGCAAGGCGGCCCGGCTGCCGCTGTTCTGGCAGTTCGTCGGTTTCGGCAACACGCGCAGCAACCAGTTCGACTTCCTGCGCCGGCTCGACGAACTGCCCGTGCCCGGGCGGCGGGTGGTCGACAACGCCGGCTACTTCCACGCCGGCCCGGAGCCGCGCCGGGTCTGCGACGCGGAGCTGTACGACCGGCTGGTCGGGGAGTTCCCGGCCTGGCTGGAAGCGGCGCGTCGGCTGGGCATCGTCCGGGCGTGAGGCGGCGAAAGGCGGTTTGATGGCGGGATGACGACAACGAACTGGGCGGCGTTCGAGGCCGCCGAGCCGGCCTTCGCCAAGACCGTCCGCGACCGCTTCGCCGCCCAGCCCCACCACGTGCTCGCCACGCTGCGCAAGGACGGCTCCCCGCGGGTGACCGGCCTGAACGTCGACATCCGCGGCGGCGAGCTGTGGCTGGGCATGATGTCGGGCTCGATGAAGGCGAGGGACCTGCGGCGCGACCCGCGCTTCGCGCTGCACTCCAACCCGGGCGAGGGCGAGACGATGCCGCTCGGGGACGCGCGGATCTCGGGCCGCGCCGTCGAGATCGTCGAGCCGCCGGAGCTCCACCGCTACGCGGAGGAGACCGACAGCCCGCACCCCTTCCACCTCTTCCGCGCGGAACTGACGGAGGTCGTCCACACGGGCATCGACGGCGAGGAACTCGTCCTGCGCACCTGGACCCCGTCCCGCGGCCTGCGCACCCTACGCCGCGGCAACGACGACGAGCCGGCCCGGGAGGTCTGAACCTCCCCGCCGGGGGCGGGTGACGCGTGCCGGGCCACGGGAGCCATGTGCCGGTGTCCGGGACCCGCCGCCGACGCCCGAGACGGCCACAGCCCTCCCGCAAGTCGAGCGGGAGGGCTGTGGCAGTGTGAGTCAGGTTCAGATGTCGAGCATGAGGCGCAGGTACTTGCGGACCTCCGCCTTCTCCTTGTCGGTGATGACGCCGATCGGGGCGCGGCCGGTCAGGCGCTGCTCGCTGATGGCGCGGATGTCCTCGGTGCGCGCCCAGGAGGGCCGGTCCAGCCCGGACTCCTTCGACGTGATGGGGACGTGGTGGTCCAGGCCCCGCGTCTTGGTCGTGAGGGGGACGACGATCGTCATCGGGATGGGGAATGCTACGTGCATGGGGGAGGCGACGACCAGAACGGGGCGGCGGCCTGCCTGCTCGCTGCCGATGACCGGACTGTCGGCGTACCAGACCTGCCAGGGACGGGCGAGACGGCTCACTTAGCAGCCTCCCAGGAGTCGGAGCCGAGTCCGTCTCCTGCGGTGCCGTCCCACTCGCTCATCTCGGCCACGTAGTCGGCCCATGCTTCAGGGTCGGCCTGGAGGCGGGTGTACTGGTCGAGGATGCGCAAGCACCCGGTGGGGCCCTCGCGCGTGTGTGCCGGCCGCGCACACGCCACGGCGCCCGCCTCCCTGGTCGGGGACAAGACGGGCGCCGTGTGAAGGTTCCGTACGCCGTTGTACGGACCGCATGAGGGGTCCCGGCGGACCGGGGGTGTTGCACGATGCCTCAGCCGCACGCCGACGGCCGGAGGCCGGCGCAGCCGGGCGCCGCGACATGAGCCGCTCCGCGGCGTGGCCGGGAGGCCGCCCGCGGCCGAGCGGTGCGAGCACGGCGTGGAGAAATCAGACGGCCAGTGCGCGGTCCGTCGGCTTGACCGGGTAGGGGAGGGTGCTCGTGCCGGTCAGGTAGCGGTCCACGCCTCGGGCCGCCGAGCGGCCCTCGGCGATGGCCCAGACGATCAGGGACTGGCCGCGGCCCGCGTCGCCGGCGACGTAGACGCCGTCGACGTTGGTCGCGTACGACGCGTCGCGGGCGATGTTGCCGCGCTCGTCGAGGTCCAGGCCGAACTGCTCCACCAGGCCGTTGCCGCGGTCGGTGCCGGTGAAGCCCATGGCGAGGGTGACCAGCTGGGCCGGGATGGAGCGCTCCGTGCCCGGCTTCTGGGTCAGCTTGCCGTCCACGAACTCGACCTCGACCAGGTGCAGTGCCTGGACGTTGCCGTCCTCGTCGCCCTCGAAGTGGGTGGTGGAGACGGAGTAGACCCGCTCGCCGCCCTCCTCGTGCGCCGAGGTGACCTTGTACAGCATCGGGAAGGTCGGCCAGGGCTGGGTGACCGCGTCCCGCTCGTCGTTCGGGCGGGGCATGATCTCCAGCTGGGTGACGGAGAGGGCGCCCTGGCGGTGGGCGGTGCCGACGCAGTCGGCGCCGGTGTCGCCGCCGCCGATGACGACGACGTGCTTGCCCTCGGCCGTGATGGGCGGGGCCACGAAGTCGCCCTCCTGGACCTTGTTGGCCAGCGGCAGGTACTCCATCGCGAAGTGGACGCCGTTCAGCTCACGGCCCGGGACCGGCAGGTCGCGGGAGATCGTGGCGCCGGCGGCGACCACCACCGCGTCGAAGCGCTTGCGCAGGTCGGTGGCGGTGATGTCGCGGCCGACCTCGATGCCCGTGCGGAACTTGGTGCCCTCCGCGCGCATCTGCTCGATGCGGCGGTTGATGTGCACCTTCTCCATCTTGAACTCGGGGATGCCGTAGCGCAGCAGGCCGCCGATGCGGTCGGCGCGCTCGTACACGACCACGGTGTGGCCGGCCCGGGTCAGCTGCTGGGCGGCGGCCAGACCGGAGGGGCCCGAGCCGATGACGGCGACGGTCTTGCCCGACAGGCGCTCGGGGGCCTGCGGCCGCACGCCGCCGTTGTCCCAGGCCCGGTCGATGATCGAGACCTCGACGTTCTTGATCGTGACGGCCGGCTGGTTGATGCCGAGCACGCACGCCGACTCACAGGGAGCGGGGCACAGCCGGCCCGTGAACTCCGGGAAGTTGTTCGTGGCGTGGAGGCGCTCGGAGGCCGCGCTCCAGTCCTCGCGGTAGGCGTAGTCGTTCCACTCGGGGATCAGGTTCCCCAGCGGGCAGCCGTTGTGGCAGAACGGGATGCCGCAGTCCATGCAGCGTCCGGCCTGCTTGCTGATGACCGGCAGGAGGGAGCCGGGGACGTAGACCTCGTTCCAGTCCGTCAGCCGCTCCGCGACCGGACGGGAGCAGGCGGTCTGCCGGGGGGTGGTGAGGAAGCCCTTCGGGTCAGCCATGGGTCGCCGCCTCCATCATCTTCTCGGTGGTCTCGGACTCGGAGAGTCCGGCCCGCTCAGCGGCGTCCTTGGCGGCGAGCACTGCCTTGTACGTGGTCGGGATGATCTTGCTGAATCGGTCCGCCGCGACGGACCAGTCGGCGAGGAGCTTGGCGGCCACCGTCGAGCCGGTCTCCTCCTGGTGGCGGCGCACCACGTCGTGCAGCCACTGCTTGTCCTCGTCGGACAGCGTCTCCACGGCGTTCAGGTTGCCCGCATTGACGTTGTCCTTGTCCAGGTCGACGACGTACGCGACGCCGCCCGACATGCCGGCCGCGAAGTTGCGCCCGGTCTCGCCGAGGACCACCGCGTTGCCGCCGGTCATGTACTCGCAGCCGTGGTCGCCCACGCCCTCCGAGACGACCAGGGCGCCGGAGTTGCGGACGCAGAAGCGCTCGCCGGTGCGGCCGCGCAGGAACATCTCGCCGCCGGTCGCGCCGTAGCCGATGGTGTTGCCCGCGATGACCGAGTACTCGGCCAGGTGGTCGGCGCCGCGGTCCGGGCGGACCACGACCCGGCCGCCGGAGAGGCCCTTGCCGACGTAGTCGTTGGCGTCGCCCTCCAGCCGGAGCGTGACGCCCGCCGGCAGGAAGGCACCAAAGGACTGGCCGGCAGAGCCGGTGAAGGTGAGGTCGATGGTGTCCGCGGGCAGGCCCGCGCCGCCGAACTTCTTGGTGACCTCGTGGCCGAGCATGGTGCCCACGGTCCGGTTGATGTTGCGGATCGCGACCTGGGCGCGGACCGGCCGGGCCTCCTCGGCGGTCGCGGCGGCCAGCGCGTCGGCGGCGAGCTCGATGAGCTCGTTGTCGAGCGCCTTCTCCAGGCCGTGGTCCTGCGCGACGAGGGCGTGGCGCACCGCGCCCTCGGGCAGCTCGGGCACGTGGAACAGCGGGGCCAGGTCGAGGCCCTGCGCCTTCCAGTGGCTGACGGCCCGCGTGGTGTCGAGCAGCTCCGCGTGGCCGACGGCCTCCTGGAGGGTGCGGAAGCCCAGCTCGGCGAGGAGCTCGCGGACCTCTTCGGCGATGAACTCGAAGAAGTTGACGACGAACTCGGCCTTGCCGGAGAAGCGCTCGCGCAGCACCGGGTTCTGGGTGGCGATGCCGACCGGGCAGGTGTCCAGGTGGCAGACGCGCATCATGACGCAGCCGGAGACGACGAGCGGCGCGGTCGCGAAACCGAACTCCTCGGCGCCCAGCAGCGCGGCGATGACCACGTCGCGTCCGGTCTTGAGCTGGCCGTCGGTCTGGACGACGATCCGGTCGCGCAGGCCGTTGAGCAGCAGGGTCTGCTGGGTCTCGGCCAGGCCGAGCTCCCAGGGGCCGCCCGCGTGCTTGAGCGAGGTCAGCGGGGAGGCGCCCGTACCGCCGTCGTGGCCGGAGATCAGGACCACGTCCGCGTGCGCCTTGGAGACACCCGCGGCGACCGTGCCGACGCCGACCTCGGACACGAGCTTCACGTGGATGCGCGCGGCCGGGTTGGCGTTCTTGAGGTCGTGGATCAGCTGGGCCAGGTCCTCGATGGAGTAGATGTCGTGGTGCGGCGGCGGGGAGATCAGGCCGACGCCAGGGGTCGAGTGCCGGGTCCTGGCGACCCACGGGTAGACCTTGTGGCCGGGCAGCTGGCCGCCCTCGCCGGGCTTGGCGCCCTGGGCCATCTTGATCTGGATGTCGTCCGCGTTGACCAGGTACTCGCTGGTGACGCCGAAGCGGCCGGAGGCGACCTGCTTGATGGCGGACCGGCGGGCCGGGTCGTACAGGCGGTCGGGGTCCTCGCCGCCCTCGCCGGTGTTGGACTTGCCGCCCAGCTGGTTCATGGCGATGGCGAGGGTCTCGTGCGCCTCCTTGGAGATGGAGCCGTACGACATGGCGCCGGTGGAGAAGCGCTTGACGATCTCGGAGACCGGCTCGACCTCGTCGACGGGGATCGACGGGCGGTCGGAGGTGAAGCCGAACAGGCCGCGCAGCGTCATCAGGCGCTCGGACTGCTCGTTGACCCGGTCCGTGTACTTCTTGAAGATGTCGTACCGGCGGTTGCGGGTGGCGTGCTGGAGGCGGAAGACCGTCTCCGGGTCGAACAGGTGCGGCTCGCCCTCGCGGCGCCACTGGTACTCGCCGCCGATCTCCAGCGCGCGGTGCGCCGGGGCGATGCCGGAGGCCGGGTAGGCCTTGGCGTGGCGGGCGGCCACCTCCTGGGCGACGACGTCGAGGCCGGCGCCACCGATCTTGGTGGCGGTGCCGTTGAAGTACTTCTCGACGAACGCGTCGTCGAGGCCGACGGCCTCGAAGACCTGGGCGCCGCGGTAGGAGGCGACGGTGGAGATGCCCATCTTGGACATGACCTTCAGCACGCCCTTGCCGAGGGCGTAGATCAGGTTCTTGATGGCCTGCTCGGGCTCGATGCCCTCGATGAAGGTGCCGGCGCGCAGCAGGTCCTCGACCGACTCCATGGCCAGGTACGGGTTGACCGCGGCCGCGCCGTAGCCGATGAGCAGCGCGACGTGGTGGACCTCGCGGACGTCGCCGGCCTCGACCAGCAGGCCCACCTGGGTGCGCTGCTTGGTGCGGATGAGGTGGTGGTGGACGGCGGAGGTGAGCAGCAGCGAGGGGATCGGCGCGTGCTCGGCGTCCGAGTGGCGGTCGGACAGGACGATCAGGCGGGCGCCGCTGTCGATGGCGGCGTCGGCCTCGGCGCAGATCTCGTCCAGGCGCGCGGCCAGCGCCTCGCCGCCGCCCGAGACCCGGTACAGGCCCGAGAGGGTGGCGGCCGCCATGCCGGGCATGTCGCCGTCGGCGTTGATGTGGATGAGCTTGGCCAGCTCGTCGTTGTCGATCACCGGGAAGGGCAGGGTGACGCTGCGGCACGACGCGGCGGTCGGCTCCAGCAGGTTGCCCTCGGGGCCCAGGGAGGACACGAGCGAGGTGACGAGCTCCTCGCGGATGGCGTCCAGCGGCGGGTTGGTGACCTGCGCGAACAGCTGGGTGAAGTAGTCGAAGAGCAGCCGCGGGCGCTCGGACAGGGCCGCGATCGGCGAGTCCGTGCCCATGGAGCCGATCGGCTCGGCGGCGGTGCGGGCCATCGGCGCGAGGATGACGCGCAGCTCCTCCTCGGTGTAGCCGAAGGTCTGCTGGCGGCGGGTGACCGAGGCGTGCGTGTGCACGATGTGCTCGCGCTCGGGCAGGTCGGTCAGCTCGATCTCGCCGGCCTCCAGCCAGTCCGCGTACGGGGCGGCGGCCGCGAGCTCGGCCTTGATCTCGTCGTCCTCGACGATCCGCTTCCGGGCGGTGTCGACGAGGAACATCCTGCCGGGCTGGAGGCGGCCCTTGCGGACGACCCTGGCCGGGTCGATGTCGAGGACGCCGACCTCGGAGCCGAGGACGACCAGGCCGTCGTCGGTGACCCAGTAGCGGCCGGGGCGCAGGCCGTTGCGGTCGAGGACCGCGCCGACCTGGGTGCCGTCGGTGAAGGTGACGCAGGCCGGGCCGTCCCAGGGCTCCATCATCGTGGAGTGGTACTGGTAGAAGGCGCGGCGGGCCGGGTCCATGGAGGTGTGGTTCTCCCACGCCTCGGGGATCATCATCAGCACGCTGTGCGGCAGGCTGCGGCCGCCGAGGTGCAGGAGCTCCAGGACCTCGTCGAAGGAGGCGGAGTCGGAGGCGTCCGGGGTGCAGATCGGGAAGATCCGGTCCAGCGCGCCCTCGCCGAAGGCGTTCGAGGCGAGCATGGACTCGCGGGCCGTCATCCAGTTGCGGTTGCCCTTGACCGTGTTGATCTCGCCGTTGTGGGCGACGAAGCGGTACGGGTGGGCCAGCGGCCAGCTGGGGAAGGTGTTGGTGGAGAACCGCGAGTGGACCAGGGCGATCGCGGAGGCGAAGCGGCGGTCGGAGAGGTCCGGGAAGAAGGGCTCCAGCTGCCCGGTGGTCAGCATGCCCTTGTAGACGATGGTCCGGGCGGACAGCGACGGGAAGTACGTGGCCGCCTCGCGCTCGGCGCGCTTGCGCAGGACGAAGGCCTTGCGGTCCAGCGCGATGCCGGTGCTGGCGGCGGTGCTGGTGCTGGCGGCGGTGCCGGTGCCGGTGCCGTCGGTCACGAAGAGCTGGCGGAAGGCCGGCATGGTGGCGCGGGCGCCGTTGCCGAGCAGGTCCGGGGTGACGGGGACCTCGCGCCAGCCGAGGACGGTGAGGCCCTCCTCGGCCGCGATGGCCTCGATCTGCTCCACGGCGACGGCCTGTGCGGTGCCGTCGGCGGGGAGGAAGGCGATGCCGACCGCGTACGCGCCGGCCTCGGGGAGCTCGAAGCCGGCCACCTCGCGCAGGAAGGCGTCCGGCACCTGGGACAGGATGCCCGCACCGTCGCCCGAGTCCGGCTCGGAGCCGGTGGCGCCGCGGTGCTCGAGGTTCCGCAGGACGGTCAGGGCCTGCTCGACGAGAGTGTGGCTGGCCTCGCCGGTGAGGTTCGCCACGAAGCCGACGCCGCAGGCGTCCTTCTCGTTGCGCGGGTCGTACATGCCCTGCTGGGCAGGGCGACCGTCCATGGGCGACCAGGCGGTGCTGCTCGGGCCGGTCGCGGAGTGCGTGGATGCGGAACGCATCGGCTCTCCCGTCGTCGTCGTGGCATGTGCAGTGCCGAGGGACGACGTTGGCCCTCTGCTTGAAATTTCGTGCAGGTTACATGATGACCGCAATCCCGGGAACCGGATATCGCGTTTCAGCATGCGGACACTGCACGAGGCGAAAAGGGGACCTTCGCAGGCGAAAGGTGCGGGCGGAGGTCCGGGGCGCAAGCAGGCTTCATTGCCCGGGCGCAGGGGTGTCATGCCCGGCGGACACGGAATCGAAACCGCCGGGTAATCCACTACTTATGTGGAGCGCTGCATAGTGTCTCACTCCTGGGGCGTTCAGCCTACGGCGGTACCGATCCAGGTTCCCAGGATGTACGTCACACCGGCGGCCGCGCCACCCAGGGCCAGCTGGCGCAGCCCGCTGTACCACCACGACCGCGCCGTCACCCGGGCGACGACCGCGCCGCACAGGAACAGCCCGAGCAGCGCCAGGGCCACGGCCGGCCACAGGACGGTCGCCCCCAGCAGGTACGGCAGGACGGGCAGCAGCGCGCCCAGTGCGAACGAGCCGAACGAGGACACGGCTGCCACCATCGGCGACGGCAGGTCGTCCGGGTCGATCCCGAGCTCCTCGCGGGCGTGGATCTCCAGCGCCTGGTCGGGGTCGCGCGACAGCTGCATGGCGACCTCGCGGGCCAGGGCCGGGGTCACACCGCGCGAGACGTACAGCTCGGCGAGCTCCTCCATCTCGTCCACCGGGTGCTTGCGCAGCTGCTGGCGCTCCACGTCGAGCTCCGCCAGGACCAGCTCGCGCTGCGAGGCCACGGAGGTGTACTCGCCGGCCGCCATGGAGAAGGCGCCCGCCGCGAGACCGGCCAGGCCCGCGATGACCACGGTCTGTGGGGCGGCCGCGCCGCCGGCCACGCCGGTCATCAGCGCGAGGTTGGAGACGAGCCCGTCCATCGCGCCGAAGACGGCCGGGCGCAGCCACCCGCCGTTGACGTCCCGGTGGGTGTGGTTGTCGCGGTGGGCCCCGTGCAGCGGCGCCTCGACGTCGATGATGGACATGCCGGAGTTCTCCCCTTGTGCTCTCCCCTGGCGTACGACCGGATGCATGCGGGCACCCTCCGCCTCCAACACCTCGAAACTACGCACGATTTCCGTCGCCCGCCAGCAAGGAAGGCCGTACTTACCTGGGGTTTTGTGCCTCGGCGACCGGGTGACGGGGGATCGCGGCGGGTGTTTCGCGCCTGGCGACGAACCCCTCTCCGTGGCACAAATCCCCCATGGGCTCACGACCGGGTCCCACCAAGTGGAGAGGCGCCGCCATGGAGCTGATTGCATGCAATCCGCAGGTCCTCCTCGAACGGGCCCGGGGCGCTCTTCTGGGACTCGCGGTGGGCGACGCGCTGGGCGCCCCGGCGGAGAACATGAAGCCGTCGCAGATCCGGGCACGCTGGGGCCGGATCGAGGGCTTCGTCTCCGACGACCCGGCCGGTACGGACGACACCGAGTACGCCATCTTCTCGGGCCTGTTGCTGGCCCGGCACGGCTCGGCACTCACCGTCTCCCACGTGGAGCGGGCCTGGCACCACTGGATCGCCGACCTGGACGAGGGACCGTTCCGCGGGGCCGGCTTCTCCGAGCGCGGCACGCTGGAGAACCTGCGCCGGGGCCTGGCGGCGCCCATCTCCGCGCAGCACCGGCACGCGTGGTCGGACGGGCTGGCGATGCGGGCGGCCCCGTTCGGGGTGTTCGCGGCCGGCCGCCCCGCCGAGGCGGCCCGGCTGGTCGCGATCGACGGCTCGGTCAGCCACGACGGCGAGGGGATCTACGGCGGCCAGGCCGTCGCCGCGGGCGTCGCGGCGGCGATGGCGGGCGGCAGCCCGGCCTCGGTGGTCTCGGCGGCGCTGTCCGTGATCCCGTCCGACTCCTGGACGGCCCGCTCCCTGCGGCGGGCGGTCACGGCGGCGCCGCGCGGGGAGCGCGCGGTGCGCTCCGCCGTCGTGATCGGCGGCTACCCGTGGACCGACTTGGCGCCCGAGGCCGTCGGCCTGGCCTTCGGCGCGTTCGCGGCCGCCGGGGGCGATTTCGCCGACTCCGTGCTGACCGCGGTCAACATGGGCCGCGACGCCGACACCACGGCCGCGGTCGCGGGCGCCCTGGCCGGTGCCCTGTCGGGCGTACGGGCCGTCCCGGAGGCCTGGGCCTCGGCCATCGGCCCGGTCCGCGGCAGCTGCCTCCCCTCGATGCGCGGCCACCACGTCCTGGACATCGCCGACCTCCTGACCCCGGAATACGAGGCCCCCCGATGACGGGCCCGTCACCGGGGGCCGGGGCGAGGGGGGAAGCCGGTGGGGGCGGCGGGACGGCCGCGGGCCCGGGCCGGGACGCGGCAGCCGGGACCTACCCGGGCCAGGGCCGGGAC
>NZ_WTFF01000232.1 GCF_019400985.1 Streptomyces bambusae
CGGCACCTTCTGTGGGGATTACGGGACAGGGCCGCTGACGCCGCGGCCGCCGGCGCAGCCGACCGGCTGATCGCCCCGGTTCGTCCCGCGCTCGACCGGACCCCCGGCGACCCGCGCGACCGGTACGAGGCCCAGCGGGTGCGGGCCCTGGTGCTGCTGGAGACCGAGGGCCCCGAGGCGGCCGAGCCGCACTTCGCCGCGTGCCTGGACCTGGCGGCCGGGCTGGGCGACCGCCGCCTGGAGGCGTACGCCGTGCGCTGGCTGCGCCAGGTGCGCGGCAGCGGTGCGCGCACGGAGTGGGCCGAGGTCCGGCCGGGCGTGTGGCGGCTGCCCGCCGCGTGAGCGGCCGAGGACCGAGGACCGAGGACCGAGGACCGAGGAAGGAGAGTGCCGTGCTCACGGCGTCACGTGGGGCAGGGGCGCCCCGGCCGTGGGGCCGCACGCGTGGTGACTGCCCGCTTGCGGGCGGCTGTCGCCGCCGTGTCTCAGTGGGGGTCGAGTTCCCGTGCCGGTCCGGCGGCGGGAGCCGGCTGCGGTGCGGAGCGGTAGTGGCGCAGGAAGAGCTCCTCCAGGGTCGGCGGGCGGCTGACGAGGTTGCGTACGCCGCTCCCGGTCAGCGCCTCCAGGACCGGGCCGAGCCGGTCGGGGTCCACCTGGAGCCGGACCTGGCTGCCGCGGACGTGCAGGTCGTGGACGCCGGCCAGGTCGGCCAGCCCGCCCACCGGGCCCGCCAGTTCGGCGGTGACCGAGGTGCGCGAGAGGTGGCGCAGCTGCTGGAGGGTGCCGGTCTCGACCGTGCGCCCGGCGCGGATGATGCTCACCCGGTCGCACAGCGCCTCGACCTCGCTGAGGATGTGGCTGGAGAGCAGTACGGTGCGGCCCTCGTCGGCCGCCTCGCCGACGCAGCTCTGGAAGACCTCCTCGGCCAGCGGGTCGAGGCCGGAGGTCGGCTCGTCGAGGACGAGCAGCTCGGCGTCGGAGGCGAACGCGGCGACCAGGGCCACCTTCTGGCGGTTGCCCTTGGAGTACGCCCGGCCCTTGACCGACGGGTCGAGCCCGAAGCGCTCGGACAGCTCCGCGGCGCGCCGGGGGTCGGTGCCGCCGCGCAGCCGGCCGAGGAGGGCGAGCACGTCGCGGCCGGTGAGGTTGCGCCACAGGTTCACGTCGCCGGGTACGTACGCGATCCGCTGGTGCAGGGCGACCGCGTCCCGCCACGGGTCCGCGCCGAGTACGCCGATCCGGCCGCCGTCGGCGCGCATGAGCCCCAGCAGGATGCGGATGGTCGTGGACTTGCCCGCCCCGTTGGGGCCGAGGAAGCCGTGGACCTCGCCCTGGGCGACGGTGAGGTCCAGCCCGTCGAGGGCACGGGCGCGGCCGAACGACTTGTGCAGTCCAGCAATCTCGATCGCCTTCATCATATTTCGGAAGATACTCTAGTTTCAGAATATTGTGAAGCTAGTGGAGTGCCGCCTGACGATCGATCACAGGGAGACGAAGTGGGTGCGAACGCCGGCGAAGAGCGGGAGTACGGGCAGGAAGTGTCGGCGTTCGTCGAGCGGTTCGCCGCCGACCTGGTGGCGGCGGGGGTGCCCCGGATGCCGGCGCGGGTCTTCGCCTGCCTGCTGGCCGAGGACGCCGGAGCGCTGAGCGCGGCCGAGCTGTCGCGCCGCCTCCAGGTCAGCCCGGCCGCCGTCTCGGGGGCCGTGCGCTACCTCGCGCAGGTCCACATGGTCAGCCGGGAGCGCGCCCCCGGTGAGCGCCGCGAGATCTACCGCGTGCACGCCGACGTCTGGTACGAGGCGGTGACCAGCCGGGACCAGATGCTCAACCGCTGGTCGGCCACGCTCAAGCAGGGGGTGGAGGCCCTGGGGGCGGGCACGCCCGCCGGGCTGCGCGTGGAGGAGACGGCCGACTTCTTCAGCTTCGTGAAGCTGGAACTGGACTCCCTGATGGACCGCTGGCGCACCCACCGCGACGGGTCTGCCCTCCCGAAGCGGATGGCCGCCGGGGAGCCGGTGCGGGACCGCACCGGGACCGGGACATGATGCCGCCGTACGAGTTCCTCGGCGGAGCGCGGCAGGGGCTCGGAGTGCGGAGCTGCGGGGGAGGCCGCTCGACGGCGGCAGGGTGGCATTCATGGCAGACGCACGCTGCGAGCCATCACCAGAATATAGGGGTATGGTTTATGTAAGTGTACTTCTCTATCTGGAGCAGCTCGTGGACAAGCCCGCCGAGATGTTCGACCGGGATTTCGAGTGGTCGGCGCTGAGCCGGTTCATCACCGATCCACAGCCCGGCGCGACGTTGGGGGTGGTCTCGGGGCGTCGCCGCCAGGGCAAGACGTTCCTGCTGGATGCCGCCTGTCGTGCCGCCGGGGGGTTCTATTTCGGTGCGACCGAGGCCGCCGACGCCGAGTCGCTACGACGGATCAGCGCAGCGCTGACCACCCACGTCCGCCCTTCCAGCCCCTTCCACTTCGCCAACTGGGCGGAGGCCGTCGACGCACTGCTCGCGCTCGGCGCGGAGCGGCCCGTCCCCGTGGTGATCGACGAGTTTCCGTACCTCGCCAAGGCCAACCCCGAGCTGCCTTCGATCATCCAGGAGGCGTTGCGGCCGCTGCGTGACCAGCGCACCGCCTCCCGTACCCGGCTGCTGCTGTGCGGCTCCGCGCTGTCCTTCATGGGCCGGCTGCTGTCCGGCAACGCCCCCTTGCGCGGACGGGCGGGTCTGGAACTGGTCGTCCGCCCCCTCGACCACCGCCTCGCCGCCGAGTTCTGGGACATCACCGACCCCCACCTGGCCATGAAGGTGAACGCCATCGTGGGCGGCACTCCCGCCTACCGGCGCGAGTTCGCACGCGGCGACACACCCAAGGGTCCAGACGACTTCGACGACTGGGTCGTCCGCACCGTCCTCAATCCCGAGACCCCCCTCTTCCGCGAGGCCCGCTACCTGCTGGCCGAAGAACCCGACCTCCGCGACACCGCCCTGTACCTGTCCGTCCTGGCCGCCGTCGCCGACGGCAACGCCACCCGCGGGGGCATGGCCGGCTACCTGGAACGCAAGGCCACCGACATCACCCACCCCATCAACGTCCTCGAAGACGCGGGCCTGCTCCACCGGGACGCTGATGTCTTCCGCGACAACCGCCCCACCTACCGCATCGCCGAACCGCTGATCGGCTTCTACCACGCGATCATGCGACCGGTCTGGGACCAGCTCGAACGCCCCGGCAGCGCGGCCCGGGTCTGGCAGGCAAGCCGCCGCCGCTTCGTCAGCAACGTCCTGGGACCCCATTTCGAACAGGTCTGCCGCGACTGGGCGCTGCATCACGCCGACCCCGAGCTTCTGGGCGGTCTGCCCGCCCGCGTCGGACACGGTGTCGTCCACGACCCCAAGGCCCGCACCGGCCATGAGGTCGACGTGGCGGTCGTCGGAATCGCGGATGGCGCCAAGCCGCCACTCCTGGCCATCGGAGAGGCCAAGTGGAACGACACCATGGGAGCTGCCCACATCGAACGCCTCCGGCACATCCGCGACCTCGTCACCCTGGCAGGCCGCTACGACACCACCAGCACCCGGCTCGTCTGCCTCGGCGGAGCCGGATTCAACGACAAGGCACACGCCATCGCCGAGGCCGACCCCGGCGTCCAGCTGATCGACCTGCCAACCCTCTACGGCCAGGTCTGACCCATGCCCCCGTCCCGTTGCCGGGACCTTCGTCGTCGGGCGTCGGGCGTCGGGCGGGAGCGGATCGGCGGAGCGCACACCGCCGAGGAAGCCGTCGAAATCGCTGCCGCACACCTTCCAGCAGGCTGGGGCCCCGCCGTGGACGGCAAGCCCGACATCCTCGAACCGCTCAACTGACAACTTCTCGGCCTCGGCCGCCCAGTGCACTGGGTGAACATGTGGGTCGGGCGCCTGCTGCGATCAGATGCCGGGCCTCCGCAGGTGGGCGAGGACGTCCGCGACCGACAGGTCGTACCGGTCCTTGTCCTGCTCCCAGCGCGACATCACGGTCACCGCGGCCTCGGCCATGTCCGGCGGCAGGCAGGCCGCGCGGAGCGTGTCGGCGATGTCCTGCATCTCCGGCGCCCAGCGCCAGGCGCGGGCCGCGACGCTGGGGAGGTATTCGGGGTCGGAGAGGATATCGGAGGCCATGACCTGGGCCTCTGCGGTCAGCTCCGCGCCGACGCCGTGGGCGTCGGCGAGGGCGTGGGCGACGCCGGCCAAGGTGCGGGCGGCCTTCTGGTAGCCGGCGAAGGCCATCTTGAGTGCGGAGGCGGAGCCGATGGCGCCGCTCGACCGGCGGGTGTGCAGGGCCGTGTCCTTGAACACGCCCTCCACCAGGTCGATCGCTGGGCCTGCCCCGGCCAGGTAGAGACGGGCGGTCCGGGCCCCGCCTGGAGGCGGGCCGAAGATCGCACCGTCCAGCACGGACGTCCCGGGAGCGATGGCCTCGGCGATGTGCAGCATCCGCTGCGGGTTGAGCGCGTTGGCGTCGACGTAGACACCTGCGAAGCCGTGGGCGGCGACCAGCTCCGCCACCTCTTCGGCGGCCTGCGGCGGGCACACCGACAGGACGACGGCGCTGCGTTCCAGGGCCTCCGCCAGGGTGTCGACCGGCACCGCTCCCACCGTGCGTGCCCGCTCCCGGGTGGCCTCGCTCCGGCCCGCCGGTACCCACAGCACCTCGTGTCCCGCTGCCGCCGCCTGGGCGGCGACGGCGGATCCCATGGCGCCGGGGTGCAAGACGGTCACGGTGGTCACGGGTGGCCTCCTGGCGGGAGTTCGGCGATGGTGCGTTCCTGGTGGGCAATGATCGACTCTCGCAGGCCGATCGCGACAGGCGCACCCGCACCGGGTATGCGCAGACGCCCATGGCACAAGATCCATGTCCGTCTGCGCATGTGCTCGGGACGAGGCTGGCTATGAGACGACGGTGCGCACGTGCTTGCCGAAGACTTCATAGTCGAGGGTCACGAAGGACTCGTAGAGCAGTCGGTGCCACATCTCCCCGACCTTGGATCGATCATCCAGGGAAGGAGTAGGTGATGTCAGTGCGGCGTACTTCTGCGCGTCACCATGGACAACAGAGTTCCTCAGCTGCCGCCACTTCTCCAGGCGTTCGGTTCTCGTGACAGCGAACCGCCCGGGGCCGACGACCCTGTTCCACGCATCCAGCCAGGGCTTCTGTTGCTTCTCCGGGACATTGCATGCTCGAAGAAAGGCCCGCATTTGGTCAGGGGTGGTCGGGAGTGCCTGGCGGTTGATGATCCTCGAAGCGCTGCTGAGAGCGAGCCACTCCTTACCGGCTCGGCGCTGCATCTCTCGTAGAGAGGGAGCGCCGTCTGCCTGATAGACGTTGACCAAGGCTTGGCTCAGATCTCCCTCGGTGCCGATGAGAGCAGGGCTGGGGGTAGCTCGTCTGGTGAGCCCGCGCTCAGCAACCCGAGCCCGCCGCCAGTAGGACATCCCCGCGGCAATCTCGGTACCTGTGCCGCCGCATGCCTCGATGTACTTGACGACCGTTGTTTCTGTCGGCGTCTTCTTGCCGGCTGCGGCGCGCTTCAGGGTGGCGGGTGACAGCCCGCTCCTGAGCGAAAGCTGCTCGTAGGTGAGTTCGGCTGCCGAGCGGAACTCTCGGAGCTGCGATGCGAGGTGCCCGCGCTCGGAAACCGTGTAGTCGACGGGGTTCTCAGAGCGTCCCATCAGATGCCCTCACCGGCTCACTCGGAACACCAGCTCTGCGAGCCCGGCGATCATTTTCCTTCCTCCGCTCGCCACGATGAGGACTGTGGCGCCGATGGCGCCGCAGTACGCGAGCAGAGGGTAGATCTCAGCGGCGGGCACGCCGGTGATGGCGAGGACTGTGCCGAGAACCGGGAAAGCGATCAGGCCCAGGACCATGGGGAGGGTGAGGCGGGTCGGTTCGGCCGCGGGAGATAAGGCGGATGCGGGCGTGCTGGAGCTGTTCCTGCTGGGCATGGAGGCTTCCCCTGTTCGTCGAATTGGCTGGCGAGGCGCTGGCAGGCGCCTCACCAGCTGCTACTGGCTGCAAAAGGCATGCACGCAGGGGAAGTTGGCGCTCCCCCCACGAGTGTGGTGCCGTGCCAATCATCTCAGTCCGGCGAGCACGCACAGACGTGCGCAGTGGATGATCGCCCGTTTTGGTTCACTGGCGTTCCATCCACACACGGTTGTGTGCTGGCAGGAATGGGCCAATGGACGGACAACCTTTTGCCGCCGCTGACCTGCGTGTCTTGGTCCCGATGTGCAGCTGCCGGCGCTGCCGACAGGGCTGGTAGGGGTGTTTTTCGGTCACATACACGTCTATGAGCCATCGGTTGGCTCTCGTTTGTCCAACTCGAAGTTGCTCTGCCGGGATCCTCTGACTGACGCTGAGACACAAGCCAGGCCGGATTAGGCACCGCCTGGGCAGTCCCCCTGACGCTACTGGCTGCAAACCATGCTGAAACGGGACATCGGCGGACACCGCGTTGGCGCGCGCACCGTCAGCAAGGGCCAGCACCCTCGGTGCTGGCCCTTGGTTTTTCCTCATGCGGGGCCTGGTGTGACCAGTCGTTGGAATGGCTTGCCCGGGACGACGTGCGATGGGGCGCTGTGCAGGATCCGGAGTCCAGGATTGAACGCCGGGTCACCCGTCGCTTCGCGGTGGCTTCGGGGCGGCCGGGCTGCGGCGGGTTGCCATTCGGGCGATGAGTGTGCTGACTGCGACGGTTGCGCATACCGACACGGCCAGGCCCAGCCAGGCCGTGTCGAACCAGCGGGTGCCGAGGTGGCCGAGTCCCACGAGGTAGGCCGCCCACAGCAGGCCGGCCAGGGCCGACCAGGTCAGGTGGCGCGGGCGTAGCGCGGGTGAGGTGCCCAGGGCGATGTCCAGGACGGTCCGGCCGGCGGGGACGAAGCGTGCGGCCAGGGCGACCCGGCCCATCCGGTGGGCCAGCCCGCCCTGGATCCGCTCCGTCGCCTGCCGCCAGGCCGGCCGCCGCTCCAGGCGCGCGTGGACCCAGGTGGTTCCGCGCCGCGCCAGCAGGATCAGGGCCAGGTCGCCGAGGAAGGAGGCGGCGGCAACGGCGAGGACCGGCAGCACCGGGGTGATCCGGTGCTGCGCGGTCCACGCGGACGCGGCCACCACGAGGGTGCCGCTGGGCAGCATCGGCAGGAGGGAGTCGCCGAACACCGCGGCCAGTGCGAGGGCCAGGATCCACCACGAGAGGGGGACGGTGTCGACGCTCATGTCGGGCTGCATGTATACGACTCTACCGAACATTCAGAAATTTGTGAAGTTACATAAGTCGCGGATGATCGATCCGTGTGCATCCATCAGTACGTGTGGAAGCCGCGGCCGTTCTTGCGGCCCAGGAACCCGGCGTCGACCAGGTGCTCCAGGTGCCGGGCCGGCTTCAGGGAGGGCTCCTGGAAGGAGGCGTGCAGGCTGTTCTGGATCTGCAGCGACACGTCCAGGCCGATGGTGTCGAGCAGCGTCAGCGGACCCATCGGGTAGCCGCAGCCCGCCGTCATCACCGCGTCGATGTCCCCGGCGGCCGCCCGGTGCTCCTCCAGCAGCCGCACGGAGCTGTTGAGGTACGGGAACAGCAGGGCGTTGACGATGAACCCCGCCCGGTCGTCGATGCCCACCGCGTACTTGCCCAGCCGCCCGCACACCTCGTGCACGGTGCCCAGGGTGTCCTCGGCGGTGAGCACCGTGCCGACCACCTCCACCAGGCGCATCACCGGCGCCGGGTTGAAGAAGTGCATGCCGAGCACGTCCTCGGGCCGCGAGGTGACCGCGGCGCACTCCACCACCGGCAGGCTCGACGTGGTCGTGGTCAGCACCGCACCCGGCCGGCACACCGCGTCCAGCCCCCGGAAGATCTTCCGCTTGACCGCGAGGTCCTCCGCCACCGCCTCGACCACCAGGTCGCAGTCGGCCACGGCCTCCAGCGAGTCCGCGGGCACCAGCCGCTCCAGGGCCGCCCGGCCGTCCACCGCGCTGATCTTGCCGCGCTTGATGCCGCGCTCCACCGACCCCGCCACCCGCTCCAGCGCCGCCTTCGCCCGGACGTCCGTACGCGCCACCAGCACCGTCTCGAAGCCGGACCGGGCGAACACCTCGGCGATCCCGGCCGCCATCGTGCCGGAGCCGACCACGCCCACGCGCCGCACGGGCCGCACAGGCTGCGAGGGCCGGCTCGCCGCGGCCTCGGCGGCCGCCTTCTGCGGGGCCCCCGACGGACCGTCCGGCCAGGTGTAGAAGCCGCGGCCCGCCTTCGCGCCCAGCAGACCCGCCGTCACCATGTGGTCCAGCAGCGGCGGCGGCAGGAACTGCGCCTGCCCCGTCTGCTCGTACAGCCCGCGCAGCGTGTCCCGGGCGGTGTCCAGGCCGATCAGGTCCAGGTGGGCCAGCGGGCCCAGCGGCAGGCCGCAGCCCAGCGTCATCGCCGCGTCGATGGCGTCGCGCGAGGCGTAGCGCCGTTCGTACATCGCGACGGCGCCGCCCAGGTACCCCATCAGCAGCCCGCCGCCGGTGAAGCCCGGCCGGTCGCTGGCCGGCACCGCGGTCCGGCCCAGCGCGGCCACCAGCGCCACCGCGGCCTCGCGCACCGAAGGATCGGTGACCGGGGTGGTCACCACCTCCACCGCCCCGCCCTCCGGCGCGTGCCCCACCGGGTGCAGGCCCACCGTGCGCGGCAGCCGCCCGCACGCGGCCGCCACCCGGGTCACCGACAGCGAGGTCGTCGTCGCGAACACCGCCTGCGGCGCGCACAGTCCGTGCGCCCGGCGCAGCACGTCGGCCTTCAGGGCGTGGTCCTCCGGCACCGCCTCCAGGACCAGCTCGCTGTCCGCGGCCGCCGCGAGGTCCAGCGTGTACGAGAGCCGCCCGCGCGCATCCGGCTCCCCGGCCAGCGGGCCCTCGGTGCGCTCCCGTCCCGCGGCCAGCGCGGCGGCGTCGGCCTCCACGGCCACCACCGTGACGCCCGCCCGGGCCAGCGAGCGGGCGAACGCCGAACCGACCGTGCCCAGGCCGATCACCGCCGCGGTGGCGAACGGCGGCGCGGCCAGGGGCGCTTCGGGTGCTCCGGATGATTCGGGTGATGCGGGTGATGCGGTCATGTCGAGGAGTCCTTTCGCGAGGCGGGAGCCGCCGTGCCGTCCCAGCGGACGAGCACCGTGCCCAGCGACATGCCGCCGCCGAAGCCGGCCAGCAGCAGGACGTCCCGGTCCCGGATCGACCCGGCCCGGAACGCCTCGTCCAGAGCGAGGGGAATGGAGGCGGCGCTGGTGTTGCCGTGTTCGGCGACGGTCAGGTGGGTGACCGCCCGCGGCAGGCCCAGCTGCGGCACGGTCTCGGTCAGCATCACGCCGTTGGCCTGGTGCGGGACGAAGTGGTCGACCTCGGCGGCGGACACGCCGTGCTCCGCCAGCACCTCGCGCACCGCGCGCGGCAGCTCGGCGGCCACGAACTCCCGCACCCCGCGCCCGTCCATCCGGAACCAGTGCTGGCCCTCGGCGACGGTCTTCTCGGACGCGGGCAGCCGGCTGCCGCCCGCCTCCACCCGGATCAGGTCGTGCTGGTCGCCGCGGCTGGCCAGGTGCGAGCCGATGATCCCGTACCCGGGGCGCACCGGCCCCAGGACGACGGCGCCGGCGCCGTCGCCGAACAGCACGGCGGTGCGCCGGTCCTCGCGGTCGATGATGCGGGAGTAGACGTCGGCGCCGATCACCAGCGCGTACCCGCGGACGGCCCCGTCCGCCCCGGGCAGCAGCCGGGCCGCCGACACCAGGCCGAAGACGAAGCCGCTGCACACCGAGTTGAGGTCGAAGGCGGCCGCGTTCACCGCGCCGAGCCGGTGCTGCACCAGGCAGGCGGTCGCCGGCTGCGGGGAGTCCGGCGTCGAGGTCGCCACCACGATCCAGGACAGCTCCCGCGCCGAGACGCCGGCCGCGTCCAGAGCGGCCCGCGCCGCCTCGACGGCCAGGTCGGAGGTGGCCTCGGACTCCGCCGCGTAGCGGCGCTCGCGGATTCCGGTCTTCTGCAGGATCCAGTCCTCGGTGACTCCCGCCCGTTCCGCGACGACGCGATTGGAGACTGTGTCGGCAGGCAGATATGAGCCGGTTCCCAGAATTCCTGTTGCTGTCATCATGACGGGCTCCTGACCGTGGCGGTGGTCGCGGGGATTCCCGCGGAACGCGTTCACCGCGTGGTACGTGAGTGGGACATTCCGCAATGCTTCTCGGCCCCCGTGCCTGCGGTAACCCTTGCTCCCACCCCTAGGGGCCCCTAGCAGCTCCTCGGCCCGATGACCGGCAACGGTTTTTAGCCGACCTTTAGACGTGGACGTCAGCGTCTCGACGGTCTGCATGGAATTCCCCGGTCCTCGGTCCGCCCGCGCCCCGGCGGAGTCCTGAAGACGCATCAGGCAAACAGGCGAAGGGGGAGATCGTGGCTGACCCGGTGAATTCGGCACGGCAGACGACGGCGGCTCCGGAGGCGTCCGGGACACCGGGTCGTACCACCGGGCCCACCGGGCCCATCGCGGTCATCGGCATCTCCTGCCGGTTCCCGCAGGCCGACGGACCGGCCGCGTACTGGCGGCTGCTGCGGGACGGCACCGACGCCGTCACCGAGGCGCCCGAGGGGCGCCGCGACGCCCTTCCGGCGGACGCCGGACCGGCCACCGCGCGCGGCGGCTTCCTCGACCGGGTCGACACCTTCGACGCCCGCTTCTTCGGGATCTCCCCGCGCGAGGCGGCCGCCATGGACCCGCAGCAGCGGCTCGTCCTCGAACTGGCCTGGGAGGCCCTGGAGGACGCCGGCGTCCTGCCCGCATCGCTCAAGAACAGCGGCACCGGCGTGTTCGTCGGCGCGATCTGGGACGACTACGCCGACCTCGTACGCCGCTCCGGATCCGCCGGGGCCTTCCCGCACGCCTTCACCGGGCTCAACCGCGGTGTCATCGCCAACCGGGTCTCGTACACCCTCGGCCTGCACGGCCCGAGCATGACCGTGGACACCGCCCAGTCCTCCTCGCTCGTCGCCGTCCACCTCGCCTGCCAGGCGCTGCTCTCCGGCGAGGCCGGGCTGGCGCTGGCCGGCGGCGTCAACCTGCGTGTCGCGCCCGGCAGTTCGGAGCTCACCGAGGGGTTCGGCGCGCTGTCCCCCGACGGCCGCTGCCACACCTTCGACGCCCGCGCCAACGGCTTCGTACGCGGCGAGGGCGGCGGCCTGGTGCTGCTCAAGCCGCTGGAGCGGGCGCTCGCCGACGGCGACCGGATCCACTGCGTGCTGCTCGGCAGCGCCGTCAACCACGACGGCGCCACCGACGGCCTGACCGTGCCCAGCGCGGACGTCCAGGCCCAGGTGGTCCGGCGCGCGCTGGAGGCGGCCGGCACCGATCCCGCCGAGGTGCAGTACGTCGAACTGCACGGCACCGGCACGCCCGTCGGGGACCCGGTCGAGGCCGCCGCGCTCGGCGAGGCGCTCGGCGCGGCCCGGGACGCCGCCGACCCGCTGCCGGTCGGCTCGGCCAAGACCAACATCGGGCACCTGGAGGGCGCCGCCGGCATCGCCGGCCTGATCAAGGCCGCCCTCGCCGTCGGCCACCGCACCCTGCCGGCCAGCCTGAACTTCCGCACCCCCAACCCGGCCATCGACCTCGACGCGCTGCACCTGCGCGTCCAGACCGAGGCGGGCCCGTGGCCCCACCCCGACCGCCCCCTCGTCGCGGGCGTCAGCGCCTTCGGCCTGGGCGGCACGAACTGCCACGTCCTCCTGGCGGAGTCCCCGACCGGCTCCGGCCCGGCTCCGGCCACCGCGGGCCCCACCTCGGCTGCTGCCGGTTCCGCCGCGGCCGCCGTGGAGCAGGCGGGCGCCTCCGGTGCACCCCCTTCGGGCGCCTCCCCCCCGGCCGGCGGGTGTCTTCTATCCCCACCTACTGACCCTCGAGAC
>NZ_WTFF01000233.1 GCF_019400985.1 Streptomyces bambusae
GCGCCGACGGCGGCCGAGCCGGTGGCCGGGGCGGCGCCCGAGCCCGCCGCGGTCCCCGCGGCCCGCCGCACCGCCGAGGGCTTCCTGCGGGCCGACTTCCCCTGGTACGGCCTGGACGAGGCCTTCACCGGCCCCCGCTGGCTGATGCAGGTCGGCACCGCCGCCGACGGCACGGTCGAGCACGGCTCCGTCGGCCACGGCGACGAGCCCACCGTCCGCAGCGAGGCGACCGGTGCCGAACGGGAGCGCTTCGCGGTCGTCGTCACGGTCGCCAGCAACCCGCTGCGCCGCAGCAGTGACGGCACCGGCGTGCTGGAGGCCACCTCGGTGTCCTCGGCCGCGTGGCTGGCCGGCTCCGGGCTGCTCGCGTACACCTGGCCCGGTCAGATGGACCACGGGCTGCGCAGCAGCTGGCTGGACCAGCAGACCGAGACCGCGTGGGAGCTCGCCGACGATCTCGACGGGCCTGACTGGTCGATGCTGTCGCTGCCTGTCGACGGGGTGCCCACGCCGTTCCACTACCGGGAGTCCGAGTTCGGGTGGGTGCTTGCCGGGTCCACGGCGGGCGGGGTCCATCTCGGGGCGTATGGGCGGGGCATAAGTGCGTATGGGCTGGCCTTCAGCCAGGCGGATCTCGCGGCGTACGAGTAAGCGGGGCATGAGCAAGGGCACCACCGCTGGGCGGTGGTGCCCTTTGGCACGCTGCGCGGCCGGTGCGGGCCGCCGTTCCGGTGTGCCCACCCTCCCCCAGACTCCGTCCGGGGGGACCCCCAGCCCAGCGGAACGACTGCCCACACCGGGGGCGCCTACTAGAACTTGTTGCGCGGGGTGATGCCCAGGGACATGCCCGACAGGCCTCGTTGGCGGCCGCCGAGCTTGCCGGCGATCGCGCGCAGGGCCGCGCCGGCGGGGGAGTCCGGGTCGGCCAGGACCACCGGCTTGCCGTTGTCGCCGCCCTCGCGCAGCCGTACGTCGATCGGGATCTGGCCGAGCACCGGCACCGTGGCGCCGGTCGTCCGGGTCAGGCCGTCGGCGACCACCTGGCCGCCGCCCGTGCCGAACACGTCGACCATCTCGTCGCAGTGCGGGCAGGGCAGGCCGGACATGTTCTCGACCACGCCGACGATCTTCTGGTGGGTCTGTACGGCGATCGACCCGGCCCGCTCGGCCACCTCGGCAGCGGCCTGCTGCGGGGTGGTGACCACGAGGATCTCGGCGTTCGGCACCAGCTGGGCCACCGAGATCGCGATGTCGCCGGTGCCCGGCGGCAGGTCCAGCAGCAGCACGTCCAGGTCGCCCCAGAACACGTCCGCCAGGAACTGCTGCAGGGCGCGGTGCAGCATCGGGCCGCGCCAGACGACCGGCGCGTTGCCCGGGGTGAACATGCCGATGGAGATGACCTTCACACCGTTGGCGGACGGCGGCATGATCATGTTCTCGACCTGGGTGGGCCTGCCGTCCACACCCAGCATGCGCGGCACGCTGTGCCCGTAGATGTCGGCGTCGACCACGCCGACCTTCAGGCCGTCCGCCGCCATCGCCGCGGCCAGGTTGACCGTGACCGAGGACTTGCCGACGCCGCCCTTGCCGGAGGCGACCGCGTACACGCGGGTCAGCGAGCCGGGCTTGGCGAACGGGACCTCGCGCTCGGCGGTGCCGCCGCGCAGGGCCGCCGCGAGCTCCTTGCGCTGCTCGTCGCTCATCACCTCCAGCGACACCTCGACCGAGGTGACGCCGGGGACCTTGGCCACGGCCTCGCTGACGTTACGGGTGATGGTCTCGCGCATGGGGCAGCCCGACACGGTGAGGTAGACGGTCACGGCGACCGCCCCGCCGTCGCCGACCTCCACCGATTTGACCATGCCGAGCTCGGTGATCGGCCGGTGGATCTCGGGGTCGTTCACCGTCGCCAGCGCGTCCAGGATCGCATCCTGCTCGGGCACGGCGGCGGAGCTTGTGTCGGTAGCCATGACCCCGATGGTACGGCTCGGTAGCAGGCGTCCGGTAAGCCTCTCAGCGGTCGCCTTCGTCACTCTCCACCGGGAACAGCCGCCGCTCGTCCATCTCCTTGATCAGGTCCTGGAACTCGGAGCGGATCCAGTCGCGGGTCGCCACCTCGCCCAGGCCCATCCGCAGCGCCGCGATCTCCCGGGTCAGGTACTCGGTGTCCGCGATGGACCGCTCGTTCTGCTTACGGTCCTGCTCCAGGTTGACGCGGTCCCGGTCGTCCTGGCGGTTCTGCGCCAGCAGGATCAGCGGGGCCGCGTACGAGGCCTGCAGCGACAGCATCAGCGTCAGGAAGATGAACGGGTACTCGTCGAAGCGCAGGTGCGCGGGCGCGAAGATGTTCCACAGCACCCACACGATGATGACCAGCGTCATCCAGACGATGAACCGGCCCGTGCCGAGGAAGCGGGCGATCTTCTCGGAGAAGCGGCCGAAGGCCTCCGGGTCGTACACCGGCAGCAGCCGCCGCCGGTCGGCGCGCGGCGTGTCCAGCCGGGCGCGCGGCGACCGCGTCAGCGCACTCGACCCCGACGGCATCGCCGCGGCCTTGCCGCGGACCCGCTCCGAGAGCTCCTCCAGCCGCTCCCGCTCCCGCTCCGCCAGCCCCTGCTCCCGGGCCGCGCGCGCGGCCTCGCGGCGCGCCCGGATCTGCTCCCGGCGCCGCTCGCGCGCCTGGTCCCGGCCCGGCTCGGAGGAGCGTCCCCGCTCAGCCATGGACGACCCTCTCCCCCGAATGCAGATCCGTCTCCCGCCAGTCCTCCGGCAGCAGGTGGTCCAGTACGTCGTCCACGGTGACGGCGCCCAGCAGCGAGCCGCTCTCGTCGACCACGGGCACCGCGACCATGTTGTACGCGGCGAGATAGCTGGTCACGGCCTGCAGCGAGGCGTCCGGCCGCAGCGGCGGCAGGTCCGTGTCCACGACGGCGCTGACCAGCGTGAACGGCGGGTCCCGCAGCAGCCGCTGGAAGTGCACCGTGCCCAGGTACTTGCCCGTCGGCGTCTCGTCCGGCGGCCGGCACACGTACACCTGCGCCGCCAGCGCCGGCGACAGGTCCGCCTGCCGTACGCGGGCCAGCGCGTCGGCGATCGTGGCGTCCGGGCGCAGCACGATCGGCTCCGTGGTCATCAGACCGCCGGCGGTGTTCTCCTCGTACGACAGCAGCCGGCGCACGTCGGCCGCGTCCTCCGGCTGCATCAGCGTCAGCAGCCGCTCCTGGTCGTCGGCCGGCAGCTCCGACAGCAGGTCGGCCGCGTCGTCCGGGTCCATCGCCTCCAGGACGTCGGCCGCCCGCTCCTCCTTCAGCTTGCCCAGGATCTCGATCTGGTCGTCCTCGGGCAGCTCCTCCAGGACGTCCGCGAGCCGGTCGTCGTCGAGGGCGTTGGCCACCTCCGCGCGCCGCTTCGGGGTCAGGTGGTGCAGGACGTTCGCGAGGTCGGCGGGGCGCAGCTGCTCGAAGGTGGCGACCAGGTTCTCGGCGCCCTGCCCGTGCTCCTCCAGCGAGAAGCCGGTGACCGCCGACCACTCCACGGTCAGCGTCTCCCCGCGCCGGCGCAGCGCCCCGCCCTTGCCCTTGCGGACGAAGATCCGGTCGATCTCCCACTCGCGGCGGGCCGGCAGCTGCCGGATGGCCACGTCCAGGACCGTCACCTCGGTCCCGTCGGCGACCAGCTGCACCCGGCGGTCCAGCAGCTCGCCGAGGACCAGCCGCTCGGTGGGGCGCTGCTCGAAGCGCCGCATGTTGACCACGCCCGTGGTGATGACCTGCCCCGACTCCACGCCCGTCACCCGGGTCATCGGCACGAAGATCCGCCGCCGGCTGACCACCTCGACCACCAGGCCCAGCAGCCGCGGCGGCCGGCCGCCGACGCGCAGCATCGCCACCAGGTCGCGCACCCGGCCCACCTGGTCGCCGTTCGGGTCGAAGACCGGCACGCCCGACAGGTGCGATACGAAGATCCGCGGGGCGCCTGCTGCCATCCTGTGCGCCTCCTCGGGCGTCGCGACCGTCCTGGCCTGTTCCCGGCCTGTTACCTGGGCGGCCGGGTCTCCTGCCGGCCCTGGGACGGCCGTACGCGCCCGCCGAGCGGCTGCCGTACGGCGTCCTGGAGCCGTCCTGGAGCCCCCGCCGTCCCTCAGGCTACCCCCGGCCGCGGAAACCGCCCTGGTGGGAGGGTCCGCCCGGGGCCCCGGCCCGTCACCGGCGGGCGGTACGCTGCCTGCTGCTCCCCCCTGCCGCCGCCGGGTGGGGGCGCCCGGCCGCAGGCCGGGGCAGTGCCCAGCCCGACCCCACGACGAGAGGCACCCGCCCGTGACCGCGTACTCCCCTGCCGTACGGCTGCGCCGGGCCGCCTTCGTGGGCGCCCTGTGCGCGGGCCTCGCCGTCACCGGCACGGGCTGCGGGACGGACCCCGACGAGGGCACCAACGGCGTCGGCAAACTCTCCGCCGACCAGATCGAGGACAAGGCGCGGGCGGCGGCCGGCGCCGCGGACTCCGTGCACCTGTCGGGCACGCTCGTCGTCGGCGGCAAGACCTTCACCCTCGACATGCGGCTGAAGTCCGACGGCGGCTCCGGCGAGGTGAAGTCCCCCGAGAACACCTTCCAGGTGCTGCGGGTGGGGGAGGCCCTCTACCTGAAGGCGGACGCCGCGTTCTGGGGCCAGTCCGAGTCGGCCGGCAAGCTCACCGACAAGTACGTGAAGGTGCCGCAGAGCGACCCGACGTACAAGCAGTTCCGCGGCTTCACCGACATGCACGTCCTGCTGGACGGGCTGCTCGGCCTCGACGGCAAGCTCGCCAAGGTGGAGGACTACACCAAGGTCGGGCCCACCCGGGCCGTGCAGCTCACCGCGGACAAGGGCAAGGGCGGCAAGCTGTCGGTCTCGCTGCAGGGCACCCCGTACCCGCTGCGCATGGAGCGGGCGGGCGGCGCGGGCCGGGTGGACCTCGCCGAGTGGGGCCAGGCCTTCCAGCTCACCCCGCCGACGCAGGACCAGACGGTCGACTACGGCTCCCAACTCCCGACCACGAAGGACGGCACGGGCTCGGGGTCCGGCCCGGCCACGAAGCCGTCCCCCTCCGCGAGCCAGAAGTCCTCAGCAGGCCAGGGCTCGAACGTCGCCGGCTGAGCCCGTCCAGATCCAGCCTCGGCCATATCCAGCCCCGCCGGCGTTTGAGGCGCGGGGGTCCGGGGGCGGAGCCCCCGAAACCGGAGCCGGGGCTCAGCCCATGAACGGGGCCCGGGGCCCCCGGCCCTGCGCGGCGTCAGCCGCGCGCGGTCTTCTTCCGCTTCAGCAGTAGCCTCGGCAGACCCGCCGGGATCGGCCGGCGCGTGACCGCCGGCGACGGCAGCGGGTGCGCGGCCAGCGACCCGCCCGGCAGCGCCTCGTGGACCTCGGCCGGCTCCAGCCGCAGCAGCCGGCACTCGCGCGCCCAGCGCTGCGTCATCTCCTCCGAGTCCGGCGCGTTCAGCCGCTTGCCCTTGAGCTCGGCGACGGCCGCCTCCCACTCCTCGCCGTGCGGCCGCAGCTCGCTCACCTTGGCCGTCCAGGCCACCAGCCGGCCGCCCTTGTCCTTGCTGCGCACCGTGACCTCGGCGGTCGCACCGTCGGCGAGCCCCGGGAACGGCTGTTCCCCGGGCCCGTCGCCCAGCACGTGCGCGGCGCCGTCCACCCAGGCGTGCCACAGCGCCCGGTCCGGCCCGGTGCCCCGGACCCAGATGAGCCCGGACTTCTTGGTGGCCTCCTCGACGAGGGCCAGCTGGAGCGCGCTGAGAGTCATGCGCACAGGTTAGGGGGCGCAGGGACGAACGTGGTGGGCCGCCCCTACAGCCAGCCGTTGCGCCGCAGGGCCCGGTGGATGACGAAGCACGTGCCGACGATCCCGGCCATCACGGTGGGATAGCCGTACTCCCACTGGAGCTCCGGCATGTGGTCGAAGTTCATCCCGTACACGCCGCAGATCATCGTCGGCACGGCGATGATCGCCGCCCACGAGGTGATCTTGCGCATGTCCTCGTTCTGCGCGACGGTCGCCTGGGCCAGGTTCGCCTGGAGGATCGAGTTCAGCAGCTCGTCGAAGCCGACGACCTGCTCGTGCACCCGGGCCAGGTGGTCGGCCACGTCCCGGAAGTACTTCTGGATGTCCGGGTCGACCAGCCGCATCGGCCGCTCGCTCAGCAGCTCCATCGGGCGCAGCAGCGGCGAGACCGCCCGCTTGAACTCCAGCACCTCGCGCTTGAGCTGGTAGATCCGGCCCGCGTCCGTGCCCCGCGGACTGCCCTTGGCGGGCGCGGCGAAGACGTCGCTCTCCACCTCGTCGATGTCGTCCTGCACGGCCGCCGCCACCGCGATGTAGCCGTCCACCACGTGGTCGGCGATCGAGTGCAGCACCGACGAGGGGCCCTTGGCCAGCAGCTCCGGGTCGCCCTGGAGGCGGTGCCGCAGCCCCTTGAGGGAGCCCTGGCCGCCGTGCCGGACGGTGATGACGAAGTCCGGGCCGGTGAAGCACATCACCTCGCCGGTCTCCACGACCTCGCTCGTGGCGGTCAGTTCGGCGTGCTCGACGTAGTGGATCGTCTTGAAGACGGTGAAGAGGGTGTCGTCGTAGCGCTCCAGCTTCGGCCGCTGGTGCGCGTGCACCGCGTCCTCGACGGCCAGCGGGTGCAGTCCGAACTCGGCGGCGATACCGGCGAACTCGGCCTCGGTCGGCTCGTGCAGGCCGATCCAGGCGAAGCCGCCCTCGCCCCGGACGCGGCGCATCGCCTCGCGCGGGGTCAGACAGGCGGTGCCCAGCTGCCGCCGCCCGTCGCGGTACACGGCGCAGTCGACGACCGCGCTGCTCGCCGAGGGGTCGCGGGTGGAGTCGTAGCCGGGCTGGACGGGGGTGGGCTTGCGCAGCGAGGGACGTACGGCCGCACGGAGGTCACGGATCATCGACATGGCAGCTCCTTCGTACGGTGAGGACCGCACGGGTGGGAGACCCTCCGCACGCGCCGGGCGAACGGCGGGGGAAGGCACAGGACGGGTGTCGATCAGAAGATCAAGACGGGCGGGAGGCGCCCGGGGTGGAGCGGTTGGTACTGCACGGTCGACTTCGATCCATCGCAGCCCCACCTCCTCCGGCCGGTCCCCCGTAGGGGATGTCCTGTCCCGGGGCGCCGGACCGCTCCACCAGCCCGTGCTGGGAGCAGTCGTGAGCGTGCGCCCCGACCAGCGGTCAACACTATCAGCCGACAGATGGTCAAAACTCTGGCTTTACCCGCTGCATATGAGATCTATGCTCGCGGCATGGCAGATCTTCTGGCAATCGTCGAGGCCCGGCTGCGTTCCGCGCTCGGGGAGCCCGACGCCCGCGCCGCCGTCACCTTCCTGGGTACCGACCGCATCGAGGTCCTCCGCTTCATGGAGGGGGACCTCGTGCGGTACGCCACGCTCGGCATGTCCGCGCAGTCCATGACCGATCCCACCGCCGTCGTCGCCGACCCCGTGCGTGGGCCGCGGGCCGAACTGGTGCTGACCGTGCGGGCGGGGCTCGCCGAGACCGACAAGGTGCTGCGGCCGCTGGCCGTGCTCGCCGCCTCGCCGCAGGTCGAGGGCCTCGTCGTGGCCCCCGGCGCCTCGCTGGACGTGGGCGACCCGCTCTGGCCGGGCGCGCCGTTCAGCTCCGTGCTCGTCGCCGAGTCGGGCGGGCTGGTGGAGGACCTGGAACTGGACCCGCCGATGGACCCGGTGCGGTTCCTGCCGCTGCTGCCGATGACGCCGAACGAGGCTGCGTGGAAGCGGGTCCACGGCGCGGCGGCGCTCCAGGAGCGCTGGCTCGCGCGCGGCACCGATCTGCGGGACCCTCGGCGTACGTCCGTCGCGTTGGACTGATACATCGCGTACGTCGGGTAGGTCGGGTACGTCGCGGCGGATCGGCGAACGGCGGACTGACCAACGGCCACCGGGGGTACCGATCGCATCCGGACGGGTGATCGTCCCTTGACGCGGGCGCGACCGGGGAGGAGCGTGGCTTCTTATGAGGGGTGAACCGAGTTGCCCGAAGTGCGGTGGCCGGGTCAGGGCGCCCGGTCTTTTCTCCGACTCCTGGCAGTGCGCGGTGCACGGGCCTGTTCACCCCCTGCAGCCCGTCATCCCACCCAGTGTCGAAGCCCTCTCGGTCGTGGTGCGCCGGGCCAAGGTTCCCGTGTGGATGCCCTGGCCGCTGCCCATCGGCTGGCTCTTCACCGGCGTCGCCCAGGCCGGTGACGACCGCAGCGGGGGCCGCGCCACGGCGGTGGCCTGCTCGGGGCCCGGCCCGCTCGGCGGCATGGGCGAGCTGCTGCTGATCGCGGAGGAGCTGGGCGTGGGCCTGGGCGCGCGGTACGCGGGCATCGACGGCCCCGACCCCGGCCCGTACATCGACGTCTCCGCCCCGCCCGTCGCCAAGATGCTCGCGGCCGGCCGGCCCACGCCCCTGTGGCACGTCAAGGGCGCCCCGGAGGACCGGGCCGTGTTCGCCGGGGAGGCGCGCGGGTTGTGGCTGTGGGCCGTGGTGTGGCCCGAGCAGTCGGGACTGCTGATGTACGACGAGCTGGTCCTGGCCGATCTGCGGGACGCGGGCGCGGAGGTCGAGATGCTGCCGTGCGGGGCGCTGAGCCCGCGGATCCTGTAGCCGTCGGGGCGCGCATGCTGTAGCCGCCGGCCCGCGCATCCTGTGGCCGTCCCGGCGTCTCACCCTTCGGGCCGGGGGCCGGGGCGCCCTGCGGCCCGGTTATCCTGAGGTGTCCCCGTCCGTCAAGCCCCTGGAGCCGTGCCGTGCGCATCGACCTGCACGCCCACTCCACGGCGTCCGACGGTACGGACACCCCGGCCGAGCTGGTCCGTAACGCGGCCGCCGCCGGGCTGGACGTCGTCGCGCTGACCGACCACGACACCGTCGGCGGCCACGCGGAGGCGATCGCGGCGCTCCCCGAGGGGCTGACGCTGGTCACCGGCGCGGAGCTGTCCTGCCGGCTGGACGGGGTCGGGCTGCACATGCTCGCGTACCTCTTCGACCCCACCGAGCCGGACCTGGCCCGGGAGCGGGAGCTGGTGCGCGACGACCGGGTGCCGCGGGCGCAGACGATGATCGGCAAGCTCCAGGCGCTCGGCGTGCCCGTGACCTGGGAGCAGGTCGCCCGGATCGCCGGCGACGGCTCCGTGGGCCGCCCGCACATCGCGACCGCCATGGTCGAGCTGGGCGTCGTCGGGTCCGTCTCGGACGCCTTCACGCCGCAGTGGCTGGCCGACGGCGGCCGCGCGTACGCGGAGAAGCACGAGCTCGACCCGTTCGAGGCGATCCGCCTGGTCAAGGCGGCCGGCGGGGTCACCGTCTTCGCGCACCCGGGCGCCGCCAAGCGCGGGCAGATCGTGCCGGAGAGCGCGATAGCGGAACTGGCGGCCGCCGGGCTGGACGGCATCGAGGTCGACCACATGGACCACGACGACGCCACGCGCGCACGGCTGCGCTCGCTCGCGTCCGAGCTGGACCTGCTGACGACCGGTTCCAGCGACTACCACGGCAGCCGCAAGACCTGCCGGCTCGGGGACTTCACGACGGACCCCGAGATCTACGGCGAGATCACCCGCCGTGCCGCCGGCGCCTTCCCGGTGCCGGGCGCGGGCGGACGCGCCGCCGCCGACGCTTAGCTCGGTCCTGGGCCCGCGCAGGCGCCCGCTTCGCCCGCTTCTCCCGTCCTCCGTGCGGCGACGTCGCCGCTGCTGTTCTCGTACCACCACTCCTGCAAGGCATCTTTGTGTTCGATTTCGCAGTCTTCGGATCCCTTTTTCTCACCCTTTTTGTGATTATGGACCCGCCGGGGATCACGCCGATCTTCCTGGCGCTGACCTCGGGCCGGCCCGCCAAGGTGCAGCGGCGGATGGCGTGGCAGGCGGTGTGCGTGGCGTTCGGCGTCATCGCCGTGTTCGGCCTCTGCGGCCAGCAGATCCTGGACTACCTGCACGTCTCGGTACCCGCGCTGATGATCGCGGGAGGCCTGCTGCTCCTGCTGATCGCGCTCGACCTGCTGACCGGCAAGACGGACGAGCCCAAGCAGACCAAGGACGTGAACGTCGCCCTGGTCCCGCTCGGCATGCCGCTGCTGGCCGGTCCCGGTGCGATCGTGTCCGTGATCCTCGCGGTGCAGAAGGCGGAGGGTTTCAGCGGCCAGCTGTCGGTGTGGGCGGCCATCGTCGCCATGCACGTGGTGCTGTGGCTGACCATGCGGTACTCGCTGCTGATCATCCGCGTCATCAAGGACGGCGGCGTGGTGCTGGTGACCCGGCTGGCGGGCATGATGCTGTCCGCGATCGCCGTGCAGCAGATCATCAACGGCGTACTCCAGGTCGTCCAGGCGGCCTGACCCGCTGCCGCGCCCGTACAGCACGAGGCCCCCGTACCGGCGAGCGGTGCGGGGGCCAACGCGTGGTGTGCGTCGGTGTCAGGAGGACGCGGACTCGGTCGGGCGGATGAGGATGCGCTGGCCAATGGCGGCGGCCTGCTGCACGATCCGGTTGACGGAGGCCGCGTCCACGACGGTGCTGTCCACGGCGTTTCCGTCGACGTCGTCCAGGCGCAGAATCTCGAAGCGCACGGCTTCTCCCTTCGTCGGTGTTCTCCTCGTACAGGGGTCAACGAAGTGTATAGGGCAAACATTCCCTACGCTAACGAAATTTTTTCACAGGCTAACTACCGGCTGGTAGCGCCGGTCGCGCCGGTCGCGCCGGTCGCGCCGTCAGCGCCGGCAGCGCCGGCAGCGCCGTCCCAGAACTCGGCCAGCGCCCGCGCCGTCGCCTCCGGGTCCTCGGCATTGGGGGAGTGCGCGGTCCCGGGGATCACCCGGCGCCGCGCGCCCAGGCGCAGAGCCATATCGTCCAGCAGCGGCACCGGCCACGCGTAGTCCACGGACCCGGACAGCACCAACTTCGGCAAGTCCACCCCGGCCAGCTCCGCGACCCGGTCCGGCTCGGAGACCAGCACCCGGCCGGTCGCGATGAGCTGCTCCGGCACGGTCGCCAGCCAGCGGTCCCGCAGGAAGGCGGCCAGCTCCGGGGAGTCGGCGGCGGTGTCCTCGGCGTCGTGGGCGCGCATGGCCTCCCACACCCCCGGCATGTCCTCGCGCATCACCTCCAGCGCGGCGACCAGCAGCTCGGTACGGGCCTGCTGGTCGGGGGCGATGGCGGCCGGGCCGCTGCTCATCAGGGTGAGCGTGCGGAATGGGGTCGCGTCGCGCAGGACGGCGGCGCGGGCGACGAGACCGCCGAAGGAGTGCCCGAGGAGGTGGACCCGGCCCGCGTCCGCCGCCTTGGCCTGCGCGAGCAGGTCGGCCGTGAGCTCGTCCAGGGCGTACGCGGCCTCGTCGCGCGGGCCGGGGCTCTGGTGCTGGCCGCGGCCGTCGATCGCGAGGACCCGGTAGCCGGCGGCCGCGAGCGGTTCGAGGAGGCCGATGAAGTCCTCCTTGCTGCCCGTGAACCCGGGGACCAGCAGGGCGGTGCCGCGGGCAGGCTCGCCTGCCTCGTGCACGGCGAAGTCCCCGCGAGGGGTGCGGAGGGTGTACGCGCGGGCGGCGGACGGCAGGGTGAGACGAGGCGGCTTGCTCATACAGCGAGGCTACCGGCCCGTAACCGGGGACTGGGGCCCCCGGGTCCCCCAGGGTCCCTGACTCCGGCCGCCACGGGTCGACCGGGCCCCGGGAACGGCGACGGCCCCGGCCTCCCCGTCGGGGGAGGCCGGGGCCGTCGTGGTGGTGCTTATGCCTCCGGCGACTCGGCCTTGCGGGTCCGGGTGCGGCGGCGCGGCGCGGCGGCCGGCTCCGCGGCCTCGGCGGTCGCGGGGGCCTCGGC
>NZ_WTFF01000234.1 GCF_019400985.1 Streptomyces bambusae
CGCGGGGGGGCGGGCGGGGCGGGGCGGCGGTGGGAGGGGGGGGCGGTGGGGGGGGGTGGGGGGGGGGGGGGGGGGGGGGGGTGGTGGGGGGCGCGGGGGGGGGGGGGGGGGGGGGGGGGGGGGGGGGGGGGGGGGGGGGGGGGGGGGGTGGGGGGGGGGGGGGGGGGGGGGGGGGGGGGGGGGTTGGGGGGGGGGCGGGGGGGGTGTGGGTGTGCCAGGTGGCGTCGTTGAGCGGGGTCCAGGTGGTGTGTGCGGCGGGGGCCGGGTGGGCGGGGCGGGAGCCCAGGAGGAACTCGCCGACCGAGGACTCCTGGAGGTAGTCCAGGCCCAGGGTGCGGGCGGCCAGGTCGGAGTCGCCGCCGCCGAGGGCGCACGGGGCGAGGCCCATGCCCGTGGCGACCAGGTACATGGTCTGGTAGAGCACGCCGACGTTCTTCAGCGTCGCCGCGTAGGCGATGGAGCGGTACTTCCACGACAGGCGCTGGAAGCGGGAGGTGACGGTGATCAGCACGTCCGGGGTGTCGATGCCGCCCGCCGCGATGCGGGCCACGCCGAGCATGGCGTCGCGGTCGTCCGCGTCGGAGTTGACCAGGACCAGACGGTGCCCGGCCGGGTCGTAGAAGTACATGCCCTGCTCCAGGCCCGCGACGCGGTGGACCGAGAGGTAGAGCTCCAGGTCGTACGAGGCGCCGCCGGTCGGGTACGGGCGGGAGGAGGCCGGGTAGGGCATGCCCTCCTCGGGGCGCGGTCCGGTGACGGCACGGACCCTGGCGGTCCGGTAGAGGAACTCGCCGAGCCGGGCCAGGTCCAGTGGCTCGGCGCCGTGTCCGCGGACGGACTGCCGGGTCTCCAGGACGGTGGTCAGGGGGGCGTCGGCGGCGAGGACGTCCTCCAGCCGGGGGCGGGGCAGCGGGACCACGGGGCCGTCCGGGAGGGGCCTGACCGCGGGGCGGGGCTCGATCACCCCGCGGAAGGGGAACACCCCGCCGACGGGGTAGTCGTGGCGGCCGAACCGGCTGCGGCTGTGGAACAGCAGGTCGTGGAACTCCCACTGGCGCAGGACGTCGTCCCCGTCGGCGGCGAACGTCCCGTCCTCGTCGGCGGTGTCGGCCAGGCCCGTCCCGGTCAGGTGTCCCAGCAGTTCCCGGACGGTCTCGACCGGCAGGCCGAGGGTGCGGGCCTGTTCGGCGGCGGTGGTGACCGCGCCGAGGGCGCCGGCCAGTCGGCGGACGGGCTCGGCCAGCAGCCGGGCCCGGCGCGTGGAGAGCGGGGACTCCAGGACGAGGTCGCCGTCATAGGAGCGCAGGAAGGCGAAGCGGCTGAGGCGGACGGGCGTGTCCGCGCCGACGGCGGCCGGGTGGTGGCCGCCGGCGGGCACCATGGGCTCCAGGCGGAGCGCTTCGGTGCCGTCCACCATGACGTGGTGGCGCAGCAGCCGGCTGAGCCGGGCGAACACCCCGTCGAGCGGGCTGTCGGCCTGCGACGCCGGGGCCGGCCCATGGGCCAGGTCCTCCAGGACGGCGACGACCTCGGCGGGTGCGTTGCGGATGCGGAACCGGGTGCACCCGCCGAAGGTGACGTGGACGGCGTCCGGTTCGGAGCGGACGCCGACGCCGGAGGTGAAGGCGAGGCGGGTCTCGGTGCGTGGGGTGGGCTGGGTCGCCGTGGTCATCGTGGGCTGGGTCGCCGTGGTCATCGCGGTCTCCGGAACGGGTTACAGGAACATGCCGATGGGGTTGAGGTCTTCCTCACGGGTGGGGGTGTCGAGCCAGCCCATGCGGACGGGGGCGTCGTAGAGGCGGCCCGGGGCGAAGCGCGGCCAGAAGTGGCGCAGGCCCGGGACGATCACCTTGACGACGGGCAGGCCGATGTCGGGCCGGGTCTGGTCCAGTACGAGCATCTCCAGGCCTCGTTCCTCCACGACCCGGCGGGCGCGTTCGAGGTCGTCGAGCAGGTCGGTGCTGGGCCGGTAGGGGTGGTCGGCGTAGGTGCGGGCCGGGCCGGGCAGCGGGCGCAGGTAGGGCTGGTTCTCCAGCGTCGCCGTGCTCCACCAGCGGATCTGGTCGGGGTCGTCGAAGGCGTACTCGCCGGTCCCGTCGCTCTGCATGGGCAGGACGGCGCCGATGAACTGGTTCATCTCCGTCAGGGCGCGCGAGACGGCGATCTTCATGTCGAAGTGGGCGCCGAAGGCCAGCAGGATGTCCTCGACGGGCTTGTCGGTGCGCCGCGAGACGGCGGCGGCGACGGGGATGCCGAGGTCGGAGGTGAGGTCGAGGACCCAGGTCTCGCGGCCCAGGTCGCGGTAGGCCTGCTTCCAGCGGCCGAAGTACGGCTCTGCGAAGCTGTCGAGGTCCAGTTCCGGGCGCTGGACGCGGTTGTACCACCACAGGGCGACGCTGTCGCGCTCGACGAGCTCCATGAAGCCCTGGACGGCGGCGTCCTCCAGGCTGGCGCCGGCCGCGTTGCCGTTGGAGTCCGACCAGACCGTGGCCGGGTGGGCGCCGGCCGGGTACTGGTAGTAGAGCTGGGCGGTGGGCAGGTACTTGTGCCGCCGGTGGGTCAGGGACCACACCGGGGTCCACTCGATGCGGGCGTCCTCGTCGAAGGGGGCGGACACGCGGTGGAAGTGGGAGCCGCGGGCGTTCCAGTCGTCGCGGTCGTGGTACTGCTGGTCGCTGTAGAGCTGGATGGCGTTGGGGTGGACGGCGTCGTCGCCCAGCTCGCGGTACGAGGCGGTGATCCGGGCCTCGTCGCCCTGGTGGACGCCCGAGTAGCGCTCGATGGACTCGGCGACGGCGCTGGCCCGGGCCTGGACGTCGCTCATGCCCTTGCCGGAGCTCTGGCTGCGCAGGCCGGCCCGCAGGGCGTCGAGGCCGCCGGAGCCGACGGCGAAGTTGGTGCCGGCGAGGTAGCAGTGCAGCAGGTCGGTGCCGCTGTCCTGTTTGACCAGCTGGGAGATGACGCCGGTGACGGGGCTGACGAGGTGCTCGTGGTCGGCCAGCAGCCGGGCCGGGTCCTTCGTACGGTGTCCGCCGTCCTGGACGGCGGCGTCCTTGGTGCGGCTGCGCAGCTCGACCGGCTTCAGGGCGCGCCGGGCCACGATGCCGGGGTCACCGCAGGAGGGGCACTGGGGCCGGCGGGAGAGCCGGTGGCGGCGGCCTTCGAGGGTGAGGGTGTCGAGGCCGAAGACTTCGGCCAGTTCGGGTCCGCGGATGCCGGCGAACCACTTGGCGGCCTGTACGGCGGCCAGGTGCGCGGCGGCCGAGACGGTGCCGGGCAGGCCGGCGAGGGCGGTGACCGGGGGCCGGTCGGCGCCGGTGGACTGCTGGACGAAGGAGGTGACGAGCCGGTTGCCCGCGAGCCGGTGGGCCAGGCAGTCCCAGCAGCCGCTCTCACCGGGCTGGAACAGCGGGCCGACCCAGGTCTCGGTGCCGACCGGGCGCACCAGGAGCCAGGGGCGGCCGGAGGCCAGCGCGCGCTTGTTGAGGTCGGCGAGGTCGGGGTGGAGGTAGTCGTCGGTGAGGACGACGGTCAGCCGGGGGTCGGCGGCGTCCGGGTCCAGGCCCATGGCGCGGGCGGCGCCGGTGAACCAGGCGGGGTCGGCGGCGCCGAGGGCGACGACCTCGACGGGCGCGGCGTGGAGCTGCCGGCGGGCCTGGTCGGCGTCGAGGCCGGCGAGTTCCCAGAAGCCTCCGGAGCGTTCGTCGTCGTCGGTGTCGCTGCCGCTGCCGCCGGCCTCGGCCGTGACGACGTGGCCGGCCGTGACGAGCCGGTCGAGGTTGCGGGCGACACGGTCGGCGTCGAAGTCGGGTGCGAGGGCGTCGAGGATCGCTTCGCGGGTGTGCTGTCCGTCCAGCAGCGGGGCGAGGCGCTCGGCCAGCGCACCGCGCAGGACGGTCTGGCGCTGTTCGGACACCAGGAACACGCCCTCGCCCGGGAGCACTTGCGCGTTGGTCGACCTTTTGAACCGCAGGATGCGGGGCATGCGTTGTCTCCTTGGGAAGCGGCGAGGGCGGCAGCAGGGAATGGTCGTGCGGGCGGAGCAGGGTGGGCAGGGCGGGGGGACGGCCGGGCCGTACGAGGGGGAGCGTGTGTGCGGCCCGGCCGTTCCAGGGCCTCGGGCAGCCGTCCGTGCGGTGCGGTCCACGGTGACGCGGCCGGATGGGTACGGGCGGTGCGGCCGCCGGCGGGGCGCGATGCGCAAGGGCCGGCGGGGCTGTCGGGCGCCCGGTGCGGGAGCGGCGGGGGCCCGGTGGGGCCGTGCCCGAGGGAAGGGCCCGTGATCACGCGGCCGGCCGTGCCGGGCCGCGGTGGGTGGTGCGGTGCGCGGTGGTGCGGTGCGCGGTGGTGCGGTGCGCGGTGGTGCGTGACGTGCGGGGTGCCGTGGCGGTCCGTGGGCCGGACCGCCGGATCAGGTGACCGGGCAGGTCAGGCAGCCGGCGGTGCTGAGGGTGTAGGCGCCGGCCGAGGCGTCGTCCAGGTCCTCGATCTCGACCTCGGCCTCGTCCGCGCGGACGGTCAGCGGGTCGGTCTTCTTCTCGTTCATGGTGGGGCTTCCTTCCGTGGGTGGATGGTGGATGGATGTGCGGGCGGCTACGGAATGCACATGTTGGTCAGCTTGGAGGCGGCGCAGGCGAACGCGGCGGACGCCTCCAGGTCCTCGACCTCGACATCGAGGTCTTCGTCGGCGCTGACGGTGGTCGGTTCGGTGTGCTCGGGCACGGCTTTCCTCCTGATGAGGTGGTCAGGCGGTCCAGCAGGCCATGCCGGTACCGAGGGTGTACGGGGCGGCCCAGACGGATCCGTCGGCCAGGTCCTCGAACTCGATGTCGAAGTCCTGGGCCCGGAGGGCGACCGGGTCGGGGGCGAGATCGTCCATGACGGGTCCTCAGATCTCGTAGCAGAAACGGGTGCCGATGGTTCCGAGGCAGCTCATGGCGCCGGATTCGGTCAGTTCTTCGACCTCGATCTCGGCGCCGCCCGCCGTGGCGGCGGCAGCGGTGTCGGCCGGGCTGTCGGCCATCAGCTGACCAGCGAGCTCATGGTGCCGACGGTGCTGGCGCAGCCCGCCGCGGCGGACGCCTCCAGGTCTTCGACCTCGACGTCGGGGCCGTCCGTGCCGGCCGGCGCCGGGTCTGCGGTGGTGTCGTTCATGGATTCCTTCTTTCTGTTCGGGTCGGCCGGGTCCGGGGGTCGGACCGGCACACGGGGAAGTGCTCAGCCCTCGTCGTTCTGGGTGAAGCAGGCGGAGGTGCCGATGCAGAACATGCAGGCCGTGGCGGCCGCGTTCTTCGCCTCCAGTTCCTCGACGTCGATGTCGGCGCCGTCGTGGGAAGCGTGCTCGGGCGTGGTGCTCATGAGGGGTGTCCTCTCCGGTGAAGGGTTCGGGTGGTCAGGAGACCTTGGTGCTGGAGCAGGCGATGGTGCCGAAGGTGCTGACGGCCGTGGTGCCGGGCTCGCCGCCGGCGAGCTCCTCGATGGCCAGGTCCTGCGCCACGTCGACGGGGGCCTGCTCGGTGTTCTGCGGGTTCTCGGACATGGGTGTTTCCTTCCTTTCGGGCGCGCCGGCCGGCGCGCTCCGGGGGGTGTCGTTCCGCGACCCCGGCCGGTGCCGGGTGCGGTGTCGGTCCTCAGACGAGGACCCAGTGCGGGTCGTCCGGACCCGCCGGCCACTGACCGGTTCCCAGGGGGAGGTCATCTGCGGGGTCGGAATCGTCGTGAAAACGTACGGCCGACATTGCCTCAAAGCTGTTCACGTCCGGAATTCCTTTCACAGATTCGGTACGGACGGCGGGTGGTGACGGAAAGTCGCTCAGTGACCCCAGGTCACGTCGTCCTGGACCGGCCCGTCGCCGTCCAGCCCGGCGGAGACGGGCGGGAGGGTCGTCCCGGTCAGGGGGAGGGTGTCGGCGTGGGCGGGAGCCGCCGTGAACACCGCGGCCACAACCGCGGCCGTCGTCGCGACGATCTGGAGGAGACGGATGCCGATCACGCGTTTTCCCCTACTTTCATGTTTCTGGACGATGGAATGCAGCGTCTTCGCGCCATTTTCTTGACCCGGTGTCAGCGGCTTTCCCTACCGGCTGACAGGTCCAACTCTGGCCCGGGATCAGAACGGATGGAAGAGGTTCCCGGTGGACGGATTTCCCGCTGTCATAAGTCGGCCAGGGGCGGCGATCCGGTCGTAGTACTGGGGCACCAGCCCGACCTGGCGGTCGAGCAGGGCCGCGCCGCGCAGCTCGGGCGAGGCGGCCAGGGCCCGCCGGCACAGGGCATCGGCGGCCTCTTCGGCCTGTTCGAGTCGGTCAGCCAGGAGAAACAGGCCGAGCACGGGGCCGCCGGGGGCGTCCGGATGGACGGTGACGTGCTCCAGCCGGTCGCCGGGGCGGGCCGCGGCACGGACCAGGTCGGCGGTACCGGACGGAAGTAACCGGTCCGCTTCCAGCCGGAGTTTGAGGTGAATGAGGTACATGGATCAGATCGTGGCCCTGCGCTATATTTGCGCGCCAGGGGGACGGTGGGGGTCATTTATGCCATTGCATAAAGCGGCCGGCCCACTCGCGTGACAAATCCGCACGCGGCGAAGTAAGACCGCGCACCGACCGGGAGAACGAGGAGCGGATGCTGCAGACCTTGGGCCTGGATCCCATAGCCGAGCAGGTCTATCGCGTCATGCTGAAACACCCTCAGCACGGCGTACTCCAACTGGCGGACCAGCTCGGAATCGTCGAGCCGGACGTCCGTGCCGCCCTGGACCGGCTGAGCGCCCTGGCACTGATCCGCTCCTCCGAGTACTCCCCCAGCGGATTCGCCCCTCTCGGGCCCGAGGCCGCCATGAACCTCCTGCTCGCCCGGCAGCAGGAGCGGCTGGCCCTCTCCCAGGCCGCGGCGGCGCAGCTGATCGCCGACTGCGCGAGCGTCCAGCCGCAGACCTCGGCCGAGAGCGAGTCCCTGTCGGGCATCGAGGTGATCCGCGCCCGGCTGTGCCAGCTCAGTGCCGAGGTCACCAGCGAGGTCATGACCTTCGCCCCCGGCGGGGCCCATCCGGAGGCCGACCTACGGGCCAGCCGGGAGCCGAACGAGCAGCTGCTCGACCGCGGGGTGCGCATGCGCACCATCTATCTGGACAGCGTCCGCAACGACGCGGCGACACAGGAGCACGTCGCCTGGCTGAGCCGGCGCGGCGGCCAGGTCAGGACCACCACGTCACTGCCGGTCCGCATGATCATCATGGACCGGCGGATCGCGGTACTGCCCGTGAACACCACCGACGCCCATGCGGGCGCCGTCGTCCTGCACGGGGCGGGCACGGTCACCGCGCTGTGCGCGCTGTTCGAGTCGACGTGGGCGCAGGCCGCGCCGCTGGGGTCGGTTCCGGTGTACGACGCGCAGGGGCGCAGCCAGCAGGAGAAGGAGGTCGTCCAGATGCTGGCGGAGGGCATGACCGACGAGTCGATCGCCAAGCGCCTGGGCGTCTCCCCCAGGACCGCCCGGCGTATCGCGGCCGACCTCATGGAACGGCTGGACGCGCGCAGCCGGTTCGAGGCGGGCGTCCACGCCGTACAGGACGGCTGGCTGCCCTCCACCCGCTGACTCCGCCGGGGCCTGTCCGGCGGCTCGGGGCCGGACAGGCCCCGGCGGCCACGGGAGGAGGGCGGACCGGTCATCGCGCCGCTCGCTCCTGCGGCTGCCGGCTGCTGCCTCTCCCGGCCGCATCGGCGTCGTGCAGGCGCGTGAGGTAGGTGTGGGCGTCGGGGAGGGTTTCCAGCAGGGTCTGCTGGTGGCGCTTGATGCGGGCGAAGTGGGACTCGGCCGCGAGGAGGGCGCGCGGGTGGCGGGCCAGGGCCGGGGGCGGGGGCGGGGTGGCCGTGCGGGGGGCGAGGGCCGACAGGAGGGTGCGCAGGGGGAGTTCGTCGGGGGTCGGCGACAGGCCGGCCCGGTGGGCCTCCACGGCGGCCCGGGCCGTGTCGGACAGGGGCAGCGCGTGGCGGTACGGATGCCGCAGGCGTACGAGGTCCAGGGCGCGCTCGTGCAGAGCAGCCGCGGCCTGGTTGAAGCGGGCCGCGGGGGACTGCGGGCCGCCGGGGGCCTGCGGGCCGCCAGGGGACTGCGGGCGGCCGGAGGACTGCGGGCCGCCGGGGGACGGGAAGTCGCGGACCAGGCGGTCCAGGAGTTCCAGGGTGTCGGCGTGGTCCTCTGCGAACGGGTCGGTGAAGCCGGCTGCCGCGCCGAGGGCCACGCAGTTGTTCACCCAGGCGCGGCGGGGGCGGCCGGGGCGGTGGCGGGTGTGGGTGACGGTGGGGGCTGCCGACTCGTGCGGGGCGAGGGTGGCCAGGAGGGTACGGGTCGCCTCGTCGGGGGTGGTGCGGGCGCTCGCGTACGCGAGGCCGGTGCCGTAGCGGCCGAGGAGGGGGCGGCGCCAGGTCCAGCCGGCGTCGGGGAGCCCGGTGGCGGTGGTGTACGGCTCGACGCCGTGCAGGGCGCTGTCGTGCGGGACCGTCAGGGTGACGCTGCTGTCGGTGGGGACGCGGTCGCCGGCGTCGACGAACGGCTCGGCCAGCAGGCCCTCGATCAGCAGGCGGTCCTCGCCCGTGCAGTCGAGGAACAGGCCGCCGGTGAGGATGCCGCGGGTGGTGCGCAGCGCGGTCACCGTGCCGTCGGTGTCGCGCAGGGCGCCCAGCAGGTCCCCGGTAAGGAGGCGGACGCCTTTGGTCCGGACCGCCTTTCTGCGCAGGAAATGGGTCAGCATGGTGGCGTCGGCGTGCCAGCCGTAGGGAATTGCGGCGCGGCCGTCCAGCCAGCGCGGTGATTTCTTCGCGTCCATGAGCGGGGGCTCGCGGAAACAGGCGTGGTCGAGGGGTTCTACGGTGCGGCCCAGGGCGCGGTCGAGGGCCCAGGCGTCGGAGAGCGGGAATCCTTCGCAGGACGGTACCGAGGGGCTGTGCGGAATGTAGACGTGGGTGTCGGGCGTGGGCCGGTGCGCGTATTTGACGGCCGCGGAGAAGGAGGCGTCGCTCGCGCGCATCCACACGTCCTCGGACACGCCCAGCGGGTCGAACAGGGCCCGCTGCACCGCCGGGGCCAGGGACGTGACCTGGGAGGCCGGGCGGTGGGGGGTCTCCAGGACCGTGACGCGGACCGTGCCGGTGAAGGCCGCGGCGAGCCGGGCGGCGGCGATCCAGGCGGTCAGGGTGCCGCCGACCACCACGACGTCCGGGGCGGGGGCGGCGGGCCCGGCGGCGGGCGTGCCGGGGGTTTCGGAATCCGCGTACGTGTCCATGGCGGGAGTGTTCTGCATTCGTCTGTATTCCGTCTATGGAGCATATATGGAGCGTCTCTGCCGGCGGTGCAAGGCGGAAAGGAGATCGCGTATAGCGGGTGCGCCGAATCTGTTGGTGCGGGACCTGAACGGGCCCGACACCGACAGGAGGAAAGAAATGTTCGACAAGCCCCAGGTCCAGCACCCTCTGGATGTCCTGACCGAGATCGAGAACAAAGCGGCAATGGATCAGGAGCTGTTGCTGCGCGACAGCGGGACGCCGTGGGCCGACCTGCTCGCGGACTACGTGGACGCACTCAACGACCTGGCCGTTCAGGGCACGGCGGAGAACGGCTACATCGCGACCTACGGTCTCGACGAGGGGCACGCGGGGGGCTGCGGCTGACGGGGCCTCAGCGCAAGGGAGGCGGCCCCGGTGGGATCCACCGGGGCCGCCCCGAAGCCAAGCGTGGCCGCGGGCGAGCCGGACGTGGCCGCGGGCGAGCTGCGGGCCGAGCCTTCGGCGAAGCCGTGGATGTGGCCGGAGCCGAGCCGGACGTGGCCGGGGGCCGAGCCGAACCTGGCCGGGGGCCGAGCCGAACCTGGCCGGGGGCCGAGCTGAGGGGCCGAGCCGCGGACGTGGCCGGGGGCCGAGCCGCCGACGAAACCGTGGACGTGGACGTGGGCCGAGCCGCCGGCGAAACGGTGGACGTGGCCGTGAGCCGAGCCGAGAACGTGGCCGCAGGCCGAGCCGCCGACGAAACCGTGGACGTGGACGTGGGCCGAGCCGGACGTGGCCGGGGGCCGAGCCGCCGGCGAAACCGTGGACGTGGCCCGGAGCCGAGCCACCGACGAAACCGTGGACGTGACCGGAGGCCGAGCCGTCGGCAAAACGGTGGCCGTGAGCCGAGCCGAGCGTGGCCGCAGGCCGAACCGTCGGCGAAGCCGTGGACGTGGCCGCGGGCCGAACCGGACGTGGCCGCGGACCGAGCCGCCGGCGAAACCGTGGACGTGGCCGTGAGCCGAGCCGAACGTGGCCGCAGGCCGAACCGTGGGCCGAGCCGCCGGCGAAGCCGGGGACGTGGCTGTGAGCCAAGCCGTGGACGTGGCCGCGGGCCGAACCGGACGTGGCCGCGGGCGAGCTGTGGGCCGAGCCTTCGGCGAAGCCGTGGACGTGGGCCGAGCCGAACGTGGACGTGCGCCGAGCCGTCGGCGAAACGGTGGACGTGGCCATGGCCGTGAGCCGAGCCGAACGTGGCCGCAGGCCGAGCCGCCGGCGAAACCGTGGACGTGGGCGTGGGCCAAGCCGAACGTGACCGCCGGCCGAGCTGTGGGCCAAGCCGAACGTGACCGCCGGCCGAGCTGTGGGCCAAGCCGAACGTGACCGCCGGCCGAGCTGTGGGCCGAGCCGTCGGCGAAGCCGTGGACGTGGCTGCGGGCCAAGCCACGGGCGAGCGGTGGACCTGACCGCCAGCCGAGCCACGGGCGAACCGTGGACCTGACCGCCAGGCAGGTCAGCAGGTGAGGGCGCGGGTGCGGGTGGAGAGGCGGACCAGGGAGGACAGGCGGTAGCGGGGCTCGGTGCCCTCGGTGGGCCGGCCGGGCTCCAGGAGGCGGGCGTCGGTGAGCCGGTCCAGGACGTCCTCGGCCTCGACATCCGGGAGCCCGAGCACGGCGGCGGCGTCCGCCGGGGTGAGGACGCGCAGGCCGGTGGCGGTGAGCGCGTCCAGGGCGGCGGCGGTGGGCCCGTCGAGGGTATCCAGGGCGGGGCGCAGCGCGGCCGCCAGGTCCAGGCTGCCGATGCGGAGTTCGGCCAGGCGGCGGTCCTCGGCGGCCAGCCGGGAGGCGAGGCGGGCCACCGTCCAGTCCGGGCGGTCGGCGAGTCGGGAGGCGGCGATGCGCAGGGCGAGCGGGAGCCGGTCGCAGTACTCGGCGACCCGGGCGACGGACACGGGGTCGGGGGCGAGGCGGTCGGGGCCGGCAATCCGGGCGAGGAGGCGGGTCGCCTCGGCGGGGGTCATCGGGCCGAGGCGGACCCGGCGGGTGCCGGCGAGGGTGGCCAGGTCGGGGCGGATGCCGGTGACGACGGTACGGGAGCCACCCGCGCCGGGCAGGAGCGGGCGGACCTGGGTGTCGTCGGCGGCGTTGTCGAGGACGACGAGCATGCGGCGGGCCGCCAGGAGCGTGCGGTAGAGCTGGGCGCGCTCGTCGAGCCCCTCGGGGATCCGGTCCGGGGCGGTGCCGAGGGCGTGCAGGAACCAGCCGAGGACCTGCCGGGGCGGGCGGGGCGTGCCGTCGGGGCCGCGCAGGTCGGCGTAGAGCTGGCCCTCGGGGAAGTCGGGGCGGGCGTCTTCGGCGGTGCGCAGGGCCAGGGCGGACTTGCCGGTGCCGGGCGCACCGGTGACCAGCACGTCCTGCCCCGACCGCAACGCTCCGAGGGCCTCGGCGAGTTCGTCCTCGCGCCCGGTGAAGTCGCCGGGGGCGGCAGGGGTTCCCGTGGGGACGGGTCCCGTAGGGGCGGGCGCGGGTACGGCGGGCAGGCCCACGGCCGGCGCCGCCGCCGGGGCCGCGGGCCCCGCCGGAGCGGCGGCCCAGGCCTGGGCCGGGTG
>NZ_WTFF01000235.1 GCF_019400985.1 Streptomyces bambusae
ATGGTGGAGGCCGTCCAGGCCGCCATCCCCGCCCGCACGCGCTGGCTCGGCGCGCACGGCTACCGCCAATGGGTCCCCGCCGCTGCCCAGCAGCAGACCAGCCAGGAGCACACCTGCCGGCCGGACGGGCACGCGTGTGGCTGCCCGGGGATGCCGTTCATGGTTGCGTGGTTCGAGGAGGCCGCCAACACCCTGCGCGTCCTGGGCGACGACGCATTCACCGGGATCGCGCAGGAGGCCCGCTCTGCCGGTATGGCGTTGATCGTGTCGCTGCAGCGGCCTTCCTACGACCAGATGTCCACCAGCACCCGCGCCTCCCTCCCCTCCGTCATCGCCCTCGGCTGCGACCCGCGCGACGAAGGGTTCTGCCTGCCCGACGAGGTCCTGGCCGCCGGCGCCCACCCGGGCGCGTGGGGCAACCGGCGCCCCGGCTACTGCTACGTCGTCTCCCCCGGCATCCCCGAGGACCGCTACGCCTCCCCGGCCCGTACCCGGCGCTTCACCCGTCGGGCGGTGCCGGTCATGGAGCAGCTCGCCACCTGGGCCCAGCACAACGGCGCCCCCGCCGACCCCGTCACCGCCGGCGCCCTCACCTCCGTCGCCGGACACCTCTACACCGGCCGACCGGCACCCACCACCGCCCAGCAGTCGCCCGCGCTCCGGGCCGTGACCGAGGAGGATCCCGACATGGAGCACGGCGGGCCGCTGGTGGACCCGGAGGACGCCCACATCGACCCCGAGGGCGAACTCGCAGGCCCGGAAGACGGCGATGACGCTCCGATCTTCGGGCAGGGGTCGGGGCGCAAGCCGTCGCCGGAGGAGGCCCGGCGACTGTTCGCTACCGCGCTGGCCGACTTCGAAGCGGCCGGGCAGATGATCGTGGGCCCGAAGGACTTCATGGACTGGTGCGACCGCAACCGGCTCTCCCGCCCGTGGGTCTCCGAACGGCTCAAGGAAGCCGCCCTCGCGGGCCGGCTGGAGGCGACGAACACCACCGGCAGGTGGCGGATCGTCCCCGCCCTGACGGCTGCCTGACACCTGACACCGTCAGACCGGCCTGACACCCAAACCCCTAGGCAAACCCGCTGTCAGACACCCCTGACACCACCTCCTGACACCCCCTGACACCAGCCCTGACGGGGCCCACACCCACCCGGTGCGGGCCCCGTCCCCTTCCCCAGGGAGACCACCGATGGCCCTCGAACCCACGCACCCGCCGACCACGACGCCGGTCCCGTACGAGGGCCGACTCCTCCACCCGCCCGCCACAACGCACCCGCCGATACTGCCCGCCCCGTTACCGCCGGGCGTCGAACTCGTCACCCTGCCCAGCGGCGCCCGCGTCCTCGCCTACACCCAACCAACCGCCCCCGCGCCGCTACCCGCCCCGGCCGTGCCGGCGTGGGCGAAGACCACCGCGCTCCTCGCGCCGACCGTCGGCGGGGGTATCGCTGCTGCCGGATACGGCATCACCTACGCCGCCCCCGGCCTGATCGCCCTCACCGAAACCCTCTGGGCCGCCATCGCCCTCATCGCCACCGGCGCCGGCGCCGCACTCCTCGCCCGACGCCCCGGCCGCCGCGCCGGCGTCACCCACATCACCCAGCACGTCACCGCCACCGGCTGGTTCGGCCGAGCAAGCGGCACCATCACCCACCGCTGAAAAGCCAAAGGGCGGCCCCGTCTCGCCAAAGTCCGGGGCCGCCCTCATCCAGCTCCAACCACAGATCTGGAGGCATCCAGCATGACCCATCCCACCGACGTTCCGCGAGAGCGGCGGACCGTCTCATGACCACACACCTGGACACCGCGCTCACCCTCGCCGCCGCCGGCGTGCCGGTACTGCCCCTCAGCCGCGACAAGCGCCCCGTCGCCAACTGCACCGCCTGCCACGACCACCGGTGCGGTGACCGACCGAACATGAAGACCCCCGGCCCCTGCGTCTGCCCGTACCCCTGCCACGGGTGGGCCGCCGCCACCACCGACGCGACCGTTCTCACCTCCACCCCGTGGGCGGGAGCCTGGAGGCAGGCCCACGCTGTTGCCTACCACCCCGGCGGCGCCGGCCTCACCGTGGTCGACCTCGACAACGCCGACGCGGTCGCGTGGGCCCGCCAGAACCTCCCCGCGACCAAAATCGTGGCGACCACCAGGGGCGAGCACTGGATCTACCGGGGCACCATGCAGTCGGTCAACGGCGTCCGTGAGGGTGTCGACCTGAAGTCCACGATGGCCTATGCCCGCTGGCGTGGCCCCGGTACCGGCACGATGCAGCCCCTGCCCGACCTCGTGCGCGCGCTCGCCGTGAAGGAGCCTGCCACCATCCGGCCGGTATCGCGCGCCGCCGCCGTACTCGCGCCGGTCGGGGGTGGGGAGTGCCGCCACCGCTCGCCCGCCTACCTCGAACGCGGCATCGCCATGGCGGAGCAGCGCATCACCGAGGCACCCGACGGCATCCACAAGACCGTGTACCGGATGTTCCTCGCCGTGCTGTCCGCTCACGGCAGGTGCGGCTGTCTCACCGATGCGCACATCGGCCGGCTGTTCACTGCCGCGCAGACCAAGGGTGAGTCGCTGCGGCACTGCGAGACCGCATGGGCCAACGCCCTCACGACGTTGGGGATGTGACCGTGTCCGACGAGGAGAAGACTCCCGCCCGTGAGGTCATCACGGAGTACGCGCAAGCCCACTTCCGGTACTTCCGCACCACCGACGGCACCGTCTACGCCCAGAAGAACGGCCACCCCGTCGCCCGCCCGATCCGCTCCCAGGGAACGACCGGCAGCCACCGGCAGGAACTCATGGTCGGCCTGTTCAACGACGGCCTCGGGGTGTTCAACGGCACCGCGATGAAGGAGGCGTTGGACTTGATCGAAGCGCTCGCACTCAGCCAGGACGTACAGGCCACCCACATCCGCATCGCCCCGGGATTCGACGGCGCGACCTGGCTCGACCTGGGCCGCGACGACGGCAAGTCCGTCCGCATCCACCCCACCGGCTGGGACATCCTCACCCCCAACCCGCGAGAGGTCTGCTGGCGACGCACCCAGCTCACCGGCGAACTCCCCCTCCCCGAGAAAGACACCGACGGCAAAGGCATCGATCTGCTGCTGCGGCTGTGCAACTTCGCCAACGCCGAGAGCGAATGCCTCGCCGTCGCGTGGCTGATCGGCTGCCTGGAGCCGTCCGTGCCCGTCCCCGCGCCGTTCCTCACCGGCCCCCAGGGAGCCGGGAAGTCGACCGGCGGGCGGATGCTGGTGCGGATCATCGAGGGCATGACCGGTGACCTGCGCCGGGCGCCGAAGGACGAGGAGAACCTGATCACGGCCGTGGCCGCGGGCTGGGTCACCGCCCTGGACAACCTCTCCCACCTCCCCCCGGACCTGTCCGACCTGATGTGCTGCATCGTCACCGGCGCCGAGAGCATCAAACGCGCGCTGTTCACCGACGGCGACGTCGTCCGCTCCCGCTACCGCCGGCCGCTGCTGCTGACCGGCATCGACGTGGGCGTCATCCGCCCCGACCTCGCCGAACGCCTCCTTCCCCTGCGGCTGGAACGGCCCCGGGTACGGCGCACGGAAGCGGAGCTGTGGGCGGAGTACGCGCAGGTCCTGCCCGTCATCCTCGGCTCGCTGCTGGACCTCACCGTCAAGGTGCGCGCCACCGAAGCCGACATCCCCACTGACCTGCGGATGGCTGACTTCGCCCACCTGTGCGCCCAGCTCGACGCTGCCACCGGGCTCGGGGCGCTGGCCGCGTACCGGGCCAGCCTGGACGACCTCAATGACGACGTCATCGAAGGTGACCTGCTGGCCCAGACGGTCCTTAAGCACGCCGCCAGCCTGGATGCGGGTGCGGAAGTGCGGATGACGTCGACCGAGTGGCTGCACGCCCTGACCCAGCTCTACACCGGGGACGACTTCCGCGCGCTGCCGAAGGGGTGGCCCACCACCGGCAAGGTCCTCTCCGACCGTCTCAAGCGCCTCCAGCCGACCCTTGCCGCACGCGGTGTCCTCGTTGACTGGGGGCGCACCAAGACCGCCCGTTTCATCGAGATGACCCGCCCCGCCGCCGCGCCGCCCGGCCAGCAGGAAGCGGCGTTCTGAGCAGCACCGCCACGAGCGGTCCCCACACAAGCAAGAGGAGCACCCGGCCCCGCGGCGGGGCGTGCTCCTCTTGCTGTTCCGGCGGCTTGCCGCCGCTGCAAGGGGACGTGCCGCGCAGCGGCCCCTTCTTCCTGCTCTAAGACGCACCGCCCCGCACCACAGCAGACACCACCGCTCTCTCTTTCCCAAGAGAAGAGACGCTGCGTCACCCGTGTCACCACCGGACTCCAAACGGCCCCTGACCTGCGACGACAGCGGTGACGCAGACAGCGAAGCGCTGCGTCATCACGCGTCACCCACGTCACCAGCACACGTCACCCCGGTGACAGGGTGACGCACGCCGGTGACACACCACCGCACCCCCACGTCACCGAAAACCGCAGGTCAGACCGCCAAATGACACAGACGACGCGGTGACGCAGAAATCCGAACCTCGGACACATCAGCCAGCAGACAATTCCAAAGGAGTCGCACCGTGGCCCGCCCCCAGATGCTCAAGCTCCGCGATGTCCTCGAAGAGATCGACATGAGCCGCGCCGCCTTCTACCGCATGCGCGCCCGCGGCAACGGCCCCCGGCTCGTCAAGCTGCCCAACGGGCACCTGCGCTGCCGTCGTGCCGACCTTGACCGCTGGCTCGCCAGCGGCGAGCAGCAGACGGCCGCCTGACCCCAACCGGACTCGCTCAGGGCCCCGGCTCATGCCGGGGCCCTTCCATTTGAAGGCAGACGATGTACACCTACGACGTACGCATCTGGGGCATCCGCAAGCGGAAGAGCAAGAAGGCTCCCTACCAGCTCCGCTGGATCGTGGGCGGCGAGGAGCAGCAGGCCCCGTTCATGACCAAGACGCTCGCCGACGGCCGGCGCTCCCAGCTCATGAAAGCTGTCCGTGACGGCGAGCAGTTCGACACCGAGACGGGTCTCCCTGTCTCGGAGCTTCGGCAGCTCAGTTCCCCCACGTGGTACGACCACGCACAGGCGTACGCCTACATGAAGTGGCCGGGTGCCGCAGCCAAGCACCGCGTCGGCATCGCCGAAGCGCTGGCCACCGTCACGGCTGCGCTGGTGACCAGCGCCAACGGGGCGCCCCACGTAAAGACCCTTCGGCTCGCGCTCCGCGGATGGGCGTTCCAGATGGCCAAGAACTCTGAGGGCGAGTGGGCGCCGCGGTTGACCGTGGAGGAGCCGCCGGCCGAGGTCGCCGCAGCGCTCGCTTGGGTCGCGGAGAACTCCATCCGGGTCTCGGAGACAGCCGACTCCGAGAACCTGCGCCGTGCCCTCGCCGCCCTCTCCCGGCTGCTGAACGGCCGGCAGGCCGCGGACAACACCGTGCTGCGCAAGCGCTCCGTGTTGAGCAACTGCCTGCGCTACGCCGTGGAGCGCGGGTTGCTGACCACCAACCCCCTCACGTCGATCGACTGGGCCCCGCCCAAGACGGACGATGAAGTTGACTTCCAGTTCGTCCCGGGTCCTGAGCTGGCCAGCCGCCTCCTCGACGCCGTCCGAGCGCAGAGCCACCGAGGTGACCACCTGCACGCCTTCTTCGGCTGCATGTACTACGCCGGCATGCGCCCCGGTGAGGTCGCGGCCCTGGCCAAGTCGCACTGCAAGCTGCCCGAGGCAGGCTGGGGGGAACTGCTCCTTCGGCGCAGTCAGCCGGAGGTTGGCTCACGGTGGACCGATGACGGACGGTCTTACGACAGCCGTGGCCTGAAGCGCCGTGCGCGCCGCAGCAGCCGTTCGGTGCCAATTCCCCCGGTCCTGGTGGCGATGCTCCGTCAGCACATCAGCGCCCATGGCACGGCCCCGGACGGTCGGCTGTTCCGGGCGGTGGAAGGGGGTCGGGTCGCCTCGAACGAGTACACCCGCGTCTGGGCCGAGGCGCGGCGGAAGGCGCTCGCGCCGGCGGACGTCGGGACACCGCTGGCCGCGGTGCCCTACTCGCTCAGGCATGCCTGCGTGTCGCTGTGGATCAAGGCTGGCGTGGATCCCGTGGAGGTGGCCCGTAGGGCAGGCCACAGCCCGGCCGTGCTCTGGAAGTTCTACGCGAAGGTTCTGCAAGGCCAGCAGCACGCGTCGAACCAGCTCATCGACCAGGCCCTGGCCGACCCCGGTCCCGCCGCCGCGGGCTGAAACCTGGCCGCAGGTTGGCCGCACGCACTGATCACAAGGGGGACACACCTGAGACAGAGTGAGACACGGTGAACGCAGAAGGGGTGCCCCCAAGCGGGAGGCACCCCTCTGACCAGCCACTTAGCTGACCTGTGGCGGTGGGTGTGGGATTTGAACCCACGGTGGCTTGCGCCACGACGGTTTTCAAGACCGTTCCCTTAGGCCGCTCGGGCAACCCACCTCGCCGGTACAGAGTACCGGGCCGTCGGGGTGGGCGGGGGAGCGTTGTCGGGTGGTCAGGAGGTGACGGCCTTGTCGTACGCGGCCTTCGCCTCGGCGCCGAAGTACGGGCCGAACATCCGGTTCGGCAGGAAGGTGTAGCCGAAGCTGTTCACCGAGACCTGGGTGCCCAGGCCCGTGGACTCGTTGAAGTCCTGGAACCAGGGGCCACCGCTGGAGCCGCCCGTCATGTTGCAGGACAGGCTGTGGTCCTTGGTCAGGAAGAAGTCCTTGCCGCTGTTGCCGCTGCAGTAGACGAGCTTGGAGCCGTCGTACGGGGATGCCGCCGGGTACCCGAAGGCGTACATCCGCTTGTTGTAGCCGCCGTTGAACTGGATGCCCTGGGCGCCGACGGCCTGGCCGAGTTTCTGGCCGTTCAGCGGGGCGACCACCGCGAAGCCCACGTCGAAGTTCATGTCCTCGCTGGCGGCCCACTGGTCGGTGGCGAGGGTCTTGGTCGCCGACCACTGGCCGTAGGGCGCGTTGCCGTTGTCGTAGCCCGGGACGAAGATCCAGTTGGTGTGCCAGGAGCCCTGGTACTTCACGCAGTGGCCGGCCGTGATCACCGTGCTGCCGTTGGCGCTGGTGATCGAGTCGCCCGAGCAGGAGGCCGTACGGCCGCCGAAGCTGAAGAAGACCCGGCCGGAGGTCTTCACCACCGCGCCGCCGCCCGTCCACGCGCCGCCGGCCTGCGGGAACGCCGTGGGGGACACGGCCGGGGTCGGTGCGATCGTGGTCGGCGTTCCGGTGGTGGCGACTGTGCGGCCGGCCGCGCCCGGGGCGGCGGTCACATCGAGCGGGGTCGCGTTGCGCATCCGCTCGGCGGTCCAGAAGCCCTGGGTCTGCGGCGGGCGGAACGAGGTGGGGGTGGGGGCGGCGGCCGAGGGGGTGGCGGCCGTGAGGCCGCCCGCGACCAGGGCGGCTGCCGCCAGCAGGACGGACGCAGCCGTGCGATGACGATTCACGCATGACTCCTTCTGCCGTGCCCGAGCCGGTGCGGCCCGGGCAGGGTGGGGGTGAAGAGCTGTCGGTGCGGATCGGTCTGCACTGTGGCACGCGAGCGCGTGCATTGTCATGGGCGCGTCAGAACGTTCGGTCGGTTACGGCCGGATCCGGCCAGGGAATGGCCGGGTCTCCCCTCCTTTGCCGTGCCCGCCTCCCACTCTCTGTCGCGCCCACTTCCCTCTGTCGCGCCCGCTTCCCTCTCTCTGCCGCGCCCACTTCCCTCTGCCGTCCCCGCCCCCCTCGGCCCAGCCCGACTCGTCGGCCGGACGGGCTCGTCGTGCGCTCGATCAGACCGTCAGGAGCACGCCCGCGTACGACGCCCCCGCCACCACCACCCAGGCCCCCAGGCCCAGGAGTGCGGCCCGGCCACCTGTCCGCGCCAGGGACGGCAGGTGTACCGCGCTCCCCAGGCCGAACAGGGCCGCTGCCAGCAGCAGTTCCTGGGCCGTGTGCGCCCAGTCCAGGGCCAGGTCCGGGACCAGGCCGGTGGTCCGCAGCGCGGCCGCGGCCAGGAAGCCGGCCACGAACAACGGCACCGGCGCGGGCCGCCGGCCCGAGGCCGTCCGCACTCCGCGCCGACGGGCGCGCAAGGCGAAGGCCACGGCCGCCACCAGGGGCGCGAGCAGTGCCACCCTCATGAGCTTGACCAGGACCGCCTCCCCCAGTGCCGCCGGGCCCGCGGTCTGAGCAGTGGCCACGACCTGGCCCACGTCGTGCACGCTCGCCCCCACCCAGCGGCCGAAGCCCAGGTCGGTCAGACCCAACGGGTCCTGCAGCAGCGGCAGTACGGCGATCGCGAGCGTGCCGCACAGGGTGACCAGGGCGACCGACGCCGCCACGTCCTCCTCGTCGCTGCCCGAGACCTCGCTGACCGCTCCGATGGCCGAGGCGCCGCAGATCGAGTACCCAGTGGCGATCAGCAGCGGCTGGTCACCGCGCAGCCCCAGGCGGCGACCGAGCCAGAGCGTTCCGAGGAAGGTCGCGGCCACCACCGCGAACACCATCGCCACCGTGGCCCAGCCCAACCCCACCACCTCGTCCAGGCCGAGGCTCAGGCCCAGCAGGACGATGCCGATCCGCATCAGCCGCCGGCCGGCCAGCGACAGTCCCGGACGGGCTGCGCCCCGCACGAGGTTCTGGATCCGGGGCAGATGGGCGGCCGCGATGCCCAGCACCACCGAGGCGGTCAGCATCGGCACGGCCGGTACCAGCCGGTGCACGCACCACGCCAGGAGCACCCCGCCGGCTGCCAGCCCCAACCCGGGCCAGGACGTGGGTGTTTCACGTGAAACATGCGGCGCGGTGGACTGGTTCTGCGGTCGGTTGAGGAGGGCCATCAGTCGACCGGCAGGGTGTAGACCCGGCGGATGCTGCTGCCCAGCCGCGAGACGTCCGCTCCGTAGACATGGATGGAGATCGCCGTCGTACGACAGGAGTTGCGCACCTTGTGGATGTCTCCGGGCGGAGCGAACCCGGCGACATCGCCCAGGCCGTTGACCACGTCGGCGACGGGTACCAGCCGGGCCCGCTCGGGCGCGGGCGCGGGGGCGAGAGCGTAACGGCGTTCGCTCTCCTCGCCCTGGTGCACGCCCGCGACGCACCACGAGACGTGGTCGTGGATGCAGGTCTCCTGGCCCGGCAGCCACACCAGTGCAACCACTGAGAAGCTGCCGTCGCTCTCGGCGTGCAGCACGTGCTGGCGGTAGTTGTGCGGGTCGCCCTCCTGCTGCTCCGGCGTGAGCAGATCGGCCGCCCCCAGGTGCGGGGCAAGCCGCTCCGCGACGAGGCCGGCGGTCTCGTCGGGCGCGAGGCCCCGGTCCGCGACCTCGCGTATCTCGTCGACGAGGGCCGACATCCGTGCGGTGATGCGGGGCCGATCGGTTGCCGTGGTGGTCCCGGGGGGCACGGCGGTGCGGGCCGGAGTCGTGGTGGTCATATACGGAGCGTCCGACGGCGGACCCATCACGTCCAACGACAGTTTTCACCCGAATTCCCAAGCAGGGCTTATGTATCGGCGTGGTCGGCGTCAGCAGCCGATGCGGCAGGCCGGCAGCCGAGTACAGCAGGTCAGCAGGTCAGCGGTCAGCAGCCGATGCGCCGGTGCGCTGCCTGCTGGAGTTCCTCCAGCACCACGGCCGTCGCCGGGATCCGCAGGTGGTCGCGGTAGACGTACGCGGAGATGTGGCGGCGCGCGGCCGGCTCCAGGGCCCGCCCGCACACCTTGGTCAGCGACAGCGAAGGCAGCACCAGCGCGGGCATCATCGCCACGCCCAGGCCCTGGGTGACGAGGCTCTGCACCACCAGGTTGTCGTCGGTGGCGAACCGGATGTCGGGCACGAAGCCCAGCTCGGCGCACTCGTGGAGCAGGTTCGCCCGGCATCGCGGGCAGCCGGCGATCCACCGCTCCTCGGACAGGTCCGCGAGGTGTACGGCCCGCCGCCGGGCGAGCGGATGGCCTGTCGGCAGCAGCACCGTCAGCTGGTCCTCCAGCAGCCTGACCTCGGTGACGTCGTCCGGCACCTCCTCGTGGAGCCCCGGGTAGGTGAAGGCGAGGGTGATGTCGCACTCCCCCTGGCGCAGCCGGTGCAGCGAATCCGGCGGCTCGCCCTCCAGCAGCTCGACCTGCACCCCGGGGTGGTCCTTGGCGAGCCCGCTCAGGGCCTCGGGGACCAGGGTGGCGTTGGCGCTGGGGAACCCGCACAGCCGTACCCGGCCGGTGCGCAGTCGCGCGTACGCCTTCATCTGCGCCTGGGCTGCGGAGAGGGAGCCGAGAATGGTCTCGGCGTGCCGGGCCAGGGAGGCACCGGCCTCGGTGAGCTGCATCTTGCGGCCGACCCGGGTGAACAGCGGGGTGCCGACGGCGCGTTCGAGCGCCTTCATCTGCTGGGTGATCGCCGGCTGGGTGTAGCCGAGGACCCGGGCGGCCGCCGAGTAGGACCCCGAGGCGACCACCTCGTGGAACGTCCGTATATGCCGCGAATCGAACACGTGGGAAGCATAAGCGGACGTTGGGAGGGGCCGTAGGCGTAATCGCGCCTACGGCCCCTCCCCATCGAGCCACCGAGCCACCGGACCTGCCCGGGCACGGACCCCTTCCCGCTGCGCTGCCGGTCCGTCGCTCGCTGCCGCTCGTCGTCGCTACTTGTCGCCCACGCGCGAGGCGAGGGTGATGTCGACCGTGGTCGGCTTGCCGCCGCGCACGTAGGTCAGCTTCACGGTGTCGCCCGGCTTGTACGTCCAGATCTCGCTGATCAGCGTCGGGCCGCTGTCGATCGGCTTGCCGCCGAACTCGGTGATCACGTCGCCGGGCCGCAGGCCAGCCTTGCCGGCCGGGCCGTTGGGGTCCACCAGGTCGTTGGCGGAGGCCCCGCCGTCGGAGATCTTGGCGCCGTCCACCTTGGCCTGGAGGTCCACGGAGACCAGCAGCACCGGGTAGACCGGCTTGCCGGTCTTGATCAGCTGGTCGGCGACGTTCTTCGCCTGGTTGATCGGGATGGCGAAGCCGAGGCCGATCGAGCCCGCCTGGCCGCCGCCGAAGCCGCCGTTGCCCGCGGACTGGATGGCGGAGTTGATGCCGATGACGGCGCCGCGTCCGTCCAGCAGCGGGCCGCCGGAGTTGCCCGGGTTGATCGAGGCGTCCGTCTGCAGGGCGCTCATGTACGAGTTCTTGCCGCCCGAGCCGTCACCCGAGGCGACCGGGCGGTGCTTGGCGCTGACGATGCCGGTCGTGACCGTGTTCGACAGGCCGAAGGGGGCGCCGATGGCGATGGTCGTGTCGCCGACCGCCACCTTGTCGGAGTCCGCGAGCGCCAGCGGGGCCAGGCCGGCGGGCGGGTTCTTGAGCTTGAGCACCGCCACGTCGTAGCCCTGGGCGCGGCCGACGACCTCGGCCTCGTACTCCTTGCCGTTGGAGAACGTCGCGGAGAGCTTGCCGCCGTTGGCGGCGGAGGCCACCACGTGGTTGTTGGTGAGGATGTGGCCCTGCTGGTCGTAGACGAAGCCGGTACCGGTGCCGCCCTCGCCGTCGCCGGCCTGCGCCTTGATGGTGACCACGCTCGGCAGCGCCTTGGCGGCCAGGCCCGCGATCGAGCCGGGCTCGCGCTTGAGGTCCCGGGGGGTGTCGCCGGCGCTGACGGTGGTGGAGCCGTTGGCCGTGCCGTTGTTCCTGGCGAGCTGGTAGCCCACACCGCCGCCGATGCCGCCGGCGAGGAGGGCGGCCACCAGCGCGGCGGCGATCAGTCCGCCCTTGCCCGACTTCTTGGGGGGCGGGGTGCCGTCGGTGGTCAGCGGCACGCCCCAGCCGGGGCCGCCGTGACCGCCACCCGAGTACGCCGGGACGGCGGGCGGGGGC
>NZ_WTFF01000236.1 GCF_019400985.1 Streptomyces bambusae
GGCCACGGTCCGTACGGGCGCCGCCGAGGCGCAGACGCGGGGCCGGGCAGGGGCCTTCGGCCCGGCCCCCTCCCCCGTTCCGCCCCCGCCGCCCACGTCGCCGGCCGTCGGCGCGGAAGGCGATGCAGGCGGCGGAGGCGGCGGGAGCGGGCGGGCCGGGTTGGTGCTGACGGTGGGGGTGCTGGTGCTGCTGGTGGCACTGGTCGTGCTCGGCTGGGCGCTGCTGAAGGACCGCAAGGGCGGTGAGGGCAGCGGGCGGAACGGCCCCGCGGGCAGCACCTCCTCAGCGACCGGCGCGACCGGCGGGACAGGTAGGACCGGCGCGACCGGTGGGACCGGCACCCTGCCGTCCGGCCGGGCCTCGGCATCGGCCTCGTCCTCGGCGGCGTACGGAGGCTCCGCCGGCGCCGGGCGGCCCTCGGCCTCGGCCTCCCGGTCCGCGGGCCGGTCGCCGTCGGCGTCGGACGGGGCGGCTCCGGGCACGACGCAGCAGCACGTCACCGTGTCCGTCCGCACCGTGCGCGGCAGCTACACCGGCCCGTGCCCGCCCCCGCACGCACAGGCCCCCGCCTTCGTGGCGACCGTGGTGGTGGCCCGTACGCCGACGGTGCTGGAGTACCGCTGGGCCGTACGCGAAGGCGACGCCCCGGCCACCGGCAGCGGCTGGCAGTCCGTCACGTACGAGGCGGGCGGGCCGAAGGGCCGGCAGCTGACCCGGACCCAGCTGGTGCGCCGCTCCGGAGCGGTGCGGCTGGAGGTGCGCGCCCCGGTCCAGGCCTGGTCCGCCTGGGTGGAGTACGCCGTCACGTGCGACGAGGGGGAGGGCCCGTCGGGCGGACCCTCCCCCTCGCGGTCGGCACTGCCGGTCGCGGGGGCCGCTACGCGGCGTTCGTGAAGACCGGCAGGTAGCCGCCCGACTGTCCGGCGGCGGTCGGGTGGTACGACTCGCCGATGTTGAGCCAGTTGACGCTGTGCAGCCACGCGGCGCCGGAGCAGATCTCGTGGCCGGTGAAGGCGCCGGCGACCGAGGCGAAGGTGAAGCCGTGGTCGGCGGCGCGCTTGGCTATGGCGGCGTTCAGGTGGTCGGCGGCGCCGTTGATGGCGGCCCGCTCGTTCTCGGTGAGGCCGGCCACGCAGGTGCCGTTCAGCTTGTAGAAGCGGGGGTAGCCGAGGACCACCACGCGGGCGCCCGGGGCACGTCCTTCGATGGCGTCGTAGACCTGGTCGAGCTTGCCGGGCAGGGTGGTGTCGACGTACGCCTTGGCCTGGTTGATGCGACTGATGCAGGTGCTCTCGGACTGCAGGACGCAGGTGGTCATCACGTCGGCGAAGCCGGCGTCGTTGCCTCCGACGGTGATGCTGACGAGGTCGGTGCCGGAGTTGAGCGGGCCGAGCTGGCTCGCGCGCACGTCGTCCGTACGGGCGCCCGAGCAGGCGGTGAAGGCGAAGGACTGGGGGGCGTGGGCGGCGGCCCAGAGCGCCGGGTAGGCGCGGGTGGTGCGCTTGCAACTCCCGCTGGCGCTGTCGTAGTTGCCGGCGCCGACGCCGGAGGAGTACGAGTCGCCGAGCGCGACATAGCCGAAATCGGCCGCGGCCGAGGCCTGGCCGGCGCCGAACAGCGCGGCGCCCGCGGCGAGTAACAGGGACGATGCCAGGGCGGCGCATCGCGTCAGTTTCATGGGTGCGGCTCCTTGTGGGGGTTGTCTGCCGACTCCGTGGTACCGGCGCGAAGGCGTGGCTGGAAGTGTCCATGCCAAGAAAATTCGGGGGAGGGATCCGCCGCGAATCTTCACGTCCGATGCGTTTGGAGGAGGAAGAGCGGCACTCGTTCCGGCGAACGAACCGGGGAAACACGGGTGCGCGGGCCACCCCCGTGCCGGATCATGGGCGCCATGCCAGCCAACCCTCAGGACGCGCTGCCGATCCGGCTCACCATCGACGACAGCGACTCCCCGGCGGACGTGGTCGACGCGCTCTTCCTCGGCCGCTTCGCGTCCGGTGAACAGCCGTACGCCCAGAGCGTGACGATCGAACGCGTGAAGCCGGGAGCGAGCCTGCTGCCGCCCGCCGCCACCGTGCTGCGCTCGGCGCGCGACACCGACCGCAGCGCCACCCTGGCCGAGGGCGAGGGGTGGACGGTGCTCGTCTCGCGCTGGAGCCGGGGCGCGGACGTGACGGTGACGGCGGTCAGCGACGAGCTGGCGCTGAGCGTGCTGGGACAGGCGACGGACGGGGTGCAGGACGAGCCCGAACCGCAGCCGGAGAACGTCACGATGGGCTTCTGGTACGTCTCGCCCCGCCGCGGCCCGTACCGTACGACGCGTCAGATCGCGGCCGGCACCTGGCCGGAGGTCCGGGCCAACTACACGGCGCCGGTCGCGTCCGCGATGGACCGGCTGATGAAGGTGACCCCGGACGACATCGCGGGCCGCCTGCTGCTGCTCCACGGCCCGCCGGGCACCGGCAAGACCTCGGCCCTGCGGACACTGGCCCGGTCGTGGCGGGACTGGTGCCAGGTGGACTGCGTCCTGGACCCCGAGCGGCTGTTCAACGACGTCGGCTATCTGATGGACATCGCGATCGGCGAGGACGAGGGCACGCAGAAGGGGCGCTGGCGGCTGCTGCTGCTGGAGGACTGCGACGAACTGATCCGCGGCGAGGCCCGGCACACCGCCGGGCAGGCGCTGTCCCGGCTGCTCAACCTCACCGACGGCCTGCTGGGGCAGGGCCGCAACGTGCTGGTGGGCGTGACCACCAACGAGGACCTGGAGCGGCTCCACCCGGCCGTCGTCAGGCCGGGCCGCTGCCTGGCGAGGATCGAGGTCGGCAAGCTGACCCACCGCGAGGCGGTGGACTGGCTCGGCACCGACGAGGGCATCGGCCGCGAGGGCGCCACCCTGGCCGAGCTCTACGCCCTCCGCCGCGGCTCGGGCCCGGCGGCGGTGCTCCCGCCGCAGTCACAGGGGGCGGACTCGGGGCTGTACCTCTGAGCCCTCCATGGGCAACGCCGTTCGGTGGGCGGCGGCAGGGGCGGTCCTCAAGGCTGTGCTGCGGCACGCGCGTGCGGCCGGCGAGGCTGGCCCGGAGCACATGAGCGAGCTCGGCGACCTGCCGGGACGCGCGTGGGGTGCGCACCGCACCTCCCGTCGCGCACTGCACCGAACCGACGCCTAACGCCCGTACCGGGCCCGGAGGGCGGTGAGGGCCGCCGTCGTGGCCTCGTCGAAGGTCAGGCCCAGGCGGTCGGCCCGCTCGGCGAAGGCCTGGGCGGCGGCCGCCGCCTCCCGCGCCGTGGCGTCCCCGGCGGCCGCCACGAACGTGCCGTGCCGCCCCCGCGTCTCGATCACGCCGTCGGCCTCCAGGGCCCGGTACGCCTTGGCGACCGTATTGGCGGCCAGGCCCAGCTCCTCCGCCAGCCCGCGCACCGTCGGCAGCTTGAAACCGGCCGGCAGCCGCCCCGACCGGGCCTGGTCGGCGATCTGCGCGCGCACCTGCTCGTACGGGGCCGGGGCACCGGCCGCCGCATCGAGGGAGATCTTGAGGTTCGTCGAGGTCACGGGCCCGATTGTCCACCATGGCCCGGTAATTCGGAGGCGGTCGCGCAGGTCCGGCACGTAGCTTCGGCCGTATGACCGTCATGATCCGCGACCTCCGCCCCGCCGACCCCGCGGACGTGGAGTCCGTCGTACGGGTCCGCCGCACGGCCCTGCCGTACCTGCTCAGCACCCCCGAGGGCATCGCCTTCGAGCTCGCCGGCGCCAACCCGGCCAAGCGCTACCGCGTCCTGGTCGCCGAGACCGGCGACGGCCGCATCGTCGGCACCGCCCAGGTCGGCATCGCCTACGAGAGCCCCGAGCCGGGCCGGTCGTTCGTCAACGCCTACGTCGACCCGGCCGCCCGCGGGCTCGGGGCCGGCAGTGCCCTGCTCGCCCACGCCGAGGAGTACCTGGCGGGCGAGGGCGCCGTGGAGGTCTACGCCTGGGTGCTGGACGAGCCCGCGAACCGGGCCTTCGCCGAGCGGCGCGGCTACCGTGCCGGCCGGTCCGCGCACTTCCTGCGTCTGGACCTGGCCGGCGCCGCCCTGCCGGACATCCCGGCCCTGCCCGCCGGGGTCGAACTGCGCCCCGCCTCCGCCTTCACCGCCGACCCGCGCCCCCTCTTCGAGGCCGACGCGGAGACGACCGCGGACGAACCGGGCGACGTCGGGGCGGAGTTCGACGACTACGAGGACTGGGTGCGGCACACCTGGAACAACCCGGACCTGGACAAGGAGCTCACCGTCGTGGCCCTGGTCGACGGCGCGGTGGCCGCCTTCACGGCCGCCCTCACCGACGGCGGGACCCGCTACGGCTCCGGCATGACCGGCACCCTGCGAAACTTCCGCGGCCGGGGGCTGGCCAAGCTCGTGAAGACCGCCTCCCTGCACCGCGCCCGGGCGGCCGGCTACCGGGAGGCGTTCACCGGCAACGACACCGGGAACGAGCCGATGCTCGCCGTCAACACCTGGTTCGGCTACGAGATCTGCGCGACCGAGGTCCGCTACACGAAGAAGCTCAAGGAACAGCCGTGACGCCGGCGACGGCGACGGCGACGAGGACGAGGACGAGGACGAGGACACGATGACCGACCTGCTGACGGTGGCCCTGGTCAAGGCCGGCCGCACCAAGATCCGCTACACCGCCGAACCGCTCGCCGACGACGGCTCCCGGGTCACCGTCCGCGCGCCGTGGGCCGCCGACGGGGTCCGCGACTTCGGCTTCGTCCGCTTCGAGCCCGGCGACGTGTTCGTCGAGCACTTCTGGCGGGACCGCTGGTACGCGGTCAAGGAGGTCCGTACGGCCGACGGCGTCCGCAAGGGCTGGTACTGCGACATCACCCGGCCCGCGGTGGTACGGGACGGCGAGATCACCGTGGAGGACCTCGACCTCGACCTGTGGGTCTCCGCGGACGGTTCGGACGTACGGCGCCTGGACGAGGACGAGTTCGCCGCGAGCGGCCTCGCCGACCGCGACCCGGAGGCGGCCCGCGAGGCCCTGGCCGCCCTCGACACCCTGGAACGCCTGGCAAAGGCGGGCACCCTCACGGACCTGCTGGGCCGCTGACCGCGGGCCGGGCCCGACCGGCCGGGCACTGATGCCGGGCACTGATCCTGTCGGCCCGCTTAGCCCTTCCTTAAGCGGAGCGTAAGGATCAGCTTCGGCCGCCGGAAGGGCCCTGAACAGGGGTTCCGGGCCGCTAGCTTGGCCGGGCCAGGGAGGGCATGAAGCGGCGCCGCGGTCCCGTACGGGGGCGGCGCCGCGCGGCCCGACGTCCGCTCGAAGGAGATCCGCCCATGCCCGCACGCCGTCGCACCGCACGCCGTCGTACCGCGCTCCGTGTCGCCGCCCTCGGCTCCGCGCCGCTCGCCGTGGCCGCGTACGCCGTCGCGCCGGCCGCCGCCCACGGGTCGATGACGGACCCGGTCAGCCGGGTCGCGGCGTGCTACGCGGAGGGGCCGGAGTCGCCGAAGTCCGCGGCCTGCAAGGCGGCGGTCGCGGCCGGCGGAACGCAGGCGCTCTACGACTGGAACGAGGTGAACATCGCCAACGCGGCCGGCAACCACCGGGCGCTGATCCCGGACGGCCGGCTCTGCTCCGCCGGCAGGGACAAGTACCAGGGCCTGGACCTGGCCCGCGGCGACTGGCCGGCCGGCCCCATGACGGCGGGCGCGCACACCTTCCGCTACAAGGCCACCGCCCCGCACCGGGGCTCCTTCGAGCTGTACATCACCAAGGACGGCTACGACCCGACCCGGCCGCTGAAGTGGTCGGACCTGGAGCCGGCTCCGTTCGCCAAGGCCACCGACCCCTCGATGTCGGGCGGGGAGTACGTCTTCTCCGGCACCGTCCCGAACAAGTCCGGCCGCCACCTGATCTACAGCATCTGGCAGCGCTCGGACAGCCCGGAGGCCTTCTACACCTGCTCCGACGTGGTCTTCGGCAAGGACAGCAAGGACGGCAAGGACACCGGCAGCACCGCGCCGGGCGGCAGCACCGGCAGCACCACGCCGGGCGGCGGCGCGAAGCCCTCGGCCGAGCCGTCCGGGAAGCCCGCGCCCGGGCCGTCGGCGCCCACCGACCAGCAGATCGCCGCCGGCCGGGACAAGTCCACGGTGGAGCACTACGGCCACGGCGACGACGACCCGAAGACCAACGGCTCGACCACCGCCGCCCCGGCCCCCGCGAACAACGCGGTGCCGGCCGGCGGCAAGGGCACGAACCTCGCCGAGACCGGTGGCGACAGCAGCACCCCGCTGATCGCCATGGCCGGCGCGGGCGTGCTGGCCGTCGGGGCGGCCGTCCTGTTCGGACTGGCCCGCCGCCGTGCCGCCGGGGGGCGGCACGGCAGCTGACCCCGACGGCACGACAGGGGCCGCCTGCGCGTCGCGTCAGTCGAAGACCGACGCGCAGGTGGTCTGCCGGGCGTGCGCGGGATCGAGCGCGTTGACCGCCTCGTGCCAGGCGATCCGGTCGGTGAGGCCGATCGCGACGTGCTCGGAGAGGTCCAGGAGGCACAGGTCCTGCAGGACCACGTTGCGGACGTTCGACCCGCTCAGGAACTGGCTGCGGTACGGGGTGACCACCTGGTCGTACCGGGTGGAGATGACGGTGTAGTCGACGCCCGGGACGGTGTCCCCGCCGGCGTTGAGCTTGGTCAGGAAGGCGGAGCCGGCGATCTGGTCGGCCAGTCCGGGCGTGTTGGCGCTGATCAGGTCCTCGGCGCCGGGGAAGTAGGGCAGGAGCTCGGTGAAGCCGAGCAGGTTCGTCCCGTGGTTGTCGGGTGCGAGCCCGACCAGCGCGCGCACCTTGTCGGCGCCGCCGAGGAACTTCAGGTAGTAGCGCGGCATCATGCCGCCCTGGGAGTGGCCGACGATATCGGTCTCGGCGGCGCCGGTCGCGGCGAGCACCTTGTCGACGAACGTGTCGAGCTGTTCGGCCGACTTGTCGATGGGGCCGAGGCCGTGGAAGAAGGGCACGCCGGGCAGTTGCCCGTAGTCGAGCGAGTAGACGCAGTACCCGCGGTGAGCGAGGTACGGGGCGAAGCCGAGCCAGTTGTCGACGGAGTTGCCGAAGGTGCCGTGCACCAGGACGACGGGGCGCGGGTGCTCGGCGGAGGGCTTGCAGGACCAGTTGTTCCAGCCGCTGCTGGGGGCGGACGCGGCCTGTGCGGTGCCGGCCGGGGCGAGGGCCGCGGCGGCGAGGGCGAGGACGGCGAGCGGGCGGAGCAGGCGTCTCCAGGGCAGCATCGGGTGATCTCCTTGCGGTCAAGGCGATGAACACGTGGGGGCGTTCCCGTGATCCGGATCACAAGGGGTAGCTGCTGCCGCTAAATTACGGCTGAGTAGCAACACTTGGAAGTTACGCGTCGGTAAAAAATCCCGTGTCGGGTGGGCCCTGTGCTACGCCGCGGGCGATCGCGGCCGGTCCGAAGCGGGCGCGGACCCGGTCGGTGACGGCCTCCAGCCGCCGGGCCTTCTCGTCCTCCGGGTCCAGGCTGAGCTGCCGGGACGCCCGTTCGGCGGGCAGCAGCCCCTCCGCGCGCAGCGACACCGCGCGGACCCGGGCGCGCTGGAGGCCGAGGGCGGCGTACATCCCGTAGGCGGCGCCGGTCAGGGCCGCCGCGTGGGCGGTGGCCTCGGCGAACGTCCGGGTCCGGGTGACGGAGGTGCGGTCGGCGCAGCGCACGGTGAGCGTCAGCGACCGGCAGACCCGGCCCTGCGCCCGCATCCGGGCACCGAGCTCCTCGGTGAGCGACAGCAGGGCGCGCCGGTGCCGTACGGGGTCCAGCTCGTCCCGGTCGAACGGCCGCTCGGCGGCCAGCGACCGCGCGGCGGCGCCGGGCTCCACCGCGGTCCGGTCGATGCCGTTCGCCCGCTCCTGGACCTCCCGGCCGGCCCGGACGCCGAGGATGCGGCGCAGGGTGGCGGGCGGGGCGGCGGCGACCCGGCCGACGGTGTCGAGACCGTACGAGCACAGCACCCGGGCCGCCTTGGCGCCGACGCCGTCCAGCGCGGTGACGGGCCTGCGTGCCAGGAACTCCCGTACGGCGTCCGGCTCCTGGCCGACCTGCACGGTCTGCCCGTACCGGGCGTCGCGGGCCGCCGTGCGAGCCAGCATGGGGTTGCCGCCGATGCCGATCGCGCACTCGACCCCGTACCGGGCCAGGGCCCGGACCCGGATCAGGGCCGCCAGGTCCGGGGCGGTGCGGGCGAAGTAGCGCAGGGCGCCGTGGACGTCCGCGAGGGCGGAGTCCGGGGGGAGGGGCTGGACGACGGGGGTGAGGGCGGTGAGCAGCTCCAGCAGGCCGGCGTAGGTCTGCGCGTCGAGGGGCTCCCCGTCGAGCCGGCGCAGCCGCAGGCACAGCACGGCGCCGGCGCCGCTGCCGCTGCCGCTGCCCGGGGCCTGTTCCCCTACCCGCCCCTTCCCGAAACCGGGGCTGCCGCCCCGGACCCCGCCTTCGGGGGCTCCGCCCCCGTACCCCCGCGCCTCAAACGCCGGCGGGGCTGGATAGATCCAGCCCGCGCGGCGTTTGAGCGCACCGGGCGCGGAGCGCACGGCTGGGGGTCCGGGGGCGCAGCCCCCGGTTACGGGAAGGGGCGGGGAGGGGAGATGGCCCCGCAGGGCTCGGTCGGTCATCCCGCGCTCCCCGGGCTCGAATGCCACAGCTTGCGCCCCGTCGCCGCCCCCTCGCCCGCCGGCTGGAGGTCCGCCCACGGATGCATCTCGTACCCCGTCGGCAGATGGACGCGCCGGCCGGAGTCACCCCCGCCGGGAACGACCGGCTCGGCCAGTCGCGCCGCGACCGCCTCCAGTCCGCCCTCCGCCCGCAGCTCGGCCAGTTCCGCCAGGTTCCACGCGGCCGAGCCGACCACGCTCAGGCTCTGCGGCCCCCGGCGCTGGACGACGCCGCGTACCAGCAGCAGGAAGGAATGGAACACGGTGTGCGCGCACGCCTCGTGGCTGTCGTCGAAGAAGGCCAGGTCGACCAGGCCCGTCCCGTCGTCCAGGGTGGTGAAGACGACCCGCCGCCCGGAGCGGATCGGCGGGGTCTGGGTGGCCGCCTTGGCGCCCGCGACCAGCACGGTCCGCCCGTGCTCGGTCTCGCGCAGCGAGCGCGCCGGGACCACGCCCAGCTCCGCGAGGAAGGCGTGGTGGTCGCCCATCAGGTGCCGGGACGCGTCCATGCCGAGCACGCCGAGCTCGGCGCTGAGCCGCTCGGCGTCGTCCAGGTCGGGCAGGCCGAGGGAGGCGGTGGAACGGCCGCCCTCCAGGGGGAGTTGGCCGCCCCGGCCGCCGCCCCGGCCGCCGCCGCGCGTCCCGGCGGCCCGCTGCGCGCCGTGGAGTTCGGACAGGTGCAGCAGCAGGTCGCGGCGGTTCGCCCCGAACGCGTCCAGTGCACCGACCTGCGCCAGCCGTTCGGCCACGGGCCGCCCCGGGTGGGCCCGGTCCCAGAAGTCGCGCAGCGAGGCGTACGGCTGCCCGTCCTCGATCCGGGCCGCCTCCGCCCCGCTCATGCCGTGGACGTCGGACAGGGCCAGCCGCAGACCCCACACCGGAGGCGCGCCAGCAGCGTCAGCAGTGTCAGCAGCACCAGACACCAGTTCGATCCGATGGGCGGTCGCCGAGCGGTTCACGTCCAGCGGCAGCACCGGCACCCCGCGCCGCCGCGCGTCCGCCAGCAGCAGCCGCTTGGGGTACATGCCGGGGTCGTGCGTGAGCAGCCCGGCGTAGAACGCGGCCGGGTGGTGCGCCTTGAGCCAGGCGGACTGGTACGTCGGTACGGCGAAGGCCACCGCGTGCGCCTTGCAGAAGCCGTAGCTGCCGAACGCCTCGACGATCTCCCAGGTACGCGCGACCACCTCGGGCGCGTACCCCCGCTCGGCCGCGCACCGGGCGAACCAGGCCTTGATCCGCCCCTGCGACTCGGGGTCGGACAGGCCGCGGCGCACCCGGTCGGCCTCGGCGCGACCACAGCCGGTCAGGATGTCGACGATCCGGATGATCTGCTCGTGGAAGACCACCACCCCGTACGTCTCACGCAGCGGGCCCTCCAGGTCCGGGTGCGGGTAGCGGACGGGGGCCCGTCCGTGCCGGGCTTCGATGAAGGGGCGCACCATGTCGGCCGCCACCGGGCCGGGCCGGAACAGGGAGATGTCCACGACCAGGTCGTGGAAGGTCGAGGGCTGGAGCCGGCCCACCAGGTCGCGCTGGCCCGGGGACTCGATCTGGAAGCAGCCGAGCGTCTCGGCGGAGCGGATCAGCTCGTACGTGGCCCGGTCACCCGGCGGCACCTGCGCCGGGTCGTCCAGGTCGATCCGCCGCCCCGTCGTCCGGGCGATCTCGGCGACCGCGTGTGCCATCGCCGACTGCATCCGTACGCCGAGCACGTCGAGCTTGAGCAGGCCGAGGTCCTCCACGTCGTCCTTGTCGAACTGGGACATGGGGAAGCCCTCGCCGCTGGTGGGCACCACCGGGGTGCGGGCGAGCAGGGAGGCGTCGGAGAGCAGCACCCCGCACGGGTGCATGGCGATCCCGCGCGGCAGCGCGTCGAGGCCCTCGACCAGCTCCCACAGCCGGCCGTACCTGTGGGCCTCGGCCCGTACGCCTGCCAGCTCCGGGAGTTCGGCCAGGGCCGCGCGGGCGTCGCGGGCCCGGATGTGCGGGAAGGCCTTGGCGAGCCGGTCGGTCTCGGCCGGGTCCAGGGACAGGGCGGCGCCCACGTCGCGGATGGCGTGCCGGACCCGGTAGGTCTCGGGCATGGCGACCGTGGCGACCCGCTCGGCGCCGAACCGGCCGATGATCTCCCGGTAGACCTCCAGGCGGCGGGCGGACTCCACGTCGATGTCGATGTCGGGCAGCACCGGGCGCCGCTTGGACAGGAACCGCTCCATCAGCAGGCCCTGTTCGACGGGGTCGGCGTGGGCGATGCCGAGCAGGTGGTTGACCAGGGACCCGGCCCCGGAGCCGCGCGCGGCCACCCGGATGCCCATCTTCCGTACGTCGTCCACCACCTGGGCGACCGTCAGGAAGTACGAGGCGTAGCCGTGGTAGGCGATGACGTCGAGCTCCTCGCGCATCCGGTCCCAGTACGCGCGGCGGTCCGCGTAGCCGCGCAGCACCATGCCGGCGCAGGCGCGGGACTCCAGCACCCGCTGGGCGGTGCGGTGGGCGGCGCCCACGAGCCAGGGTTCGGGGAAGTGCACCGAGCCCATGCCGAGGTCGTCCTCGGGGTCGACCACGCAGCCCTGGGCGGTGCGCCGGGTGTCCTCCAGCAGCCGGCGCGCGTCGGCCGGGCGCAGCCCCGCGGCCTGGGCGATCCGGTCGGCGGCCGCGGCCATGGCGGCGGGGTCCTTGAGCCAGCGCTCGCCGCTGTCGAGGGGGCCGCGGGGGTCGATGGGCACGAGCCGGCGGGCGGCGTCGAGGACGTCGGCGACGGGGCCCTGGCCAGGGTCGGCGTACCGGACGGCGTTGGTCAGGACGGCGGTCAGCCCCTGGTCGGCGGCGAAGCCCACGGTACGGGCGGCCAGCCGGAGCGAGCCGGGACCGGTGCCGCTGCGGCCGTGGTGGACGGCCTCCAGGCGGAGCGCGTCGCCGTACACCTCGCGCCAGGGCGCGAGCAGCCGGGCCGCCCGGTCGGGGCGGCCGGCGGCCAGTGCCCGGCCCACCTCGGAGCCGGGGCCGAGCAGGACGTACACGCCCTCGCCTGTCTCTTATACCCCTCTGACGCCGCCGACGATCTTACGCGTGTAGATCTCGGTCGGGAGGGTCCGGATCTCTACAGCAACG
>NZ_WTFF01000237.1 GCF_019400985.1 Streptomyces bambusae
GGCGAGCGCTGCCCGGCCCGCCGCCGGGGCGCCGCCGGTCCGCCGCGGGCCGGGCCGCCTCGGCCGCGGTCCCACGGCGCCTGATAGTTTCCCGTAGTTTCCCGGCCCGTCCGGGCTGCCCGCGCTGCCCGGCCTGCCCGGGCGCATCGCCGTCCGTGTCCGTACCCGGCCGGATCTGACGTACCGAGAGGTGAGCCGCATGTCGGACGACCGCGCAGTGGAACGGGACGCCGCCGAGGCCGCCTCGGCGTTCTCCCACCCGCCCGTCGCCCCCGACGCCACCGCCGCGTACGGCGAGCACCCCGACCAGGTCGTCGACTTCTACGCGCCCCGCGGTCCCGGCCCGGACGGCCCGGCGCCGCTGGTCGTGGTCCTGCACGGCGGGGCCTGGCGCGCCCCGTACGACCGGCAGCACATCACCCCGTTCGCGGACCTGCTGGCCCGCCGGGGCTTCGCGGTGGCCAACGTCGAGTACCGGCGGGGCAGTTCGCTGCCGCACCAGAACGCCGCCGGCCCGGTCGCCGGCCGCTGGCCGGAGACCTTCGACGACGTGGCCGCGGCGTTCGACGCCCTGCCGGGGCTGGCGGCGTCCGCCCTGCCGCAGGCCGACGTACGGCGGACGGTCGTCACGGGCCACTCGGCGGGCGGCCAGCTGGCCCTGTGGGCCGCCGCCCGGCACGTCCTGCCGGCCGGCTCCCCGTGGCGGCTGGCGCAGCCGCCCGAACTGCGCGGGGTGGTGGCCCTGGCCCCGATCGCGGACTTCGTGGTCGCGGAGGAGCTGGACGTGTGCGGCGGCGCCTCGGCCCAGCTCCTCGGCGGCCCGGACACCTTCGACGCCCGCCGCCCGTACGCCGACCCGGCGTCCCTGCTGCCGACGGGCATCGCCACGACGATCGTCCAGGGCCGCGACGACATCGTCGTACCGCCGCGGGTGTCGGAGTCGTACGTCGAGGCCGCCGCGAAGGCCGGCGAAATGGTCGGCCTGACCCTCCTGGACGGGGTGGGCCACTTCCCCCTGATCGACCCGGCGGCGGACGCGTGCGCGGTGGTGGCGGAGGAGATCAGCCAACTGGCGTGGTGAACGGGCACCGACGCGACGGGGGCCCCGCCGAAGCGGAGCCCCCGTCACGTCGGGCCTTGCGGTCGGTCGGCAAGGCTCGGCTGCCAGATGTCAGACCTTGTTGTAGGTGCCGGTGTGCCAGAGGGCGCCGCCCTTGCCGGGGCCGCCGTCCTGCTTGTAGACGACGAAGTTGCCGTCGTCCTGGAGCAGGGCGTAGGCGCCGGTGTTCCCGCCCGTGCCGGTGCGCCAGCGGACCGTCTGGTACTGCCCGTTCTCGTGCAGGGTCAGGTCGCCGTTGTCCTCCATCTCCAGAGTCAGGGCGTTGCGGTTGCCGTAGGTGCCGCTGCTCCAGATGGCCTTGCCGTCGCTCTTGCGGTACATGACGAGGTTGTTGTCCTTCTGGAACACCAGCCACACGGTGGCGGACTGGACCCAGAAGCCCCGGTACCAGGGAATGCCGGTCGAGCACACCCTGACGTGCTGCTCTTCGGTGTTGCTCCACCAGGAGTACTGGCTGCGGCCGGACACGTGGAGTAGGCCGTTGTCGGCGAACGAGGCGCTCATGTAGGACCTGTCCCGGTCGCCGTAGGTCGCAGTGTGCCAGATGGCGCCGCCGGTCTGGGGGCCGCCGCCCTGGCGGTAGATGACGAAGTTGCCGTCCTCCTGCATCAGGGCGTAGGCGCCCGGGTTGCCGTAGGTACCGCTGTGCCACAGCGGGAGCTTGTAGCCGCCCGGGTTGCCGAGCGCGTACGCGACGAGGTTGCCGTCGGGCTGCATGACGAGCTCGGTCTTGCCGGGCGTGGGAACCAGGCTCGCGCCGGAGGCGAGGCGCTGGCCGGGCCGCAGGTCCAGGGCGTAGGCGGTCGCGTTGGACTGGCACTGGCCGGGATCGGTGGTCGGGGCCGCCGTCGCCGCCGTCGCCGGGGCCAGGGCGGTCACGGCGAGCAGGGTGACGAGTGCTCTGCCGAGCAGGCGGTTGGTGCGCATGGGTTGTTTCCCCCCGGAAGTCGGATCAGATCTTGTTGTAGGTGGCGGTGTGCCAGAGTGCGCCGCCCTTGCCGGGGCCGCCGTCCTGCTTGTAGACGACGAAGTTGCCGTCGTCCTGGAGCAGGGCGTAGGCGCCGTCGTTGCCGCCTGTGCCGGACCGCCAGCGGATTGTGAAGTTCGGGTAGAAGTCGCGCACGTTCAGGTCGCCGCTGCGCGGCATCTCCAAGTACACGCGGCCGTTGTAAGCGGCGGAGGTATGCCAGGTGCCGCTGCTCCAGATGGCCTGGCCGTCGCGCTTGCGGTACATGACGAGGTTGTTGTCCTGCTGGAGGACCAGCCACACGGAGTCGGACTCGGTCCAGTTGCCCTGCTCCCAATTCGGTGTCAAGCCGCTCGGCGCGTTGGCGCACAGCTTCGAGTGCCTCCTCATGGTCCAGCTGTGCCAGGACTGGTAGGGGTCGGGGCTGCGGCCGGACACCACGAGCTCGCCCGAGTCGTAGAACGAGACCATGACTGGCGTCTGCAGGATGCGGTCACCGTAGGTACCGGTGTGCCAGAGGGCGCCGCCCTTGTCGGGGCCGCCGCCCTTCTTGTAAACGACGAAGTTGCCGTCCTCCTGCATCAGGGCGTACGCCCCCGGGTTGCCCCACGTACCGGAGCTCCACAGCGGGAGGTCCGGACCGCCGGGGTAGCCGACCGCATAGATGACGAGGTTGCCGTCCTCCTGCATGACGAGCTCGGGCTTGCCCGGCGTGGGGACGAATCGGGTGCCCGGGGCGAGGCGCTCGCCGGCGGCCAATTTATTGGAGTTGCCGGCGGTGTAGAGGTCGCAGTCAGTGGCATTGGTGGCTTGTGCGGCCGCCGCCGGGACCAGGGCGGTCAGGGCGGTGGCGGCGAGAAGCGTGACGAGCGCTCTGCGGAGCAGACGGCTGTGCATGGTGATTCCCCCCATGGACGTGCTCGGTCAGATCTTGTTGTAGGTGGCGGTGTGCCAGAGTGCGCCGCCCTTGCCGGGGCCGCCGTCCCTCTTGTAGACGACGAAGTTGCCGTCGTCCTGGAGCAGGGCCCAGGCGTCCGAGTTTCCGGACGTGCCGGTGCGCCAGCGGACCGGGCCGTACGAGTCCCCCTGGGTGATGGTCAGGTCGCCACGGTCCTTGTAGTTCATCTGCATATACACCCGCTGGCTACCCCCGTAGGTGCCGCTGTGCCAGATGGCCTTGCCATCGCTCTTGCGGTACATGACGAGGTTGTTGTCCTTCTGGAGGACCAGCCAGACGGAGGCGGACTGGGCCCAGCTGCCCGTCCACCAGCCGTATGCGGCCGTCTCGAAGTTCGAGCAGAGCTGGTTCTGGTGTTCCAAGGTACTGGTGGACCACCTCTGGGTGGCAGCGGTGTTGCCGCGGCCGTCGACGGCGAACTCGCCTTCGAGGAGGTATGCCTTGTGCCGCCAGTCGGTCGCGGTGCCGTAGGTCCCCGTGTGCCAGATGCCGCCGCCGGTCTGGGGGCCGCCGCCCTGGCGGTAGACGACGAAGTTGCCGTCCTCCTGCATGGTGGCGTACGCGCCCGGGTTGCCCCAGGTGCCGCTGTGCCACAGCGGGAGCTTGTAGCCGCCCGGGTTGCCGAGGGCGTAGAGGACCAGGTTGCCGTCGGGCTGCATGACCAGTTCGGTCGTGCTCACGTTGTCCACCAGGCGGGCGCCCGGCTCCAGGCGCTGGCCGGGGTTGATCTCGGCGAGCATGCCGCCCCTGGAGTTGCGGCACTCGGTCGGGCCGGCCGCGGCGGCCGGGGTGGCGGCGGCCGGGACCAGGGCCGTCGCGGCGGCGGTGGCGGCGAGAAGGGTGACGAGCGCTCTGCGGAGCGCACGGGTGTGCATCGGCGGATTCCCCCCAGGAATGTGTGTGCCGTGGCGTGGCGACCGGAGCGGGCCGGTCGTATCAGATCACTTTCTACACCCCTGCACGACCGGCCGATCAACTGACTACTTTCAGTAGTAGCTGGTCAATCCAGGGAGGGAGCCACATCATGACACCGATGCTTGAGCGCGCGACGTCGACGGACGACACCGACCCCGCCAGCTTCGAGGGCCTGCTGGGCTACCTCGACGAGCTGGACGTGCCGGACGGCCTCAGGGCCGAGATCATCGGGGGGAACATCGTCATGTCGCCCTGGTCGCGCGGGTACTACGGGCGTGTCATGCGGCTGCTGCGCGAGCGCCTGGCACCCCACGTGCCGGACGGGTGGCAGGTCGAGGCCTCGCCGTTTCTCCTCGCGTTCCCGGGTGTGGAGCGCGCCTACGGCCCGGACCTGTTCGTCGGCGAGGAGCGGATCTGGGAGACCGGCAGCCGTCATCTCGATGGGGATGGCGTTTCCCTCGTCGCCGAGCTGACCTCTCCCTCCACCCGCGACGACGACCTGACCGACAAGGTCGAGCGGTACGGCCAGGCCGGCGTGCCCGTCTACCTCCTCCTCGACATGCAGGAGGAGCGGGTGACGGTCCACTGGACACCCTGCGCCAAGGGGTACGACTCCGACGCCCACGTGTCCTTCGGGGAGACCATCCACATCCCGGCCCCCTTCAACTGCGACCTCGACACCACCGGCTTCGGGGCGCCCGAGCAGCACTGAGGGGCGCGGCCCTTGCGGGACGCGCCCCTCAGGAGGCGGCCAGGTCTGGCGGCCTGGTCTACAGGAACGAGTTGATCTCGATCGTCTCGGTGCGGCCCGGGCCGACGCCGATCGCGGAGATCGGGGCGCCGGACATCTCCTCCAGCGCCTTCACGTACGCCTGCGCGTTCTTCGGCAGGTCACCGAAGGTCTGCGCCTTGGTGATGTCCTCCGACCAGCCGGGCAGGTACTCGTAGACCGGCTTCGCGTGGTGGAAGTCGGACTGCGAGTAGGGCAGCTCCTCGACGCGCTTGCCGTCGATCTCGTACGCGACGCAGACCGGGATCTGCTCCCAGCCGGTCAGCACGTCGAGCTTGGTGAGGAAGAAGTCGGTCAGGCCGTTCACGCGGGTGGCGTAGCGGGCGATGACCGCGTCGAACCAGCCGCAGCGGCGGTCGCGGCCGGTGGTCACACCGCGCTCGTGGCCGATGCGGCGCAGGTCCTCGCCGTCCTGGTCGAACAGCTCGGTCGGGAACGGGCCGGCGCCGACGCGGGTCGTGTACGCCTTCAGGATGCCGATGACGCGGCTGATCTTCGTCGGGCCGACACCCGTACCGGTGCAGGCGCCGCCGGCGGTCGGGTTCGAGGAGGTGACGAACGGGTACGTGCCGTGGTCGACGTCGAGGAGCGTGCCCTGGCCGCCCTCGAAGAGGACGACCTTGTCGTCGTCCAGCGCGTTGTTCAGGATCAGGGTCGTGTCGGCGACGTACGGCTTGATCCGGTCCGCGTACTGGAGCATCTCCTCCACGATCGCCCCGGCCTCGATGGCGCGGCGGTTGTAGAGCTTGGCGAGCAGCTGGTTCTTGTTCTCCAGCGCCGCCTCGACCTTCTGGGCGAGGATCGACTCGTCGTAGAGGTCCTGGACGCGGATGCCGACGCGGTTGATCTTGTCCGCGTAGGTCGGGCCGATGCCGCGGCCGGTGGTGCCGATCTTGCGCTTGCCGAGGAAGCGCTCGCCGACCTTGTCGAGGGTGACGTTGTACGGCGTGATCAGGTGCGCGTTACCGCTGATCAGGAGCTTGGAGGTGTCGATCCCGCGCTCGTTCAGGCCCTGGAGCTCGGACAGCAGCACGGCCGGGTCGACGACGACGCCGTTGCCGATGACCGGGGTGCAGCCGGGGGAGAGGATGCCGGAAGGGAGCAGGTGGAGGGCGTACTTCTGGTCACCTACGACGACCGTGTGGCCGGCGTTGTTGCCGCCCTGGTAGCGGACCACGTAGTCGACGGAGCCACCGAGGAGGTCGGTGGCCTTTCCCTTGCCCTCGTCACCCCACTGGGCTCCGAGCAGCACAAGAGCGGGCACAGGCGTACACCTCTTCCGGATGGGGCATGTCCTGGGTCAGGGGGGTGTACGACGATGTACACCGCAGGCTGAGCCGTCGGACCGGTACCCCGGAATAGACGAAGCCCCTGGCGCAATAGCGCAAGGGGCTCTTGCACAAAGATGCTACCCGAGGAAGGACCGAGGTGTCGGCTCCAGAGCCCACCATGAGCGAGGCGGGCGCGCCTGCAGGCGCCCTGCTCCTGCTCGTCGACCCGGTCGCCCGCCGCCTCGACGGCGAGTCCGTACGGATCGCGAAGGACGTGCTGTGCGCGGGGGCAGCGGCGAAGATCTGCCTCCCCGAGACCCCTGAGGAGTTCGCGCGGGCCCTCGCCCGCCGCGGCCATCGCAGGCCAGTGGTGGTCGGCGACGACCGTGCGCTGGTGCGGGCCGTGTCGCTGCTGCACCGTTCGCGGGAGCTGGGCGGATCGGCGGTGTCGCTGATCCCGGTCGGCGCCGTCGGCTCGCTGGTGCTGGCCCGCTCGCTCGGTGTGCCGGCGGGGGCGGTGGCGGCGGCCCGGGCGGTGCTCGACGGGGCGGCGCGCACGCACGACCTGCTGGTGGACGACAGCGACGGGGTGGTGCTCGGGGGGCTGCGGATTCCGCCGGTGGGGGGCGGGCGGGGTGGTGCGGGGGGCTCTGCCACCTCTGCTGCCACTGCCGACTCTTCTGCCTCCCCTTCTGCCTCTGCTTCTGCTTCCGCTGATGTTTCTTCCGGCGCTTCCTCCGGGGCTTCCGCAGCTGCTTCCGGGGCTACGGGGGCCTCCGGTGCCTCCGTCCCGGGTGTCCGTTCCGGTTCGGCCGTGCCGGCGGTGTGGAGCGCCTGCCGGTCGCTGGTGCGGACCCTCGTCCGGCCGCCGGTGGGCGGCGGGCCGGGGGCGGTGCACCGACTGCGGGTGGAGGCGGACGGGGTGCTGCTGGTCGACGTCGACCAGCCGGTGACCGACGTGTCGGTGACAGCGCGGGACGGGCTGGCGGAGGTCGTGGTCCGCGGCGCCTTCGACGGGCCGCCGCGGCTGGCCCGGGCGCGGGCGGTGACGGTCACCGGCCCGGACTTCCGCTACCACGCCGACCACGCGGTCGCCGGCCCGGTACGCCGTCGCACCTGGACCCTGCGCCCGGGGGCCTGGCAGCTGACCGTGCCGCGTAGCTGACCGTGCCGCGCGGCTGACCGTGCCGCGTAGCTGACCGTGCCGCGCTGATCCGCTGCCGGCCCGTCCCCCGCGCCGTACGCATGCGTACGTGCGCCGGCCCCGCGTACGCGCAGATGCGTACGCGGGGCCGGGTGGGTACGGAGAACCGCCGGGCCGGCCCCCGCCCCTCACGACACCGGCAGGTCCAGCGTGGCGCGGTGGGTGCGCCAGCGGTCCATCAGGCTGTGCATCTCCTGCTGGAGGAACTCGAAGAAGGCCGCCGTCTCCGCCACCCGCGCGCCCGCCGGGCTCCGCGGCCCGAGGCTCTCCGCGCCCTCGCGCAGGGTCTTCTCGAACAGGCCGAGGATCTGGTCCCGGCGGGTGAACGTCTCGTACCAGAGCTCGTTGTGCAGCACGTACCGGTCGCGCCGGGAGCCCGGTTCGCGCTCCCGGCTGACCATGCTGACCTGCGTCAGGTAGCTGATCGCGCCCGACACCGCCGCTGGGCTGATCTGCAGCGTCTCGCTCAGCTCGGCCGAGGTCATCGCCCCGCCGTCGCTCGCTAGCAGTGCCGCGAAGACCCGCGCGGCCATCCGCTGCATGCCGGCGTCCGTCAGCTGGCCTGCGAACCGTTCCACGAAGCGGGCCACCGCTTCCTCGTCCCTCGTCATGTCCACCCTCCGAACTTTACGTGATTTCTGAGCTTCACAAATTTATGAAAGTAGCGTACGTTCGGAAACATGACGAAGGCAATCAGCGTCGCCGGACTCCACAAGGCGTTCGGCCGCACCCGCGCACTCGACGGCCTGGACCTCACCGTGGCGACCGGCGAGGTCCACGGATTCCTCGGCCCCAACGGCGCCGGGAAGTCCACCACCATCCGGGTCCTGCTGGGCCTGCTGCGGGCCGACTCCGGCGCCGCCGAGCTGCTCGGCGGCGACCCGTGGGCCGACGCCGTCACGCTGCACCGCCGCATCGCGTACGTCCCCGGCGACGTCACCCTCTGGCGCAACCTCTCCGGCGGCGAGGTCATCGACCTCTACGGCCGGCTGCGCGGAGGACTCCACCGGGAGCGGCGCGCCGAGCTGATCGAGCGGTTCGAACTGGACCCGACCAAGAAGGGCCGTACGTACTCCAAGGGCAACCGCCAGAAGGTCGCCCTGGTCGCCGCCTTCGCGTCCGACGCCGAGCTGCTGATCCTCGACGAGCCCACCAGCGGCCTGGACCCCCTCATGGAGGAGGTCTTCCGCGACTGCGTCCTCGAAGCGCGCGACGCCGGCCGTACGGTCCTGCTGAGCTCGCACATCCTCAGCGAGGTCGAGGCCCTCTGCGACCGGGTCAGCATCATCCGCAAGGGCCGCAATGTCGAGTCCGGCACCCTCGCCGAGCTGCGCCACCTCACCCGTACGTCGATCAGCGCCGAGCTGGTCGGCCCGCTCAACGGGCTGGCGCAGCTGCCCGGTGTGCACGACGTCCAGTCCCAGGGCAGCCAGGTCCGCCTCCAGGCCGACACCGACAAGCTGGACGCCGTCCTGCGCTCCCTGGCCACCTCGGGCGTGCGGTCGCTCACGGCGACCCCGCCCACCCTCGAAGAGCTCTTCCTGCGGCACTACACCACCGACGAGGCGAACGCCCGATGAACCGACAACTGGCGGGCACCGGAGCCCTGCTCCGGCTGGCCCTGCGCCGCGACCGCGTGATGATGCCGGTCTGGGTGCTGGTCACCTCCCTGCTGGTGACGAGCATGCCCCGCTCGCTGAGCACCGTGTACGGCACGGCCGCCGAGCGGGCGCAGGCCGCCGCCACGATGAACGCCAACAGCTCGATGCGCGCCCTGTACGGGCCCGTCTTCAGCGACTCCCTCGGCGGTCTGACCGCCTGGCGCGCCGGCGTCGTCGGCGCGGTGCTGGCGGCCGTGATGAGCCTGGTCATCGTCGTCCGGCACACCCGGGACGAGGAGGAGACGGGCCGTCAGGAGATGCTCTCCGCCGCCATGGTGGGGCGCCGCGCCCCGCTGACCGCCGCCCTGCTCGCCGCCGTCGTGGCCGACGCCGCCGTCGGCCTGGTGATCGCGGGCCGCCTCGCCGGACAGGGCGCGCCGGGCGCGCTGGCCCTCGGGCTCGCCGTGGCCGGCACGGGCCTGGTCTTCGCGACCGTGGCGGCCCTGGCCGCCCAGCTCACCGAGAGCGCCCGGGCCGCCAAGGGGATCGCGGCCGCCGCGCTGGGCGCCGCGTTCGTCCTGCGGGCGGCGGGCGACTCGGGTTCGGCCGACGGGGAGTCGGCGCTGGTGTGGGTCTCGCCGCTCGGCTGGGTGGAACACGTACGGGCCTTCGGCGGCGAACGCTGGTGGGTGCTCGCGCTGTTCGCCGCAGCCGTGACCGTGCAGGCGGTCCTGGCGTACGCGCTGACCGGCCGGCGTGACGTGGGCATGAGCTTCCTCGCCGCCCGGCCCGGTCCCGCCGAGGGACGCCTGGGCGGAGTGGGAGCGCTGGCCTGGCGGCTGCAGCGCGGCAGCGTGTTCGGCTGGAGCGCCGGCTTCCTGGTCGCCGGGCTCGTCTTCGGCGGGATGGCCGAGGGCGCCGCCGACCTGGTCGGCGACAACGAGAAGACCCGCCAGATCATCGAGCGGATGGGCGGCCAGACCGCCCTGACCGACGCGTTCCTCGCGGCCATGGCCGGCATGCTCGGCCTGGTCGCCGCCCTCTACATCGTCGCCTCGGTGCTGCGGCTGAGCGGCGAGGAGTCCGCGCAGCGCGCCGAACCGCTGCTGGCGCACCCGGTCGGCCGGCTGGCCTGGGCCGGCGGGCACCTCGCGGTCGCCTTCGGCGGCTCGGCGCTGATCCTGGCCGTCGGCGGCCTCGGCCTGGGCCTCGGGCACGGGCAGGGCGTCGCGGACACGGCCGGCGTGATCGGTGCCTGCCTCGCGCAGCTGCCGGCCGTGTGGACGATCGGGGCCGTGGCGGTCCTGCTGTACGGGGTCGCGCCGCGGCTCGCGGCGGTGGCCTGGGCGGTGGCCGGAGCGGCCCTGGCCCTGGGCTGGGTCGGCCCGGCGCTGAACGTGCCGCAGTCGGTCATGAACCTCTCGCCCTTCGCCCACCTGCCCAAGCTGCCGGGCGCGGCCGAGGTCGCCTGGGCGCCGCTGCTGGTCCTGACGGCCCTGGCCGCCGCGGCCGCCGCGGCCGGGCTGGCGGCCCTGCGCCGCCGCGACCTGGCCGGCTGAGCCGGAGAGCCGGATCAGAACTCGACGATCAGCTCCCGCAGTCCCCGGATCACATAGCCCTCCCGCCACTGCGGCTCACGGACGAGCCGCAGTGGCGGTGTCGTGTCGGCCAGCAGGGCCCCGAAGGAGGCGGCGAGCTCGACACGGGCCAGCGGGGCGCCCAGGCAGTAGTGGATGCCCGCGCCGAAGGAAACGTGGGGGTTGTCCGTCCGGCCCAGGTCGAGCGTGTCGGGCCGCGCGAAGCGGGCCGGGTCGCGGTTGGCGGAACCGAAGAGCAGGGCCACCTCCGATCCGCGCGGGATGACGACCCCGCCGACCTCGATGTCGTCGAGCACCCAGCGCTCGAACATCTGGAGCGGGGTGTCGTAGCGCAGGAGTTCGTCCACAGCTGTGGACAGAAGTGCGGGATCGGCACGCAGGGCGGCGAGCGCGGCGGGGTGGCGCAGGAGCGTCCACCAGCCGTTGGCCGTGGTGTTGACCGTGGCCTCGTGGCCGGCGTTGAGCAGCAGCACGCAGGTGGAGATCATCTCCTGCTCGCTGAGCCGGCCCTCGTCGTCGTGCGCGGCGATGAGCGCGGAGACCAGGTCCCCGCCCGGGTTCTTGCGGCGCTCGGCGATCAGCTCCCGCAGGTACGCGCTGAACTCCAGCGAGGCCCGTACCGCCCGGCGGGCGGTCTCCTCGGACGGGTGCAGCTCGTACATCCCGCAGATGTCCGCCGACCAGGGCCGCAGCGGGGCCCGGTCCGCCTCCGGCACGCCGAGCAGCTCGGCGATGACGGCGACGGGCAGCGGCTCGGCGACCGCGGTGAGCAGGTCCCCGCCGCCGTCGGCGACGAAGGCGTCCACCAGCCGGCGGGCCATGCGCGTGACGGTGGGGGCGAGCTGCTCGACGGTGCGCGGGGTGAACGCCTTGGACACCAGCCGCCGCACCCGGGCGTGCGCGGGGTCCTCCAGGTCGAGCATGCCGTTGTCGTTGAGGGTGTGGAAGGGCTCGTGCTCGGGCGGCGGCGCGATCCTCCCGAACTCCTCGTGGGTGAAGCGGTGCAGATACGTCCGGCCCAGCCGGCGGTCCCGCAGCAACGCGCTGACGTCTGCGTGGTGCGGGACGAGCCACTGCCCGGTGGGCTCGTAGCGGATGGCCCGGCCCTGCGCGCGCAGGGCGGCGTAGGCGGGATACGGATCGGCGACGAAGGCGGGGTCCCACGGGTCGAAGTCCATCCCCGGACGATAGGCCGCCCACCGGGGCCGCCGACAGCAGCCCAGTCCCGCCGGGGCCGCTGACCCCGCCGGTCCACCTGGACCGACAGCAGCCCAGACCCCGCCGGCCCCGCCGCACCGCCGCCGGCGCCGAACCCCACGGCCCCGCCGCCGGTGCCGACCCCACCATCCCGCCGGCCGCGCCGACCC
>NZ_WTFF01000238.1 GCF_019400985.1 Streptomyces bambusae
GGCGGCGACCGGGGCGGCCGGGGCGGCCGGGCGCGCGGCGGGTTCCTCGGCGAGGGCGGAGGCGGCCACGGTGCGCGGCTCGCCGAGCCGGGCCAGGACCTCGCGGACCTGGTCATCCCCCTCCGCACCGCTGACCGCGATGTGTTCGCGCAGGTCCGCGAGGAGTTCGGCACGGCGTTCGGCGGGCAGGTCGGCCGTCTCGCGTGCGACGGCCTCCAGGTAGGCGGACACCAGCGGGTGGTGGTCGGTGGCGTTCATGCGGATTCCCCCTGCGGGTCGTTGAGGAAGTGGTCGACGGCGTCCCGGAACAGCGGCCACGCCTGGGTGAACTCGGTGAGGGTCGCTCTGCCGACGGGCGTGAGCGTGTAGTAGCGACGCGGCGGCCCGCTGGGCGATTCGCGCAGCTCGGTGTCGACGAGCCCCTCGCGGCGCAGCCGGGACAGCAGGGGGTAGATCGTTCCCTGACTGGTGGTCATCACGCTGACCGCCGAGAGCTCGGCCAGGATCTCGACGCCGTACCTCGGCCCGTTTCTGAGCAGCGCGAGGACGCAGTGCTCCAGCACACCTTTGCGGAGCTGACTGGGGACCCTGCCTCCGGCCTCGCTCATTCCGCCCCGTTCTTTGCGTTACCAGGAACCATGCAATGCAAGATAGCTGCGGGAGGGGTCCCCGGCAAGCCCGGGCCGGTCCGGTCCGGTGTGTCGACGGCCGACGGCCGATGACGCGGTCCGGCGCGATGGCCGAATAGGCGGTCCAGCGCGGTGGCCGATCCTTGACCGACGCCCCGGCGTTCGGGGAACGTGGAGCACGACCGCGCCTGCACGCGTCCACGCGCCGGCACTCCTGCGCGCAGGGCCCAGGCACACGAGCTCTGCCGGGAGGTCGCACGTGGGCGAGAACAAGCGCCGCATGCTGGCAGGTGACTGGTTCCTCCCCGACGACCCCGAGCTCGCGGCCGACAGCGTGCGCCGCGCCGAGCTCTGCTCCCGCTACAACGCGCCGGATCCGCCGCCCGAGCCCCGCGACGCCGTCCTCCGCGAGCTGCTCGGCTCGGTGGGCGACGGCGTACGGATCCGGCCCCCGTTCCGCTGCGACTTCGGCTACCACATCCGGATCGGCGCCGGCACGTTCGTCAACTTCGGCGCGGTCTTCCTCGACTCGGCCCCGGTCACCGTCGGCGCGGACGTCCAGATCGGGCCCCACGCGCAGTTGCTGACGCCCACGCACCCCCTCGACCCCGAACTCAGGCGGGCGGGCTGGGAACGCGGCCTCCCCGTCACCCTCGGCGACAACGTCTGGCTGGGCGGCGGGGTGATCGTCTGCCCCGGCGTCACCATCGGCGAGAACACCGTGGTCGGCGCCGGATCCGTGGTCGTCAAGGACCTTCCGCCGGGAGTGCTGGCCGTGGGCAACCCGGCCCGTGTGGTCCGCGTGCTCGGCCCGGCGGAATCCGGCCCCGGCCGTCCGGACCCGGGAAGTGCTGGGTAGGGCCCCGGCCGCTCAGCGGCCGGTGCGGGCCGACAGTCCTCGCCGGAGGCACTCCACCAGCCGGCGGGCGATCGATCCGTCGGCGTCGAGACGGGGGTTGAAGATCGTGACGTCGAAGCCCCGCGCCGCGTCGCCGTCGAGTGCCGTCCGCAGCACATCCTCCAGTTCCGGCCGGCTCAGCCCGCCCGGGATCCGGTAGTCGACGGCCGGCATGACGGCGTCGTCCAGCACGTCCACGTCGAGGTGGACCCAGAACCCGGCGCTCCCGCCGGCGGTGAGCCGGTCGACCGCAAGCCGCGCCGCCGCGCCGGCCCCGGCGCTGCGCACCCCGTCGAGGTCGATCGCGCGGAGCTCCGGCGGCAGCGGCTGCATGCCCGCCGCGGCGGACTCGGCGCTGTCGCGGAAACCGAACGCCACCACATCCTCGTCGCGCAGCAGGGGGCCGAGGCCCTCCAGGTCGGTGAGCAGCCGCGGCCCGCGGCCCGTGGCGAGGGCGAGTTCCATCGAGGCCGCCTCGCCGGTAGGCTCCGCCGACGGCTGGTAGAAGTCGGTGTGGCCGTCGAGGAACAGCAGGCCGTGGCGTCCGCGGCGGCGCAGGGCGAGCAGGTTGCCCAGGAGGATGCTGCAGTCACCGCCGAGGACGACGGGGAACCAGCCGCGGTCGAGCACGTCGCCGACCGCGTCCGCCAGGGCCGTGCAGTAGCGCGCGATACCGGCCGGGTTGAGGATTCCGGTGGCCCGGTCCCGGACCGGGTCGTACGCGGGTGCTTCGACCCTGCCCGCCCGCACCGCCCCCAGCCCGGCGGCCAGGCCCGCGGCCAGCAGGGCCGCGGGTGCTTCCTGCACACCCGACGGCCGCAGCCCGAGCACGGACGGCGCCTCGATGATCGCCAGCTTCTGCACACCCGGCCTCCGGATCGGGGTGGGCGCGCGGCGGGCGGCCGCCGGAGACCCCTACGCCGACCCGCTTCCGGGGCGGGTCGGGCCACCGTACTCGTCGTGCCAGTGCCACCACTCGTACGGCGGACTCTGGGGGTAGCCCTCGGGGGAGTCCTCCCACGTCTCCTGCCGGCCGAGGGCGCTCATGTCGAGGTAGCTCCAGGTGCTCCCCAGCGCCTCGTCGCCGCGCGCGTTGATGAAGTACGTACGGAACACACGGTCGCCGTCGCGGATGAAGGCGTTCGTACCGTGCCACTCGTCCACGCCGAAGTCGGCGTCGAACGAGTCGGTGATCGTGTACCAGGGCATCGACCAGCCCATCCGCGCCTTCACACGTTCGATCTCCGGCTGCGGTGCGCGCGAGGCGAAGACGAGGGTCGTGTCGCGGGCGTTCAGATGGGCCAGGTGGCCCACGTGGTCGGCCACCATGGAGCAGCCGACGCACGCGTGGTCGGGCCAGCCGGACACGCCGGGATCGAAGAACGCGCGGTAGACGATCAGCTGACGCCGGCCGTCGAACAGGTCGAGGAGGCCGACCCGGCCCTCGGGACCGTCGAACTCGTACGCCTTCTCCACCGCCTGCCACGGCATCCGCCGGCGCTTGGCGGCCAGGGCGTCGCGGGCGCGGGTGAGCTGCTTCTCCTCCACCAGCAGCCGCTGGCGCGCGGCCTCCCACTCCTCCGGCGAAACGATCGGCGGTGTCTTCATCCGCGCATTCACCATCCGGTCCGGTCGTCAGTGGCGGCCCCCGCGTCCAGGGTCGGCCACCACCGGCGTGGCCGCATGTCGAAGCGGCCCCGATTCCTCCCGGGGATGCCGTCAGAGGCCAGAGGCCAGAGGTCAGAGGTTCAGAGGAGCTTCTGCAGCCCGAAGCCGACCACCGTCGCGGCGAAGGCCCCGAGACTGGTGCGCAGGGCGGCCCGGCCGAACGGCAGGGCGCGCACGGCGGTGACGAAGTCGCGGGTCTTCGCGGGACTGCTCGGCGTGGGACGGCGACCGGTGATCAGGAGCAGCGCGCCGAACAAGGACAGGCCGACGGCGAGCGAAGGGAGGGCGGCGGCGCCGGCCACCGTTCCCGCGGTCCGCTCCAGGTAGATCGTGCCGTTGTCCCGGACCTCGATCCGGTCGCCCGGCTGTGCCGCGTCGCTGACGAGCTCGCGCTGCGGGTCGGTGTCCGATCCGTCCTCGGCGCTGAAGCGCCCCCAGCAGCGGCGGGTCTCGCGCCGGTCGTCGGCCTCGCGGCCACGGTCGTCGTACGAGACGTCCGTACGGCAGCCGGTGACGGTCAGCGTGCCGCCGGTCCCGCTCAGGCCCACGGCGGTGGCGAAGGTGCCCGTGCCGTAGATGCCGAGGAGGAGGCTGAAGAGCACGACGGCGAGACCGCCGGCGCGGGTGACGATGCTGGACATGGCGCCCGACTGTATATCGCGGACCTCCCGTGCCCCTACACGATCAAGGCCGTCGCCCCTGGCGGGAGGCGGCGGCCTTGATCATTCCCCCCCCTCACGGGGAGGTGTCACGGGGAAGCGCGGGTCAGGCGACAGGCTGGGTGCGGCCGAACAGCCGGCCGGCCACGTCGACGCCCACGATCGCGCCGCTGTCGTCGCGGGTGAAGAAGCCGCGCTGCCCCTTCAGCCCGCCCTCGGTGACGATGTACGCGTCGCCGTCGCCGGGCAGGAAGCCCATCGGGGCCGGCGCGACGTCCGGCGGCATCTCGACGTCCGAGCCGGCGCGGATCTCCGGCTTGATCTCCACGCCGAGCGTGAGCCGGCCCCCGTCGGTCGCGATGTCGAGGTTCATGACGTCGATCTCGTAGCGGCCGACGACCTCCCGTGCCCGTGCCTCGTCGTACGGCAGCGGCTCCGGGTCCCGTTCGACCAGGCCCAGGTAGTGCTCCAGCGCCCAGCGCACGACGGCCTGGTCGGCCGGGTACCCGTCGGGGCCCGCGTTGGCCAGGGCGACCACGGCGAAGTTGCGCTCGGGCACGACGACCAGCTCGGCGAACTGGCCGTTGCCCGATCCGCCGTGTCCGAGTGTGCCGACACCGTCGACCTCCTTCAGGAACCAGCAGATGCCGAAGCCGTCACCGAGGGTGCTGCTGCGCAGCTCGACGGTCTGCTCGCGCATGCCGTGCAGCGCGTCGGCGGGCAGCACGCCGTCGCCCTCGCCGAGGTGGAACGCCGCCCAGCGCAGCAGGTCGCCCACCGTGGAGACGATGCCCCCGCCGGGGTTGTTGCCGCGCGCCCCGGCCGGGTACGCCTTCCACGGCTTGGCGGGCCGCAGCTGTCCGTCCTCGCCGCGGTTGTACCCCACGGCGAACTTCCGGGTGATCACGTCGTCCATGTCGAAGAAGGTGTTCGACAGGCCCAGCGGTTCCAGGAGCAGCTCGGCGACCGCCTTCTCGTAGGGCAGGCCCGTGACCTTCTCGACGACCCGCCCGGCGAGGTTGTAGGCGGCCTGGCTGTACGAGGCCCGCGCGCCGGGCGGTGCGACGATCGCCAGCTCGGCCATCTTGGCGACGAACGCGGCCAGGGAGCCGTCCCCCGCCTCGGTGTCGATCAGGTTCCACTCCAGGCCGGCGGTGTGGTTGAGCAGGTTCAGCACGGTGATCTGCTCCGCCGTCCGCTCGTCGGCGAGCACGAGCTCGGGGACGTACCGGCGTACCGGGGCGTCGAGGTCCACCTTGCCTTCCGCGGCCAGCCGCACCAGCGCGGTCGCCGTGAAGATCTTGGTCACCGAGCCCAGGTGGAAGAGCGTGTTCTCGTCCACCGGCTGCGGGTGGTCGACGTTCGTCACACCGTGGGCGGCGTACACCTCCTGACCGTCCATCAGTACGCCGACCGCGAGCCCGGGGATGCCGAACTCCTCCGCGGTCGCCTCGACGGCCGCGGACAGCTGGTCCTGCCGCACGCCGTTCGCCTCACTGCTCATCGCGGGTCTCCCCTTGCCGGGTGTCGTGTCCTTGTTCCTGCCGGACACGACAATGCGCGGAGCCGCTGACGGCCCGCCGACAGCCGGCTGACAGCGCTCTCGGCGACGCTGTCAGTGCTGTCAGTGCTGTCAGCGGCCGGGGGCACGACGGGAGCTGGGCCTCTTCCCTTACGCTTCTTCGCGGAGTTCGCCGGTGATCAGCGCGGTCACCGCAGCGATCGGCGGCCACGACCACTGGCCGGCCCGGACCAGCAGGGAGCTGCGGCGGGTGCCCGCCAGGGGGTCGAGCGGCCGGAAGGCGACGTCCCTGCGGTCGGCCTCGATGCCCGACTCGGCCAGCACGGCCACCCCGAGGCCGGCGCCGACCAGGCTGTTCACCAGGTGCAGGCTGTCCACGCGGTGGGCGATGCGCGGCGTGAAGCCGGCGATCGCGCACACCCGCTGTACGAGCTCGTCGTCATCGGTGCCGCGGGAATTGGCGATCCAGCCCGTCGCGGCGAAGTCCCGGAGCTCGGTCAGGGCGACGGGCCGGCCGGCGTCCGGGTGCTCCGCCGGGACCGCCAGGAACAGCGGCTGCTCCTCGAACTGCCGCGCGCTGAGCTCCCGCGGGACCGCGCGCGGGACCAGGCTGTAGTGGTAGATCAGGCCCAGGTCGATGCTGCCCGAGCGGACGAGGTCGATCGTGTGCTCCGGCTCGTGCTCGTACGTCTCGACCTCGATCCGCGGATACGCCTCCCGCAGGCGCACCAGCAGGGGCAGCACCACCGGTTCCACCGCGGTGAAGAAGCTGGCGAGCCGCACCCGTCCGGCCGGCTCGGCGCCGCCGCTCAGCTCCGCCTGGGCCTCCTGCACGGCGGCGAGGATGCCGACCGCGTGCTCGACCAGGCGCTCGCCGGCCGGCGTCAGCCGCACCCGCCGTCCCACAGGCCTCAGCAGTCGCACACCCACCTCGGCCTCCAGGACGCCCAGGTGCTTGGAGACGGCGGACGTCCCGTATCCCGTGCTCGCGGCGACGGCGGCCATCGTCCCCAGGCGGTCCAGCTCCACGAGGAGGCGGAGCCGGCCCAGGTCCGGCAGGGGGCGCATGTCCGGAGCAGGAGGTGTCATGAGTCGATCATCCACCATTGGTGGCCATTAGGGCCACCAATAGCCCGTGGACAGCAGCGAACGGTCACCGTTCAATATCCGGATGAACGCCCCTGCCAGCGCTTCCGGCTCCGCCGGCCCGGTCGCCACCGCCCCGCCCGCTCCCGCTTCCGCTGCGGCGCCCGCTGCCGCTCCCGCTCCCGCTGCCGCCGTCCGCCCGGTCGCCGACGCAGGGCCGGGCACCGCCGCTGTGCCGGGCGGCCCCACCCGCCGGCCCGCCGGCCCGTACCGCGTGCCGGGGGCGATGCTCCTCCTCGTCGCCATGATGGTGCTCCACACCGGCGGCGCCCTGGCCACGGAGCTCTTCGCGTCGCTCGGTCCCGCGGGAACCACCTGGCTGCGCCTGTCCATCGCGGCCGCGATTCTCGTCGCCTGCACCGGGCGGTCCCTGTGGCGCGTGGTACGGGCCGCCCCCCGTGCCGACCTCCTCGGCACCGTGGCCCTGGGCGTGGTCAGCGCGGGGATGATGCTGCTGTTCTCGGAAGCCGCGGCCCGGCTGCCCCTGGGCACGGCGACGGCCCTGGAGTTCCTCGGACCGCTCGCCGTGGCCGTCGCCGGCTCCCGCCGCCCCCGGGAACTGCTCTGGCTGGCGCTGGCCGCGGCGGGCGTACTGCTGCTCACCTCGCCCTGGACCGGTTCCGCGAGCCTCGTCGGGGTCCTCTTCGGGCTGGGCTCGGCGGCCTGCTGGGCGGCGTACGTCATCGGCACCGCGCACGTCGGCAGCAGGTTCTCGGCCCAGCACGGCCTGGCCCTCTCGCTGGCGGTCGCCTCGGTCGCCGCCGCGCCGTTCGGGGCACCGGGGGCCGTCGCCCACCTGACCTGGGAGGTGGCCGCCGCGGCGGCGGGCATCGCCGTACTGATGCCGCTGGTGCCGTTCCTGCTGGAGATGAAGGCGCTGCAGCGCCTGAGCAAGACCACGTACGGCACCCTGGCCGGTCTCGAACCCGCGGTGGCCCTGCTCGCCGGCATGGTCCTGATCGCCCAGACCCCCACGGTCCTCCAGGCCGCCGGTACGGCCCTGGTGGTCACGGCGGGCATCGGCGCGGCCCGCGGCGAAGGCCGCGGCTGACGCTCCGCGGCGAACCCGGCCGCTCGCCGAACCCGGCCGCTCGCCGGGGTCGGCGCGATGGCCGGCCCCTGGCCCCGGCCCGGCCCGGCCCGTTTGCCGAGCCGGGGACCGGGCACCCGCCGGAAGGGAACCAGGCCCGCCACGATACGAAGGAGCCGGCCATGGACGAGCAGGGCGGAGCCGGCGGGATTCCGCTGGACGACGACGCCGAGGCCAGCCGACGCCGCCGGCCCCACGTCGCAGGTCGTCGCGACGACCTGCGTACCCCGGCCGCGGACACGGACGAAGCGAGCCGTCTCGACCGGCCGCAGGAGCCGAAGGATCCGCGCGAGGACCGCGTCCGGTGGACGAGCCCCCGGGACAGGGCTCCTGACGCCGGGACCTGACGCCGGGATCTGACATCGGGACCCGACATCGGGACCCGACATCGGGACCTGACCACGGGACCTGACGCCCGGACAACTGAACCCGGTGGGGCGGCCGGGCGGACGCCGCCTCCCCTCCTTTCCCCTGTCGCGGCCTGCCATCCGGCCCGAGGCCGGGCCGCTTCGTGCTGTGTCATAGCCGGTTGATAGCGTGCACGCGTCAAAATGCCGCTCTTCACGCACGTCAACAGGGGACACTCGTATGACCTATCCCGCCCAGCCGGGCCCCGGCCCGTACGGCCAGCCCGCCCCGCACGGACAGCAGCCGCCGCAGGGGTACCCGCCGCAGCCGGGATACGCGTACCCCCCGCAGCAGGGCCAGCCGCCCTACGGCGCCCCGCAGCAGCCGTACCCGCCCCAGCAACAGATGCCCATGCAGCCGCCGCAGCCCCAGCAGCAGTGGGGCGCTCCGCCGGCTCCGCCCGCGCGGCCGGCCCGGAGCGGCGGCATGGGCGTCATGAAGATCCTGAAGATCATCGGCGTCGTGATCGCCGTCATCGTGATCGCGGTGGGCTACTTCCTCAGCCGCGACGACGCCGACAAGGCGGAGGTCGGCGACTGCCTCAAGAACAACGGGACCACCATCAGCCCTGACCTCCAGGTGGTGAAGTGCGGTAGCGCCGAAGCCAAGTACAAGGTGGTCGAGGTCATCCCCGACACGCTGGACTCCTCCCGGTGCAAGGGCAAGTCGGACATGGGCTACCACGAGCAGACCCGGGGCTCCCGGCGCAGCTCCGGCAAGCAGTTCGTGCTCTGCATCAACGAGATCAAGAAGTAGCCGGGGAACGCGTCGGGGGCGGGGCGGCCTCACGGTCCTCCCGCCCTCGCCTCGTCCCCGCCATCGGCGAAGCCCCGGACCCGCACGGCGAATTCCAGCGGTCCGGGGCTTCCCGTCGTGCGACCGCCGCCGGCGAACGCCCGCGCGGTGCGCGGAGCATCGTCACCGACCTGCGGCCGCCACCACGTCGCGGCGTCGGGCGTAGCGCAGCCCGGCGAGATCGGCGTGGTAGAGCTCGCCGTCGTCGTTGTCCGTGACTGTTCCGCGCGCGGCTCCGCCGCCGGCGAAGCCGCGGAAGAACGCGCGCAGCCAGTAGTACGGCTGCAGCGGAAGCCAGCACAGCCCGGACAGCCAGCGGTGCACGGTGCGCCAGAAGCCGGGGCGCCCGCCGTCGGCCGCCCGGATCACCCGGATCCCGGTGATCAGCTTGCCCGCGCTGCCCCCGAACAGGACCGTCAGGACGACCTGGTTGACGAAGGAGACGCCCAGCAGCAGGGCCAAGGCGGTCAGCGGACGGCCTTCCTGACCGCGCGCCATCATGTACGGGCCGCTGATCGCGACGGCGATGTCCAGTGTGACGGCGACGACGCGCCGCCCCTCACCGGCGGGCCGGGGCACGCTCGGCCGCGGCGGCCGACCGTACGGCGGGGGCGGCTGGTGTCCGTACGGCGGGTAGGAGGAGTACGGGGACTGCGGTGGTTGCGGGGACTGCGGTGCCGGCTGGCCATACGGATGCGGTGCATGCGGTGCGTACGGTGATGCGGCCGGCTGCTGTGGGGCGTAGGGCGGGTGCTGGTGTAGCGGGTACTGCTGGTACGGCTGATGGCCGGGTGGCGTGCTCATGCCCACATCTTGCGCCATCCGCTTCCCTACAGGCTCAGCGCGTCCTCCGCGTTGTCCATCCACGCGGTCACGGAGTTCTTGTCGGGTGAGACGTACAGGCCGGGAGTCGACGCCTTGAGCGGTGTCTGCTCGAGGTCGGACTCGGTGTTCATGGTCATGGCGATCGAGTTGACGGTCTTCCCCTTGCCGTCCTTGGCGCCGCCCATGAGCCCGGCGTAGGCCGACTTGCCCGGTTCGAGCCGGAGCGCGGCCTCGATGCCGGGTGCCTTGCCCCGCTCCGTGGCCTGCCCGTCCAGCTCGCCGAAGGTCACGATCGGGTGGCCCAGCGCCTTGCAGGCCTTGGTGCCCTTGTTGGTGATCTTCAGCAGGTAGCTGCTGGTGGTGGGTTCGGCCAGGCTCGCGGTGAACGTCACGTCGTGCGTGCTGCACGGGAAGACGTCGAAGTCGGGGTCGGTCGACGGCTTGCCCGGGGACGTCGGCGCCGGCGGCTTCGTCGGCGTCACGGACTTCGTCGGGCCGGCCGTCGGGGTCGCCGTGGCGCCGGCCGTCGGGGTCTTCGATCCGCCCGCCGCGTCGTCCTCGGTGGGCCCACACGCCGTCAGGGCCAGGGCGGATACGGCAGCCAGGGCGACGGCGGCTCTGCGTACGGTGCTCATGGTGGTGTCCTCCCCGAATGAGGTGCGCGAAGCGCTCGGCTGAGGACAAGCGTCCCGCGGAAGCTTCACAGCTTGGTGACGGTGTCTTGCCGACTCCACGACGGTTGCCGGCGAACGGCGCCGGTGCGGCAGAGGGGTGGGCACTGCTAGCTTGCGGTCGTGGATCTCTTCTCGCGTTCGTGGGCGGCGTTGCGCGCGGAAGTCGCCGGACTTCCGGACGAGGCCTTCGCGCGGCCGTCCGGCTGCGCCGGCTGGCTGGTGCGGGACCTGGTGTGCCACCTGGTCATCGATGCCCAGGACGTCCTGATCACCCTCGCGACCCCCGCCGACGCGGAGCCGACCCGCGACGCCGTGACCTACTGGGAGGTCGCCGGGTCACCGCCGACCGGCGACGATCCGCTCGACGCGCTGACCGGTCGGCTGGCCGCCGCGTACGGGGAGCCGTGGCTGCTGAAGTTCCACCTGGACGACGTGGGCTCCGCCGCCGGCCGCGCGGCCGGACTCGCCGACCCGGCCCTCCGGGTCGGGACCCGCGACCAGGTCCTCACCGTCGCCGACTACCTCGGCGCGTACGTCCTGGAGTGGACGCTGCACCACCTCGACCTGATCGCCCACCTCCCGGGCGCGGCGGGACCCTCCGCGGAGAGCCTCGCCCGCTCACGCGAGATGCTGGAGGAGATCGCCGGGAGCGCGTTCCCGGCATCGTTCTCCGACACCGACACGCTGCTGGTCGGCACCGGACGGCGTACCCCGACCGACACGGAGCGGGCCGAACTGGGGGAGTTGGCCAGGAAGCTCCCCTTCGTCCTCGGCTGACCGGCCTGTTCGGGCGTCCTGCCGCCACGCGGTGAGGGAGGGCCCGGCCCGCATCGGCTCACTCGTCCGTCAGGAGGAGCCAGACCTCGGAGAAGGCGAGGCCGTGGTCGGCGGTCGTGACTCCGCACGGGCAGCCGAGGGTGAGCAGGCGCCAGTCGCAGGTCACCGTCCACGGGCCGGTCGCGCCGCCGCAGCCGGGGCAGGTGAAGGTCTCGGCCGTCCACACGTCGCGGGCCGGCCGGCCGTAGCTGCGGAACCGGCCCGCGTGCCGGGCCCGCCACGGCTCGACCCGAGGAGTGCGCGGGGCGGTGCCCGGCGGGCCCGGCTGCGCCAGCGCGGTGAAGAGGGCGATCAGGTCCGGGAGCAGAGCCTCCCCGGCCACGGTCGGCGGGCCCGCCGCCTCGGTCCGATGGCCCGCAACCCCGGCCGGAGTCCTGGGCAGGGGCCCGTACCGCGGGGCCGCCGCCGCAGCCGGCGGGTTCGGGGCGGCGTGCCACGGGAGGAGTGCGCGGGCCACGGCGGCCAGGACTGCCGCAGCCGGCGGGCTGACCGCGCATGCGTCGAGGTGGTGGAG
>NZ_WTFF01000239.1 GCF_019400985.1 Streptomyces bambusae
AAAAGAGACGGCCCCCGGGGGGGCCCCCCCACCGGGGGGGCCGGGGCGTGGCGCAGCGGGGGAGGGCGGGGCGGAAAAAGGCCGCCCACCCCCGGGAGGGCGCGGGTGGGGCGCCAGCCGTAGTGCGGGACAACCCCGGGGGTGAGGCGGGGGAGCCGGGCGGCGGCCCCGCTCCCCTGGGGGGGGGCCCCGCCGAGCCGGCCGGCGACGATGCCGCCGGCCGCCGCGGCCACCAGGCCGGCCTGCAGGGGGGCGCCGGTGGCCAGGGCGATGCCGAGTGAGAGCGGCAGGGCGATCAGGAAGACGGCGATGGAGGCGGACAGGTCGGCGGTGAAGCGGGTCGTGCGTGGGGTCATGTCCCGTCTCCTCTGGGCAAGGGATGAAGCGGCGGGAGGCAAGGCAGTCTCAATACTTGGTAAACGAAAGGTAATGGAGAGTAAAGAACCCTGCTTGACATAACGGGCAAATGGGCCACAAGTTAACTCGCCCGAGTGATTAATCATTTTGTCCGGCTTGTCACACCTTTCCCGGGTCGGCCGCGTGGGACGTTTCGCCACGAAGCTGCGCAACCCCCTACGGCCAAAGGAGAGGTGGGCGGACATGACCGCCACGGACACCACCAAGAAGATCGCCGGCGGCCTGGTCGCCACCGCGCTGGTGCTCGCCGCCGCCGGATGCAGCGGCTCGGACGCCGGCCGGCCGGGCTCCGGCGCCCGGAAGGGCGCCGCGGCCCCCGAGGCACCCGGCAGTGTGCTCCGGCTGATCGGGGACGGCTCGACCGCGTACACCGGGCCGCAGCCGAACGTGGTGAAGCCGGAGCGGATGAAGCCCGGTCAGAAGCCCCCGCAGTTCGTGGTCTTCTCCTGGGACGGGGCCGGCGAGGACAGCCAGAAGCTGTTCTCGCACTTCCGCGAGGTCGGCCGGAAGCACCGCGCCCGGATGACGTACTTCCTCAGCGGCGTCTACCTGCTGCCAGAGGAGAAACGTTCCCTCTATACCGCTCCGCAGCACGAGCCGGGCCGCTCCGAGATCGGCTTCGGCGACCTCCAGGGCATCAAGGACACCGTCGAGCAGCTGCGCGGCGCCTGGCTGGAGGGCAACGAGATCGGCACCCACTTCAACGGCCACTTCTGCGGCCCCGACGGCGGCGTCGGCACGTGGTCGGTCGAGGAGTGGCGCAGCGAGATCAGCCAGGCCCGGTCGTTCGTGAAGAACTGGCGGACGAACTCGGGCCTGAAGCAGGCGAAGCCCCTCCCCTTCGACTACGACAAGGAGCTCGTCGGGGCCCGCACCCCCTGCCTCGAAGGCCAGAAGAACTTCATGCTGGCCGCCAAGGACCTGGGCTTCCGCTACGACTCCAGCGGCATCAGCAAGCAGAAGTGGCCCAAGAGGACGGACGGCCTGTGGGACATCCCGCTCCAGCTCGTCCCCATGCCCGGCCGGGCCTTCGACACGCTGAGCATGGACTACAACTACATGGTCAACCAGTCCGGGAGTACCTCCCAGGGCGACCCCTCGCAGCACACCTACTGGGGCAACCAGATGCGCGACGGCCTGCTCCAGGCCTTCGAGCGCGCCTACCGGGGCAACCGCGCCCCGCTGATCATCGGCAACCACTTCGAGTCGTGGAACGGCGGCACGTACATGCGCGCCGTGGAGGAGACGATCAAGACGGTCTGCACCCAGCCCGAGGTCCGCTGCGTGCCGTTCCGCGAACTCGCCGACTGGCTGGACGCCCAGGACCCGAAGGCCCTCGCCTGGCTGCGCACGCTCGACGTCGGTCAGGCGCCGAAGGAGGGCTGGGAGAAGTTCATGACCACCGGCCCGGCCGTCCCGCTGCCCGCTCCCGCGGCGCCCGCGCCGCTCACGCCGGCTGAGGAGTCGGAAGAGGGGTCAGGGGAGTCGGCCGAGGAGGAGTGAGCGGCGGCTGCTCGCCGAGTACGAAGCCGGGGTCGACCTGGGCCGCCAGGTCCGCCCCGGTCTTCGCATTGCCCCAGCTCTCGGCGTTGCGCAGGTGGAAGTGGACCATCTGCTCGGTGTACCGGGCCCAGTCACGGCGGGCGTAGGATCCGTCGGCCGCGTCCCGCAGGGCCTCCCGGGCCTGCCGGGTGCCGTCCTCCAGCAGTGCGAAGGAGGCCGGCCGGCCCTTCTCCATCGCCCGGACCCAGTCCGACTGGCCGACGGTCACCAGGAGGTCCTCGCCGACCTCCGTGCGCAGGAAGTCGACGTCGTCCGGCCCCTGCACCTTGTTCCCGACCACCTTCAGGGCCACGCCGAAGTCCCGTGCGTACTCCTTGTACTGGCGGTAGACGGAGACGCCCTTGCGGGTCGGCTCGGCGACCAGGAAGGTCATGTCGAAACGGGTGAACATGCCGGAGGCGAAGGAGTCGGAGCCCGCCGTCATGTCGACCACGACGTACTCGCCGGGGCCGTCCACCAGGTGGTTCAGGCAGAGTTCCACCGCGCCGACCTTCGAGTGGTAGCAGGCCACGCCCAGGTCGGCCTCGGTGAACGGGCCGGTCGCCATCAGCCGGACGGAGCCGCCGTCCAGCTCCACGGGGCGCGCGCAGGCGGCGTAGACCGGGTTGTCCTCGCCGACGCGCAGCAGCCGGGAGCCGGCGCCGGGCGGGGTGGTCTTGATCATCGTCTCGGCGGAGGCGATCCGGGGGTTGGAGCCCCTCAGGTACTCCTTGATCAGGGGGAGGTGCGCGCCCAGGGCGGGCAGCGCGGCGGCCGCCTCCTCGGTGAGCCCGAGCGCCACTCCCAGGTGCTGGTTGATGTCGGCGTCCACCGCGACGACAGGGGCCCGGCCGGCTGCCAGGTGGCGGACGAAGAGGGAGGACAGCGTGGTCTTGCCGCTGCCCCCTTTTCCTACGAAAGCGATCTTCATGTTCACGTAGGGTAGTGGCATGGATGCGTCGAGTGGTCAAGGTGAGTGAAGAAGACCACTCGAAGGTGGGGCGGGTGCGCAAGGTGCGTAGGCTCCCTACCTATGAGTACGTCAGCGACCACGCCTGCCGGTCCCGCCGATCCGCTGGCCGCGCTGGCCGCGCTTCCGGGCGTGGCCGAGTCCGTGGAATCCGTACGCAAGGCCGTCGACCGCGTCTACGGTCACCGCGTGATGCGCCGCCGCAGCGCGGAGATCACCTCGGAGGCGGCGCTGCGCGGGGCGCGCGGCAGCGCCGCGCTGTCCGGTGCCGACTGGGCGCTGGAGGAGGTACGGCGCCGGACCGACTTCGGCGCGGACGACGAGGCGCGCACCGTGGGCGCCGCGCTGCGGCTGACGGCCGAGGCCGGGCAGTTGCTGAGCATCTGGCGGCAGTCGCCGCTGCGGGTGCTGGCGCGGCTGCACCTGGTCGCGGCGGGCGGAGGCGGCGCCGACGACACCGTGGGCCGGCCGCGGCTGGCGGGCGAGCCGGTGGCCGAGCCGCTGGTCGAGCTGCCGCTGCCGAGCGCCGCGGAGGTGGCGGGCCGGCTGGACGGCCTGTCCCGGCTGATCATCGCGGGCGGTTCGGCCCCCGCACTGGTCACGGCCGCCGTGGTGCACGGCGAGCTGGTGGCGCTGCGGCCGTTCGGCTCGTACAACGGGGTGGTCGCCCGGGCGGCGGAGCGGATCGTCCTGATCAACAGCGGCCTCGACCCCAAGGCGATCTGCCCGGCGGAGGTCGGACACGCGGAGCTGGGGCGGGCGGCCTACCTGGCCGCGCTCGACGGCTACGTCTCCGGGACGCCGGAGGGCATGGCCGCGTGGATCACCCACTGCGGGCGGGCGGTCGAGCTCGGTGTGCGGGAGTCGACGGCGGTGTGCGAGGCGCTGCAGCGCGGAGCTGCCTGAGCTTTTCGGGGCGTTTCCGGGGCGGGGCTGCCCGGGTCTCGGAGCTGAGCCGTCAGGTTCCGGTGCGTGGCCGCCGAGTCCCGGTGCGTGGCCGCTGCGTATCGCGGCGCGTGGCGGGCGCTCGGGAGGGCCGGCCGGGCCGGGAAAAGTCCCCGGACATGGGTTGCGGCGACACCGTACTGCTCATGGTGTCGCCGCTGGCATTTACGCCCAGTTACCAAGCGTCCTCGATACTTGCCCATCAGGTCGGGGACTTTGCCCGTCACCTGGTGCGGCTGGCCCGTAATCGACGGGTCGACGTCGCGTGGGTGCCAAGCGCTCATGCTCCGGTCCGTGGGGCCTTGCTGCGTTCTTAAGTAAATCCTCTCGGATGTCCTTGGTCTCGCGGGCCGTTGATTCATTTGTACCGCGCCGAGGGGGTAAGTGGAACCCCTTGCCGCAGTTCTTTACTTTCCGGGGCGGGTCAGGGCGAATCGGACAGCTTGCGTCGGCGCAGGTCAGCCGGGGTGCCGGGAGGGGCGGCGCGGGTGCGGCGACGGTCGGTGAGAGCCCGCCGGGGTGTCCGGCGAGGGCTTGGCGGGGTCCCGGCGGGGGCGTCCGGCGAGGGCGTGGCGGGGTCCCGGCGGAGGTGTCCGGCGCGGGCTTGGCGGAGGCCCGCCGGGGTGTCCGGCGAGGTCCCGGCGGGGGCTCGGGTGGAGCACCCGCCAGGCCCGTACGTCAGGCCGATGCGGCCGCGAGTGCGTGCGCCCGGCGGCGGCTCGCGTACCAGACCAGGCCCGCGGTGGCCGCTGCCGCGCCGACCGCGGCCGCCGCGACCAGTGCCGGCCGCGTCGGCATCGACAGCCCGGGCAGGCGCTGCTTGAGCCGGACCGGGCGGTTGAAGACCAGCACCGGCCAGGCGCGCGCGTAGGCCTCCTTGCGCAGCGCGCGGTCCGGGTTGACCGCGTGCGGGTGGCCCACGGCCTCCAGCATCGGCAGGTCGGTCGCCGAGTCGCTGTACGCGTAGCAGCGCGCGAGGTCGTACCCCTCGGACTCGGCCAGCTGGCGTACCGCCTCGGCCTTGGTGGGTCCGTAGGCGTAGTAGTCGATCTCGCCCGTGAAGCAGCCGTCCTCGCCGACCACCATGCGGGTCGCGACGACCCGGTCGGCGCCGAGCATCTCGCCGATCGGCTCGACGACCTCCGCGCCGGAGGTGGAGACGATCACCACGTCGCGGCCGGCCGTGTGGTGCTCCTCGATGAGCGAGGCGGCCTCGTCGTAGATGATCGGGTCGATGAGGTCGTGCAGGGCCTCGGCGACGATCTCGCGTACCTGCTGGACGTTCCACCCCTTGCACAGGGCGGACAGGTACTCCCGCATCCGCTCCATCTGGTCGTGGTCGGCGCCGCCGGCCAGGAAGATGAACTGGATGTACGCGGTCCGCAGCACGGCCCGCCGGTTGATGAGGCCGCCCCGGTAGAAGGACTTGCTGAACGTCAGTGTGCTCGACTTCGCAATGACCGTCTTGTCCAGGTCGAAGAAGGCTGCGGTGCGAGGCAAGGAGTGCGGCAAGGACTGGTTTTCCACGAGGCGAGCATATGCGCCCACCATTCGGCGTAAGGTGGGGCGCGTGGGTTTGCCTGAGAGGCCTCTCGGGTACACCATGGAAGTCACGGATCGTTCGCGACCGTGCTAACCCGGTCCGACTCCTCCCCCCCCGAGTCGGCCGTGGGGACGACCCCCGCTCTCCCCCCCGGCGGGGGTCGTCGCATGTCCGGACGCGGTTTCGGTCGTCCGGCCCCTCGATCCTTCCTCTTGTGGCGCCTCGTACGGCGTCGCCCCTCATCACGCCGAACTCGTCACGGTGCGTAGTGGTTCCGCCGCGCTCCGAAACTCACCTGTTGGGGTGAGCGGGTTATTCACATGGCACTTCTTGTCCACAGTTTTGGACCAAGATCCACATGATTTCCGGGATGCCTGCACGGTGATTCCGACCGCGAAGTCCGCGGTTGTGGATTTGCTGTGAGAAGGGGGCGGAGATCGTGGCTGGATCGCAGTCGTGTGAAGTGCTGGAGCGCGTCGTGCCCGGTGGCGGCAGGCCGTTGATCATCACGGAGGACCCGGCGCTGCTCGACGACCTGTTGCGGCTGTGCGCCGCCGCGGGGGCCGAGGCGCATGTGCAGCATGCGGTGCCGGAGCAAAGCGGATGGGAATCGGCCACGTTGGTGCTCGTGGGCGACGACGCCGCGCGGCGGGTGCGCGGGGCGCCCCGCCGGGACGGCGTCTTCCTCGTCGGCCGCGGACCGGCCGAGCCGGCCGTGTGGCAGCGGGCGGTCGAGCTCGGGGCCGAGGAGGTGCTGCGGCTGCCCGAGGCCGAGGCGGAGCTCGTCGACCGCATCGCCGACGTGGTGGAGGGGGCCGGGCGGCCCGCGCTCGCCGTCGGGGTGATCGGCGGCAGCGGCGGCGCCGGAGCCTCCACCCTGGCCTGTGCGCTCGCCCTGCGGGCGGCCCGTTCGGGGCAGCGGACGATCCTCATCGACGGCGACCCGCTGGGCGGCGGGCTGGACGTCATGCTGGGCGGGGAGAGCGCCGAGGGCCTGCGCTGGCCGGACTTCGCCCGCTCGCGCGGCCGGGTCGCCGCCGGGGCCCTGGCGGACTCCCTGCCCGAGCTGCACGCCCTGCGCGTGCTCAGCTGGGACCGCGGGGACCGGGTGGTGGTGCCGCCCGCCGCGACGCGGTCGGTGATGGCCGCCGCCCGCCGGCGCGGCGGGGTCCTCGTGGTCGACCTGCCCCGCCGGGTCGACGAGGCGGTGGCCGAGGTGCTCGCGCAGCTGGACCTGGTCCTGCTCGTGGTGCCGGGCGAGCTGCGCTCGGTCGCCGCGGCGGCCCGGGTGTCGGCCGGGGTGCGGATGCACGCCCGTGACGTACGGGCCGTGGTGCGCGGCAGGTGCCCGGCCGGGCTCGACGCCGAGGCGGTGGCCGGCCTGCTGCGGGTGCCGCTGGCCGGTGAGGTGCCGATGGAGGTGGGGCTGCCCGGACGGGTGGCCGAGGGCGAGCCGCCGGGCGCGCAGGCGCGCGGCGCACTGGCCCGGTTCTGCGACGGGTTCTGGCAGCAGGCGCTCGCCGCCGGTCAGGCGGTGACGGCATGAGTACGGGACTGCTCGACGCCGTGCGCCAGCGGCTCGCCGAGAGCGGCGCCGAGCCGACCCCGGCCCGGGTGGCGGCGGCCCTGCGCGCCCAGGGCCGGGGGCTGGGGGACGCGGAAGTGCTGGGCGTGGTCGCCGAGTTACGGTCCGAGCTCGTGGGCGCGGGCCCGCTGGAGCCGCTGCTCGCCGATCCGGAGGTCACCGACGTGCTGGTCGCCGCGCCCGACCGGGTGTGGGTGGACCGGGGCGGCGGACTGGAGCTGACCCGGGTGGCCTTCACCGACGCCGAGGCGGTGCGCCGGCTCGCGCAGCGACTGGCGGCGGTGGCCGGGCGGCGGCTGGACGACGCCCGGCCCTGGGTGGACGCCCGGCTGCCGGACGGGACCCGGCTGCACGCGGTGCTGCCGCCGGTGGCGGTCGGCTCGGCCTGTCTGTCGCTGCGGGTGGTGCGGCCGCGGGCGTTCACGCTGGACGAGCTGGTCGCGGCCGGGACCCTGCCGCCCGGCGGGCAGCGGGTGCTGCGGGCGGGCATGGCGGCCCGGCGGTCGTTCGTGGTCTCGGGCGGCACGGGCACCGGCAAGACCACCCTGCTCAGCGCCCTGCTGGGACTGGTGGGGCCGGGCGAGCGGATCGTGCTGGCCGAGGACTCCGCCGAGCTGCGGCCCGACCACCCGCACGTGGTGCGCCTGGAGACCCGGCCGGCGAACCAGGAGGGCGCCGGGCTGGTGACCCTGGCCGATCTGGTCCGGCAGGCACTGCGGATGCGGCCGGACCGGCTGGTGGTGGGCGAGGTGCGGGGCGCCGAGGTGGCGGACCTGCTGGCCGCGCTCAACACCGGGCACGAGGGCGGCTGCGGGACGGTCCATGCCAATGCGGCCGTCCACGTACCGGCCCGGCTGGAGGCGCTCGGTACGGCCGCGGGACTCGACCGGGCCGCCCTGCACAGCCAGTTGGCCGCCGCCCTGGACCTGGTGATCCATCTGGTGCGGGACCGGGCCGGGCGGCGGCGGGTGGCCGAGATCCACGTGCTGGAGCGGGACCCGGCCGGCCTGGTGGTCACGGTCCCGGCGCTGCGCTGGGGCGAGCGGGGCTTCGTCCGGGAGCGGGGCTGGGAAGGCCTGCGACCCCTGCTGGGAGGTGCGCGGTGAGCGCGGCGGCGGGGTGGGCCGGGCAGCTGCCCCTCTTCACGGCCGCCCTGTGCGGCGGCGCGGCCGCCTGGCTGCTGGCAGGCGGCGACCGGGTGTCCCGGCGGGCCCGGGTGGTGCTGGCCGGGGGTGTCGTGGTGCCGCCGCCGGGCGGTCCCGTGCCCTGGCAGCGGCTGGCGGCCGCGGTGCGGCTGCGCGCGGCACGCCGGCGGGAGTGGGTGTGCGTCCCGGCGGGACTGGTGCTCGCGCTGCTCGCCGGATCGGTGATCCCGCTGGTGGCGGGCTCCCTCGCGGTGCCGGTGGTACGCCGCTGGCTGCGTGCCCGGGAGCGGACGCGGTCCCGGGCCGCGCGGGCGGCGGAGGTGCTCGCCCTGTGCGGGGCGGTGGCCGGGGAACTGAGGGCGGGGGCGCAGCCGGGGCAGGCGCTCACCTCGGCGATACGGCGGACGGTCGCGGGTCCGGGCGGACCGGGCCCGGCGGAGGCCGGGGTGCTGGCCGCGGCGGCGTTCGGCGGGGACGTGCCCGGGGCGCTGCGGATGGCCGCCCGCGAACCGGGTGCGGAGGGGCTGGCCGGGATGGCCGCGTGCTGGCGGGTGTCGGTGGACGGAGGAGGGGGGCTGGCCGCGGGGCTGGAGCGGCTGGAAGGGGCCCTGCGTGCGGAGCGGGACCGGGAGGAGTCGCTGCGGGCCCAGCTGGCCGGGGCCCGGTCCACGGCGGTGGTGCTCGCGGTGCTGCCGGTCGTGGGACTCCTGATCGGGACGGCCCTGGGCGCCGATCCGCTGCGGGTGCTGCTGCACACCCCGCTCGGGCTGGGCTGCCTGGCGGTGGGCGGGGTGCTGGAGGCGCTGGGGCTGCTGTGGTGCCTTCGGATCGTGCGAGGGGGTGAGCGGTGATGGACGGCCTGATGCAGGTGGTGGGACCTGTGGTGCTGGCGGGGCCTGCGGTGTGCGCCGGGTCGGCGGCGTGGGGCGGTCCCGACGTGTGGGGCGGTCTCGCAGCGTGGGGCGGGTCGGCGGCGTGTGTCGGGTCGGCGGTGCCGGCAGGTCTTGCGGTGCCGGCAGGTCCGGCGATGGCGGCAGGTCTTGCGGTGACGGGTCCTGTGATGGCCGCAGGTCCTGCGTCGGCGGGAGGTCCGGCGACGGCGGGCGGACCGGTCGTCCACAGGCTGGGGACGGCGCTGGGGGTGGTGGCGCTGGCGCTGTGCCTCGGTGCCGGGGCGGCGGCCCGGCTGCGGGAGCGGGCGGTCCGCAGAAGGCTCGCCGCCCTCCTCGTCCGCGAACCGGTCCGCCGCGGGCCCCGGCCCGGACCGCGGTTTCGGGCGGCGGTCATGGCCTGGGCGGCGCCGGCGGGTGCGCTGGCCGCGGGCTGGGTGCTGGTCGGCGGGGTGCTGGGCGTGCTGGTCGGCGCCGCGGCCGGGCTCGGCGTCCATCACCTGCGGCGCCGGGTGCGGGCGCCCGATCCCGGGTTGCCCGATCCGGCGGAGGCGGAGCGCCAACTCCCCTTCGCAGCCGACCTGGTGGCTGCCTGCCTGGCCGCCGGCGCCGGCCCCGTGGAGGCCGCGGAGGTGGTCGGCGAGTCGCTGGGCGGCCCCGTGGGGGAGCGGCTGGTGCTGGCCGGTGCGGAGCTGCGGCTCGGCGGCGAACCGGGCGCCGCGTGGGGGAGGTTGGCGCAGATACCGGGCGCCCGGGCACTCGCCGAGTGCCTGGACCGGGCCGCGCGGACCGGCGCGCCGGTCGCGGAGCCGGTCTCCCGGCTCGCGACGGGCCTGCGGGAGGACCGGGCCCGGCGGTCCGCCGCCCGGGCCCAGCGTGCGGCAGTGCTCGTCACGGCGCCGGTCGGACTGTGTTTCCTGCCTGCATTTCTGGCCGTGGGTGTCGCTCCGGTGGTGATCGGAATGGCCTCCTCGCTGCTCGGCGGAAGCTGAGAGCACATCAAAAATCCGAAAAGACAAGGAGTGTGTCGTCATGAAGATCTTCTTTCTCGTCCGAGGCCGGATCGTGGAAGTCCTGGGCGGTCGGCGGGCCGATGCCGGGATGTCCACGTCGGAATACGCCATGGGCACGATCGCGGCCTGTGCATTCGCGGCCGTTCTGTACAAGGTGGTGACGAGTGACGTGGTCTCCACGGCGTTGCAGTCGACCATCGGAAAGGCGCTCGATGTGCCGTTCTGAGGGCTCAGGGGGAAAGGGCGACCGGCGCGACCGGGATGACCGAGGTGATTCGAGCGATCGGAGCGATCGGAGTGACGGGAGGGATCGGAGTGACCGAAGCGATCAGAGTGACGGGAGGGATCGGGGTGACCGGAGCGATCGAGTGGATCGAGGTGATCGGGGATATGTGACCGCGGAGGCGGCGATGGTGATCCCGGCACTGGTGCTCTTCGCAGCGCTGCTGGTGTGGGCGCTGATGGCGGCCGCCGCGCAGATCCGGTGCGTGGACGCGGCGCGGGCCGGTGCCCGGGCGGCGGCCCGGTCCGAACCGAGGGGCACGGTGCTGGCGGCCGCCCGCTCGGCGGCACCCGAGGGAGCCCAGGTGGACGTGGTGCGCGAGGGCGACCTGTGGCGCGTCCGAGTGGCCGCCGCGACGCCGGGCCCCCAAGCCTTCCAGGTCCGCCTGGGTGCCCAGGCCGTAGCCCTGGCCGAGGCCCCCGCAGAGCCACCTCCGACCTCGGGACCGCCGCCATGATCACCGACCGGGACAGGGGCACCCTTCCGGCCCGCCGGGCCCCGGAGGGCCGGAAGCCTGGCCGCCACTTGGGCCTGGCGGGGCTGAGGCGGAGTTTGCGTCGGGGCTTGGAGGAACTGGGCCGGGTCCTGGACCGGGTGCGGAGCCGTGTCGGCCGGAGGCCGGGGTGGCGCCGCGGCGGCGCCCGGGGCTCGCCGGGGCGTGAGCGGGGGTCTGCCACGGTGTGGGCGGCGCTGGTGACCACGGTGCTGGGCGCGGTCTTCGGCGGGGTGCTCCTGCTGGGCCAGGCCGTGGTCGCCCGGCATCGGGCGGCTGCCGCCGCCGATCTCTCCGCGCTTGCCGCCGCGACGAGCTGGAGCCGCGGGCCGCAGGCCGCCTGTGCGGCGGCGGCGCGGGTGGCCCGCGCCCAGGGTGCGGCCGTGACCGCCTGCGAGCTGACCGGGGAGGTCGCCGAGGTCACCGCCCGCGCGGCGGACGGGACCTTCACCCCCGGAATCCGGGCCCGCGCCGCCCCACCCCCGGAGCCGCCACTACCCCCGGAGCAGTCACCGCCCCGGGAGCAGCCACTATCCCCGGAGCAGCCGCCACCCCCGGCGGAGGCGCAGGCACCGGTCGGGCTCGGTGATCCCGAGCCCGGCGGGTTGGCGCCGGCCAAGCCACTGTCTTTTATACACAATTGAAGCCGGCGAAGGACATCCGCCGGTGATGTTAACCTACTGCATGCACTGACATATAAGAAGAAATGACAGCATTAAGAGAATGTGTAAAGTGAATCTACGGTACATAGAGTTATCCTA
>NZ_WTFF01000024.1 GCF_019400985.1 Streptomyces bambusae
GAGGCGGCCCGTACCCCGCTGGCCCGGCACACCGACCCCGGCCTCGCGGGGCTGGTCGGCGAGGCCGAGGCGCGCGCCCACGCCGAGGCCCTGCTCGGCCCGCTGTCCCCCGCACTGCGTGAGACCCTGCGCGCCTGGCTCGCACACCACGGCAGCTGGGACCGGTCGGCGGCGGCCCTGGGCGTGCACCGCAACACCGTCCGCCAGCGCATCGCCCGCGGCGCGGCCCTGCTCGGCCGCGACCTGGACGACCCGGACACCCGCATGGAGCTGTGGTTCGCCCTGCGGTGGGTCCCCGGCGCCCCGCGGGGCGGAACGCGCGGCTGACGTCGTCTGTGCTGCACATGACTCTGGACAGGGTGGACAACCCGCCGGTAACTTAATATGAGCAAGCGCTTAGACATAAGCGGCGGACCGCCGCGACGAAGGGAGCCGGCCGTGCGCCGTACGGTGTTCAACGAGGACCACGAGGCGTTCCGCGAGACGATCCGCGCCTTCATCGAGGCCGAGGTCGTCCCCGTCTACGACGAGTGGTTCCAGGCCGGCCAGGCGCCGCGCGACTTCTACTACAAGCTCGGCGAGCTGGGCGTCTTCGGCATCAACGTCCCCGAGGAGTTCGGCGGCGCGGGCCTGGACACGCACAAGTTCGAGGCCGTCCTCTACGAGGAGACCTCCCGCGCGGGTGTGAACTTCGGCGGCTCCGGCGTGCACGTGCTGCTCGCCCTGCCCTACATCAAGATGCTCGCCACCGACGAGCAGAAGAAGCGTTACCTCCCGAAGTTCGTCTCCGGCGAGGAGATGTGGGCGCTGGCGATGACCGAGCCGGGCACCGGCTCCGACGTCGCGGGCATGAAGACCACCGCCAAGCTCTCCGAGGACGGCACGCACTACGTCCTCAACGGCGCCAAGACCTTCATCACCGGTGGCGTGCACGCCGACCGCGTCATCGTCTGCGCCCGCACCTCCGCCCCGAGCGAGCAGGACCGCCGCTTCGGCATCTCCCTGTTCGCCGTGGACACCAAGTCCGAGGGCTACTCCATCGGCCGCAAGCTGGACAAGCTGGGCCTGCGCACCTCCGACACCGCCGAGCTCGCCTTCGTCGACGTCAAGGTCCCGGTCGAGGACCTGCTCGGCGAGGAGGGCAAGGGCTTCTACTACCTCGGCCACAACCTGGCCTCCGAGCGCTGGGGCATCGCCTTCGGCGCGTACGCGCAGGCCAAGGCCGCCGTCCGGTTCGCGCAGCAGTACGTCACCGACCGCACGGTCTTCGGCAAGCCGGTCGCGCACTTCCAGAACACCAAGTTCGAGCTGGCCGCCTGCCAGGCCGAGGTCGATGCCGCCGAGGCCGTCGCCGACCGCGCCCTGGAGGCCCTGGACGCCGGCGAGCTGACCCCGGCCGAGGCCGCCTCCGCGAAGCTGTTCTGCACCGAGGTCGCGCACCGCGTGATCGACCGCTGCCTCCAGCTGCACGGCGGCTACGGCTACATGAACGAGTACCCGATCGCCCGCCTGTACGCCGACAACCGCGTCAACCGCATCTACGGCGGCACCAGCGAGATCATGAAGTCGATCATCGCCAAGTCGATGGGGCTGTAAGTCCCCTTGAGCAAGGCACTGACCGAACTCCTCGATCTGCTCGACCTGGAGCAGATCGAGGAGAACATCTTCCGCGGCACCAGCCGGCCGTCGCTGATCCCGCGCGTGTTCGGCGGCCAGGTCGCCGCGCAGGCGCTGGTGGCGGCCGGCCGCACCGTGCCGGCGGACCGCACGCCGCACTCCCTGCACTCGTACTTCCTGCGCGCCGGGGACCCGGGCGCGCCGATCGTCTACTCCGTGGACCGGATCCGCGACGGCCGCTCCTTCACCACCCGGCGGGTGGTCGCCGTCCAGCACGGCCAGCCGATCTTCCACCTCTCGGCGTCCTTCCAGACGTACGAGGAGGGGCTGGACCACCAGACGGGGATGCCGGACGCGCCGGACCCGGAGACCCTGCCGACGGCGGCGGAGGACCTGCCGCGCTACCGGGAGCTCTTCCGGGACCCCGGCACGGTGGAGCGGCTGCTCGACGCGCGCGGCGCGGTGGACCTGCGGTACGCGACGACCCCGCCGTGGGGCAGCATCGGCGAACCGGTCGAGCCGCGCTCGCAGGTGTGGTTCCGTACGGCCGGCAAGCTCGCGGAGGACGACCCGCTGCTGCACGTCTGCCTGGCCACGTACGTCTCGGACATGACCCTGCTGGACTCGGTCCTGCTGGCGCACGGCCGGGGCGGCTGGGCGGTCGGCGACGTGGTGGGCGCCTCGCTGGACCACGCGATGTGGTTCCACCGCCCGTTCCGGGCCGACGAATGGCTCCTGTACGACCAGGACTCCCCGACGGCCCACGGCGGCCGGGGCCTGGGCCAGGCCCGCATCTGGACCCAGGACGGCCGACTGGCGGTCACGGTCATCCAGGAGGGCGTGGTCCGGGTACCCCGCGGCTAGAGGGACCCGGGCGGGGCCACCCAGGCGGTGGCCTGCCCGGTGACGCGGGCCACCGTCTCGAAGTCCGAGTCGTAGTGCAGGACAGTGAGGCCGCTCAACTCCGCGGTAGCCGCCACGAGCAGGTCGACGGGCCCCGCGCTGCGGTGCTCTCCCCGGTCTGTGAGCAGCCTCTGGACCTTTTGAGCACGCCGAAACACAGAGTCGTGTATCGGTGTCCAGTTGAACAGCTCCGCCAAGGTCTCCTGCTTCTCCAACCGGTCACCAAGAGACCGCGCCGAAAAGAGGATCTCCAGCTCGGTGATGTCACACAGGGCCACGACACCCTCGACGAGATGATCGCTCCACCGGGTCCGCACCAGCTTGTCAGTCATGATGCGGACAGCGGCGGAGGTGTCGACGAGATACGTGACGGGGCTCATCGACGGTAGTTCTTCTTGTCCAGGAGGATGTCGAAGTCGCCCCGCTCGCCCATCGCCGCCAGCTTCTCGAGGGCCTGGAGCCGCCGGTGGCGCTTGGCCACTTCGAGCAGCGCCGCGTTGACGGTGTCCTTCTTGGTCGTCGTGCCCAGTATCGACGCGGCCTCGCTCAGCGCGGCGTCGTCGACGTCCACATAGAGGTTCGACATAACATATCCTCCCTGCCCAGGTGACATATGTGAGGCTACGCCTCGACAGGAGCCGGGAACAACGGCCGTCACCCGGACGAGCTACGCCGCCGGCAGGCCCGCCGTGTGCAGGAGGTATGCCACCAGGGGGTCGTAGTAGCGGGGGTCGCGGACGTGGTCGTCGAGGGGGACGGCCACCTGGAGGGTGCCCTCCGCTTCGCCCAGGAAGAGCGCGGGGTCGTTGCAGTCCGCGTAGCCGACGGCGTCCAGGCCGCGCTGGGCCGCGCAGCCGGCCCAGCCGTGGTCGGCGACGACCAGGTCGGGCTGCGGGCGCTGCTCGGCGGCGAGGCCGTCGAGGATCGCGGCCATCGGGTTCGGCGAATGCGTGTGCCACAGGGTCGCGCCCCGCTCCAGCACGGCCACGTCGCCGAACTGCCACACCGAGCCCTCGTCGGCCGTCAGCCCGGCCGGGATGACGACGATCTCGCAGCCGGCGGCGCGCAGGGCGTCGGCCGTGGCCCGGTGGACGTCCAGGAGGCCGCCCGGGTGGCCGGTGGCGAAGAGCACGCTCTGCTGGTCCAGGGCCGCCTTGTGCAGGCGGGCGGCCATCCGGTCCAGGCCGTCGACCGTCAGCTCCGGGTCGATGGTGTCCTGGCCGCTGCGGTGGGACGGGTCGTCCACGACGCCGACGCGCTCGGCCATCACGGCGAGGACGTCCTGCTCGTCGGTCCAGCGGTCGCCCAGCTCCAGGCCGAGCCAGTAGTGGCGGTCGCCGTTGGCCAGCTTGCGGTAGTGGGAGAGGTTGTTCTCCCGTGGGGTCGCGACCTGGCCGGCGATGCGGGTCCGGACCAGGTGGTCGATCAGTTCGGCGCGGCTGGGGACGGGCGTGTCTATCGGCATCGGCATGCGGTCCATTCTGCCGTCGCCGCGCCGGAGCCGCTGGTTCCGTCCCGCCGACCGGACACGCGCGCCGTCGGTGACGCACCCGATCGGGTGAACGCCGGCTCAGCGCGTCGACAGGACCGGCGCATCGGCCGGCCCGGCGCATCGGCCGGCCCCGCCGCGTCCGCCGGAGCGGGAAGCCCCTCCGGGAGCCGGAGCAAACGCCGGAGCCGGAGCCGCCGCCCCCGCGGGCCGCTTCAGTGCGAGAGTGCCGCGAACGCCCCGTGCGCCAGCCTGCGCAGCAGCGACTCCGTCGCCTCGCGGCTCAGCGCGCCGAGGTGCGGTGTGGAGTTCAGCAGGCCGAAGACGGCGTGCACGGCCACCCGGGCCTCCGCCTCCTCCGCCGCCGGGTGCAGCTCCCGTACGACCTCCACCCACAGCTCCACGTACTGCCGCTGGAGCTGCCGTACGAGCTTGCGGTCGGCCTCGCGCAGCCGGTCGAGCTCGCGGTCGTGGAGGGTGATCAGCGCGCGGTCGTCCAGCGCGAAGTCGATGTGCCCGTCGATGAGCGAGGCGAGCACGGCCGCGGGGTCCCCGGCGGCCTCGGCGACCCGGTGCCGGCCGCCGGTGAACAGCCGCTCGCTGATGCCGACCAGCAGCTCGGCCAGCATCGCGTCCTTGCCGGCGAAGTGCCGGTACAGGCCGGGCCCGCTGATGCCCACGGCGGCGCCTATCTCGTCCACGCCCACGCCATGGAATCCGCGCGCGGCGAAGAGGCGGGCGGCCTCACTGAGGATCTGCTCGCGACGGGTGGGGGCGACCGCTCTGGTGCTCATGGGAATCCATTCTAGACAGGGCCGTTAGCGGTCGTTAACCTGAGCCCGTACGCGTTAACGATGATTAACCAGGTGCACCGAGCAAGGGAGCTCGAAGCGATGCAGCAGGCACCAGTGCTTCACAGCGCCGCCGACCCGGCGTCCGAGGCCTGGCGGACCAACGAGGCCGCCCACCAGGAGCTCGCGCAGGACCTGCGCGCCCGCCTCGAAGCGGCCCGGCTCGGCGGCGGCGAGAAGGCCCGCGCCCGGCACACCGCCCGGGGCAAGCTCCTGCCCCGGGACCGGGTGGACACCCTCCTCGACCCCGGCTCCCCCTTCCTGGAGCTCGCCCCGCTGGCCGCCGAGGGCATGTACGGGGGCGCCGCCCCCGCGGCCGGCGTGATCGCGGGCATCGGCCGGGTCAGCGGGCGCGAGTGCGTGATCGTCGCCAACGACGCCACCGTCAAGGGCGGCACGTACTACCCGATGACGGTCAAGAAGCACCTGCGCGCGCAGGAGGTGGCCCTGGAGAATCGTCTCCCCTGCCTCTACCTCGTCGACTCCGGCGGCGCCTTCCTGCCCATGCAGGACGAGGTCTTCCCCGACCGCGAGCACTTCGGCCGGATCTTCTACAACCAGGCCCGGATGTCCGGCGCCGGCATCCCGCAGATCGCGGCCGTGCTGGGGTCCTGCACCGCGGGCGGGGCGTACGTACCGGCGATGAGCGACGAGGCGGTCATCGTGCGCGGCCAGGGCACGATCTTCCTGGGCGGCCCGCCGCTGGTGAAGGCCGCGACCGGCGAGGTCGTCACGGCCGAGGAACTGGGCGGCGGCGAGGTGCACTCGCGCGTCTCCGGCGTCACCGACCACCTCGCCGAGGACGACGCGCACGCGCTGCGCATCGTCCGCAACATCGTCGCGACGCTCCCCGAGCGCGGGCCGCTGCCCTGGCCGGTGGAGCCGGCCGAGGAGCCGAAGGCGGACCCGTACGGGCTGTACGGCGCGGTGCCGGTCGACTCCCGCACTCCCTACGACGCCCGCGAGATCATCGCGCGGATCGTGGACGGCTCCCGCTTCCAGGAGTTCAAGGCGGAGTACGGCACCACGCTGGTCACCGGCTTCGCCCGGATCCACGGCCACCCGGTGGGCATCGTCGCCAACAACGGCATCCTGTTCTCCGAGTCCGCCCAGAAGGGCGCGCACTTCATCGAGCTGTGCGACCAGCGCGGCATCCCGCTGCTGTTCCTCCAGAACATCTCCGGCTTCATGGTCGGCCGGGACTACGAGGCCGGCGGCATCGCCAAGCACGGCGCCAAGATGGTCACGGCGGTCGCCTGCACCCGCGTGCCGAAGCTGACGGTCGTGGTCGGCGGCAGCTACGGCGCGGGCAACTACTCGATGTGCGGCCGCGCGTACAGCCCCCGCTTCCTGTGGATGTGGCCCAACGCCAAGATCTCGGTCATGGGCGGCGAGCAGGCCGCGTCGGTCCTGGCGACGGTCAAGCGCGACCAGATCGAGGGCGCCGGCCAGGACTGGTCCGCGCAGGAGGAGGACGCCTTCAAGGCGCCGATCCGCGCCCAGTACGAGGAGCAGGGCAACGCCTACTACGCCACCGCCCGCCTGTGGGACGACGGGGTCATCGACCCGCTGGAGACCCGGCAGGTGGTGGGCCTGGCCCTGACCGCATGCGCCAACGCCCCGCTGGGCGAGCCCGGCTTCGGCATCTTCCGGATGTGAGGACCTCTTCGATGTTCAGCACTGTCCTTGTGGCGAACCGGGGCGAGATCGCGGTCCGCGTCATCCGCACCCTGCGCGAGCTCGGCGTGCGCTCGGTGGCCGTGTTCAGCGACGCCGACGCCGACGCGCGGCACGTCCGGGAGGCCGACACGGCCGTCCGGATCGGCCCGGCGGCGGCCGCCGAGAGCTACCTGTCCGTCCCCAAGCTGATCGACGCGGCCCGGCGCACCGGCGCCGAGGCGGTCCACCCCGGGTACGGCTTCCTCGCCGAGAACGCGGAGTTCGCACGGGCCTGCGCCGAGGCCGGTCTGGCCTTCATCGGCCCGACGCCCGGGGCGATCTCCCTGATGGGCGACAAGATCCGGGCCAAGGAGACGGTGAAGGCGGCCGGCGTGCCGGTCGTGCCCGGCTCCTCCGGCAGCGGCCTGACCGACACCGAACTCGCGGCCGCCGCAGCTGAGATCGGCATGCCGGTGCTGCTCAAGCCCTCGGCGGGCGGCGGCGGCAAGGGCATGCGCCTGGTCCGGGACGCGGCCCTGCTCGGCGAGGAGATCGCGGCCGCCCGGCGCGAGGCCCGCTCCTCCTTCGGCGACGACACCTTGCTCGTGGAGCGGTGGATCGACCGCCCCCGGCACATCGAGATCCAGGTGCTGGCGGACGCCCACGGCAACGTGGTGCACCTGGGCGAGCGCGAGTGCTCGCTCCAGCGCCGCCACCAGAAGATCATCGAGGAGGCGCCGAGCGTCCTGCTGGACGAGAAGACGCGCGCGGCGATGGGCGAGGCGGCGGTGAACGCGGCCCGTTCGTGCGGCTACGTCGGCGCGGGCACGGTGGAGTTCATCGTGCCCGGAGGCGACCCCTCCGCCTACTACTTCATGGAGATGAACACCCGCCTCCAGGTCGAGCACCCCGTGACCGAGCTGATCACTGGGCTGGACCTGGTCGAGCAGCAGCTGCGGGTCGCTGCCGGCGAGGAACTGGGCTTCGGACAGTCCGAGGTGGCCTTGACCGGGCACTCCGTGGAGGCCCGGATCTGCGCCGAGGACCCCTCGCGCGGGTTCCTGCCGTCGGGCGGGACCGTGCTGACGCTGTCGGAGCCGTCGGGTCTGTCGGTCCGTACGGACTCCGGGCTGCTGGCCGGGGTCCCGGTCGGGAGCACGTACGACCCGATGCTGTCGAAGGTCATCGCCTACGGTCCCGACCGCGCCTCGGCCCTGCGCAGCCTGCGGGCGGCGCTGGCGGAGACGGTGGTTCTTGGTGTGCCCACCAATGCAGGCTTCCTGCGGAGGTTGCTCGCGCATCCGGACGTGGTCTCCGGCAACCTGGACACGGGGCTGGTCGAGCGGGAGCTGGCAGGGCTGCTGCCCGAGGGCGTACCGGCCGAGGTGTACGCGGCGGCTGCGCTGCTCCGCACCGAGGTTTCTTTCCCCCACCCCGCCCCTTCCCGTAACTGGGGGCTCCGCCCCCGGACCCCCGCGCCTCAAACGCCGGCGGGGCTGGATGGGTGGGTCGACCCGTTCGGGGTCGCGAGCGGCTGGCGCCTGGGCGGCACGCCCGCCTGGACGGTCCACCACTTCCGGGTCCCGGGCCAGGACCCGCTCCAGGTCCGTACCCGTCCGGCTGCCTCCGGTACGGAAGTCCTGCTCGGTCAGCCAAATCCAGCCCCGCCGGCGATTGAGGCGCGGGGGTCCGGGGGCGGAGCCCCCGTTTCGGGAAGGGGCGGGGTGGGGGAAGAGCCCCGCGCAGCGGCCCGGCTCGCCCGCCTCGTCACCCACGACGCCACCACCGCCACCATCGAACTGGACGGCGTCACCCACCGCTTCGCCTACGCCCCCTCCCCGGAGGGCACCTGGCTGGGCCGCGACGGCGACTCCTGGCACGTCCAGGCGTACGACCCGGTGGAGGCGAGCCTCAGCGGCCGCGCCCATGCCGGCGCCGACACCCTCGCCGCCCCGATGCCCGGCACCGTCACCGTCGTCAAGGTGGCCGTCGGCGAGCGGGTCGCGGCCGGCCAGAGCCTGCTCGTCGTCGAGGCGATGAAGATGGAGCACGTCATCTCCGCCCCGCACGCCGGCACCGTGACGGAACTGGACGTGACCCCCGGCACCACCGTGGCCATGGACCAGGTGCTGGCCGTGGTCACCCCCGACCCGGAGGAGGACCTGTGAACGGCCTGCCCATGACCGTGCCCGCCGCCGGGCTCCCCGCCCGGGTGCGGATCCACGAGGTCGGCGCCCGCGACGGCCTGCAGAACGAGAAGGCCACCGTGCCGACCGAGGTGAAGGCGGAGTTCATCCACCGCCTCGCAGCCGCGGGCCTGACCACGGTCGAGGCGACCAGCTTCGTGCACCCCCGCTGGGTGCCCCAGCTCGCGGACGCCGAGGAGCTGCTGCCGCGGCTGGGCGACCTCGGCCCGGCGGTGGCCCTGCCGGTGCTCGTGCCCAACGAGCGCGGCCTGGACCGCGCCCTGGCCCTGGGCGCGACCCGGATCGCCGTCTTCGGCTCGGCCACCGAGACCTTCGCCGCCCGCAACCTCAACCGGACCGTGGCAGAGTCCCTCGCCATGTTCGAGCCGGTCGTCGAGCGGGCCAAGCAGGACAAGGTGCACGTCCGCGGGTACCTGTCCATGTGCTTCGGCGACCCCTGGGAGGGCCCGGTGCCCGTCGCCCAGGTGGTCCGCGTCGCCAAGGCGCTGCTCGACCTCGGCTGCGACGAGCTGAGCCTGGGCGACACGATCGGCGTGGCCACGCCCGGCCATGTGCAAGCGCTCCTGTCCGCGCTGGGCGAGGAGGGGGTCGGCGCCGACCGGATCGGCGTGCACTTCCACGACACCTACGGCCAGGCCCTGGCCAACACCCTGGCAGCACTCCAGCACGGGGTGACCACCGTCGACGCCTCCGCCGGCGGCCTCGGCGGCTGCCCGTACGCCAAGAGCGCCACCGGCAACCTCGCCACCGAGGACCTGGTGTGGATGCTCCACGGCCTCGGCATCGAAACCGGCGTCGACCTGGCCGCCCTCACCGCCACGAGCGTGTGGATGGCCGAACAGCTGGGCCGGCCCAGCCCCTCCCGTACCGTCCGTGCCCTCTCCCACAAGGAGTGACTTACCCCATGTCCCTCGACCACCGGCTCACCCCCGAGCACGAGGAACTCCGCCGCACCGTGGAGGAGTTCGCGCACGACGTCGTCGCGCCGAAGATCGGCGACCTCTACGAGCGGCACGAGTTCCCGTACGAGATCGTCCGCGAGATGGGCCGCATGGGCCTGTTCGGCCTGCCGTTCCCCGAGGAGTACGGCGGCATGGGCGGCGACTACCTCGCGCTCGGCATCGCGCTGGAGGAGCTGGCCCGCGTCGACTCCTCCGTGGCCATCACCCTGGAGGCGGGCGTCTCCCTGGGCGCCATGCCGCTGTATCGATTCGGCACCGAGGAGCAGAAGCAGCAGTGGCTGCCCAAGCTGTGCTCGGGCGAGATGCTCGGCGCGTTCGGGCTGACCGAGCCGGAGGCGGGCAGCGACGCGGGCGGCACCCGTACGACCGCCGTCAAGGACGGCGACGAGTGGGTGATCAACGGCTCCAAGTGCTTCATCACCAACTCCGGCACGGACATCACCGGCCTGGTCACCGTCACCGCCGTCACCGGCCGCAAGGCGGACGGCCGCCCCGAGATCTCCTCGATCCTCGTGCCGTCCGGCACCCCGGGCTTCACCGTGGCCGCGCCCTACTCCAAGGTCGGCTGGAACGCCTCGGACACCCGTGAGCTGTCCTTCGACAACGTCCGGGTCCCGCTCGCCAACCTGGTGGGGGAGGAGGGCCGCGGGTACGCGCAGTTCCTGCGCATCCTCGACGAGGGCCGGGTCGCCATCGCCGCGCTCGCCACGGGCCTGGCGCAGGGCTGCGTGGACGAGTCGGTGAAGTACGCCCAGGAGCGCCGGGCGTTCGGCCGGCCGATCGGCGACAACCAGGCGATCCAGTTCAAGCTGGCGGACATGGAGATGCGGGCGCACATGGCCCGGCTCGGCTGGCGCGACGCGGCGTCCCGGCTGGTGCGCGGCGAGGAGTTCAAGAAGGAGGCGGCCATCGCGAAGCTGTACTCCTCGACGGTCGCCGTCGACAACGCCCGCGAGGCCACGCAGATCCACGGCGGGTACGGGTTCATGAACGAGTACCCGGTGGCCCGGATGTGGCGCGACTCCAAGATCCTGGAGATCGGCGAGGGCACCAGCGAGGTGCAGCGCATGCTGATCGCCAGGGAGCTGGGCTTCACCGGCTGACGCCGGGCTTTACCGGCTGACGCCGGCGACTCGGCCGGTACCGGGCATGGCCGAAAGCCGCTGATCGAATCGATGCCGGGGCGTTACTCAGGCCCCTCTTACTCGGTGAGTTGAGGTTAGGCTAACCTTCCTTCCGAGAATGGCCGAGAGGCCGCCCCGGCACGCACGAAAGCGGACACCGACATGCCCCAGTCCCGAGCGACCCTCCTCACCCGTCGCGGCATCCTCTCCGCCGGCGGCGCCCTCGCCCTCGGCGCCACCCTGGCCGCCTGCGGCGACAAGAAGGACGGCGCGGACTCGGGCAACGGCAAGGGCGACGGCAAGCCCTTCAGCTTCAAGGACGACCGCGGCACGGACGTGACCGCCAAGTCGACCCCGAAGAACATCGTCGCCTTCGTCGGAACGGCCGCCGCCCTGTACGACTTCGGCATCAAGGTCAAGGGCGTTTTCGGCCCGACCAGGACCGCCGACGGCAAGGCCGACGTCCAGGCCGGTTCGATGGACATCTCCAAGGTCGAGATCGTCGGCAACGTCTACGGCGAGTTCAACATCGAGAAGTACGCCGCGCTGGAGCCCGAACTCCTCGTCACCAACATGTGGGTCAAGGACGACCCGTGGTACGTCCCGGCTGAGTCCAAGGACAAGATCCTCACCATGGCCCCCAGCGCCATGCTCTTCGCCGGCCCGGACACCACGATCCCGAACGCCGTCGCCCGTCACGCCGAACTGGCCGCCGCCCTCGGCGCCGACCTCAAGGCCTCGGCCGTCACCTCCGCCAAGGAGCGCTTCGAGAAGGCCGCCGAGCGCCTGCGGTCGGCCGCGAAGGCCAACCCGGGTCTGAAGGTCCTGATCGGATCCGGCTCCGCCGAGCTGTTCTACGTCTCGGTGCCGAAGATGTCCGCGGACACCAAGTACTTCCAGGAGCTCGGCCTGACCTTCGTCGAGCCGGCCCCGAACGCCGAGGGCTTCTTCGAGGAGCTGTCCTGGGAGAACGCCGGCAAGTACCCGGCCGACCTCATCATGCTGGACAACCGCACCGGCACCCTCCAGGACGCCGAGCTGAAGGCCGGCAAGCCCACCTGGGCCAACCTGCCGGCCGTCAAGGCGGGCCAGGTCGTCGCGCGCGTCACCGAGCCGATTTTCTCGTACGACAAGTGCGCCAAGATCCTGGAGGACCTGGCCGCCGCGGTCGAGAAGGCCAAGAAGGTCAGCTGACCCCGCCCGGCTGACACTGTCCGCCTGACCCCGTCCGGCTGACCCCGTCTGCCCGGCCCCGTCCGGCTGACGCTGTCCGGCTGACGCCGTCCGGCCCGCCGCCGCCTCGACCGCATCCAGGGGGACCCACCGCATGACCGCCACCGCATCCGACGCCCCGGCCGCCGCCGCCCACTTCCGGTTCTTCGAGCTGGAGGTGCTGCGCACGCGCCGCCTCGGGCACTCGTTCCTGCGCGTCACGTTCGGCGGTGACTCCCTCGCGGACTTCCGCTCGGGCGGCTGGGACCAGAGCCTGTCGCTCTTCCTGCCGCTGCCCCACCAGCAGGACACGGTGCTCCCGTCCACGGACGAGGACACCTGGTTCGCCGCCTGGCGGGGCGTTCCGGACGACGAGCGCCCGGCGATGCGCTCGTACACCGTCCGCGAGCAGCGCCGTACGCCCGAGGGGGTGGACGAGGTCGACATCGACTTCGTCCTCCACGAGGACCCCGCCGCGGCGGCCGGCGGGGCCGGGTCCCCGGCCGCGAACTGGGCGGGACGGGCCGTGCCCGGACGGCGCATCATGGCGATCGGCCCGGCCGTGGCCGAGAACAAGTCGGTGCGCTTCCAGGCGCCGGAGGGCACCGACCTGGTCGTGCTGTACGCGGACGAGACCGCGCTGCCGGCGGCGGCCGCCATCCTTCAGCGGCTGCCCGAAGGCATGCCGGTCCAGGCCTGGTTCGAGGTGCCGCACGAGGATGACCGCCTGGAGCTGTCCACCCGGGCGCAGGCCCACATCACGTGGACCGTCCGCAAGGACGGCCCCGGCCGGACCGAACGGGTACTGGACGCGCTGCGCGCGGCCGAGGCGCCCTCCGCGCAGACCCCGTACGCCCGGACCCCGTACGCCTGGATCGCGGGCGAGGCCGGCACCGTACGAGCGGTGCGCCGCCACCTCGTGCAGGAGCGCGGCATCGACCGGCGCGCGGTGCGCTTCACCGGCTACTGGCGCCTGGGCGCGAGCGAGGAGCAGCTGCTCGCCGAGGCCTACGCGGGCCAGGCGCCGAGCGAGGACCCCGACTCCGCTCTGAGTTGAGGCATTTCAGAGGCATTTCATCCGAAGAGGCCCCGGCGGTGACGCCGGGGCCTCTTCGTTTTGGGTAGGAACTTAGGTTAGGCTAACCTAAGTATCACCAGTCACCCCCGCCTCTTCCCTGCCCGGAGGAACCGTTGATGCGTTCGCATCTGCTCAATGAGACGACCGCTGACGACTACCGGCGTTGCGTCACCGAGGGCGTCGAACGCGTGGCCGCGAAACTCGCGTCCACCGACAAGCCCCACACGGGCATATCCGTCGACGAACTCGCCCCCGTCATTGCGGGCATCGACCTGGACCGGCCGCTGGACGACCCGGCCGCCGTCCTCGACGAGCTGGAAGAGGTCTACCTGCGCGACGCGGTCTACTTCCACCACCCGCGCTACCTCGGCCACCTCAACTGCCCGGTCGTCATCCCCGCCGTGCTCGGCGAGGCCGTGCTCTCGGCCGTCAACTCCTCGCTGGACACCTGGGACCAGTCCATCGGTGGCACGCTCATCGAGCGCCGGCTCATCGACTGGACCGCCGGGCGCATCGGCTTCGGCCCCGGCGCCGACGGCGTCTTCACCTCCGGCGGCAGCCAGTCCAACTTCCACGCCCTGCTGCTCGCCCGCGACGAGGCCTGCCGTCTGGTGATGAAGAACAGCGAGCACACGCCGTCCAAGGCCGAAGTACTGCCCAAGCTGCGCATCTTCGCCTCCGAGGTCAGCCACTTCAGCGTCAAGAAGTCGGCCGCCATGCTGGGCCTGGGCTACGAGGCCGTGATCCCGGTCCCGGTCGACCGCACCAAGCGGATGGACACCGCCGCGCTCGCCCTGGAACTGGAGAACTGCGAGCGCGAGGGCCTGTTCGCGATGGCCGTCGTCGCCACCGCCGGCACCACCGACTTCGGGTCCATCGACCCGCTGCCCGAGATCGCCCGCCTGGCCGCCGAGCACTCCGCGTGGATGCACGTGGACGCCGCCTACGGCTGCGGGCTGCTGGTCTCGCCCACCCGCCGGCACCTGCTCGACGGCATCGAGCTGGCCGACTCGGTCACGGTCGACTACCACAAGTCCTTCTTCCAGCCGGTCTCCTCCAGCGCGGTGCTGGTCCGCGACCGCGACACCCTCGCGCACGCCACGTACCACGCGGACTACCTCAACCCGCTCCCAAAGGAGGTCGAGGTGGGGGCACCTCCCGTGCCCGGAGGGCTACGGGGGAGCATCCCCAACCAGGTCGACAAGTCCCTCCAGACCACCCGCCGGTTCGACGCGCTCAAGCTGTGGACGACCCTGCGCGTGATGGGCGCCGACGGTGTCGGCCGGCTCTTCGACGAGGTCTGCGCGCTGGCGGCCGAGGGCTGGAAGCTCATCGACGCCGACCCCCGCTTCGAGGTCGTCGTCCAGCCGCAGCTGTCCACGCTGGTCTTCCGCCACGTGCCGGCCGGCGAGGTCCGCCCGGACCTGGTCGACGAGGCCAACCTGCACGCCCGCAAGGCCCTGTTCGCCTCGGGCGAGGCCGTGGTGGCCGGCACGAAGGTGGACGGCGACCAGTACCTGAAGTTCACCCTCCTCAACCCGCAGACCACGACGGCCGACATCGCCGCCGTCCTCGACCTCCTCGCCGCACACGCCGAGCAGTACCTGGGAGAATCCCTTGTCTTCGCCTCGTGACACCCACGACTTCATCGCCATCGGCCTCGGCCCCTTCAACCTGGGGCTCGCCTGCCTGACCGCGCCGATCGAGGAGCTGGACGGCCTCTTCATCGAGTCGAAGCCGCACTTCGAGTGGCACGCGGGGATGTTCCTGGACGGAGCCCACCTGCAGACCCCGTTCATGTCGGACCTGGTCACGCTCGCCGACCCGACCTCGCCCTTCTCCTTCCTCAACTACCTGAAGGACAAGGACCGGCTGTTCTCCTTCTACATCCGGGAGAACTTCTACCCGCTGCGCACCGAGTACAACGACTACTGCCGCTGGGCCGCCGACCGCCTCGACAACGTCCTGTACTCCACGACCGTCACCGAGGTCACCTACGACGAGCCGGCCGGCCTGTACGAGGTCCGCACCGACCGGGGCGGAGTCCACCGGGCCCGCCACCTGGTCCTGGGCACCGGCACCCCGCCGTACGTCCCCGAGGCCTGCGCCGGCCTGGGCGGCGACTTCCTGCACAACTCGTCGTACGTCCAGCACAAGGCGGAGCTCCAGAAGAAGAAGTCGATCACCCTGGTCGGCTCCGGCCAGAGCGCGGCGGAGATCTACTACGACCTGCTCGGCGAGATCGACACCCACGGCTACCGGCTCAACTGGGTGACCCGCTCGCCGCGGTTCTTCCCGCTGGAGTACACCAAGCTCACTCTGGAGATGACCTCGCCCGAGTACGTGGACTACTTCCACGCCCTCCCCGAGGAGACCCGCTACCGCCTGGAGACCCAGCAGAAGACCCTCTTCAAGGGCATCGACGGCGAACTGATCAACGCGATCTTCGATCTCCTCTACCAGAAGAACGTCAGCAGCCCGGGCCGGGTCCCGACCACGCTGCTGACCAACACCTCCCTGGGCAGCGCCGCGTACGACACCACCACCGGCACCTACACCCTGGGGCTGCGCCAGGAGGAGCAGGAGCGGGACTTCACCCTGGCCACCGAGGGCCTGGTGCTGGCGACCGGGTACACGTACCGGGTCCCGGAGTTCCTCGCCCCCGTGCGCGACCGGCTGAACTTCGACGGGCACGGCCGCCTGGACGCGGCCCGCAACTACAGCGTGGACGTCACCGGCCGCGGCGTGTACCTGCAGAACGGCACGACGCACAACCACTCCATCACATCGCCCGACCTGGGCATGGCGGCGTACCGCAACGCGTACATCGTCGCCGAGCTGCTCGGCCGTGAGTACTACAAGGTCGAGAAGTCCATCGCGTTCCAGCAGTTCGCGGCCCCGGAAGGCACCCTCGTATGAGCACCACCGAGATCCTCTACTCGCGCCGGGACGACGTCCTCGGCACGTTCGCGATACGCCCGCTGAACCCGTTCGAGGACGCGGAGCTGCTGCACGGCTGGGTCACCCACCCCAAGGCGACGTTCTGGATGATGCAGGACGCCTCCCTGCCCGACGTCGAGCGCGCCTACGCGCAGATCGCGGCGGCCGAGCACCACCACGCGTACCTCGGCCTGCACGACGGCCGGCCGGCCTTCCTGATGGAGACATACGACCCGGGCGAGCTGGAACTGGTCGGCCTGTACGACGCCGAGCCCGGCGACGTCGGCATGCACTTCCTGGTCGCCCCGACCGGCACCCCGCTGTCCGGCTTCACACGCGCCGTGATCACCACGGTCATGGCCTCCCTGTTCGAGGACCCGGCGACCCGCCGCGTCGTCGTCGAGCCGGACGTCCGCAACACCGCCGTGCACGCCCTGAACGAGGCCGTCGGCTTCGTCCCCGAGCGCGAGGTCCGCAAGCCGGAGAAGACCGCCCTGCTGTCCTTCTGCACCCGCGACCGCTTCGAGGCCGCCACCGGCGTCTTCGCCGCAGGCAGCGCGGAGGTGTCGGCATGAGCCTCGAAGCCGCCGTCGCCCACCTCTCCCCCGAGCTGTGGGAGCGCGCCAACCGCGCCCTGGTCCGCAAGGCCCTCGCCGAGTTCTCCCACGAGCGGCTGCTGGTCCCGCAGGAGCTGGCGGACGGCCGCTACGCCGTCCGAAGCGACGACGGGGCGGTGGAGTATCGTTTCGCCGCCGCGCGCCACGCCCTGGACCACTGGGCGGTCGACGAGCGGTCGATCACCCGCCTCCAGGGCGCCACCGAGCTGCCGCTGGACGCCCTCGACTTCCACATCGAGCTGAAGGACAGCCTGGGCCTGAGCGCCGAGGTGCTGCCGGTCTACCTGGAGGAACTCTCCTCCACCCTGGCCGGCTCGGCCTTCAAGTACACCAAGGAGCAGGTCCCCGCGGCCGTCCTGGCGAAGTCCTCCTTCCAGGACATCGAGACGGGCATGACCGAGGGCCACCCCTGCTTCGTGGCCAACAACGGCCGGCTCGGCTTCGGCGTCCACGAGTACCTCAGCTACGCGCCGGAGACCGCGAGCCCGGTCCACCTGGTGTGGGTCGCCGCCCACAAGGACGTGTCGGTCTTCTCCGGCGGCGCGGGCCTGGACCACGACTCCTTCCTGCGCGAGGAGCTGGGCGACACGGCGTTCGAGGGCTTCGCGGCGAAGCTGCGCAGCCTCGGCCTGGACCCGGCGGACCACCACTTCTTCCCGGTGCACCCCTGGCAGTGGTGGAACAAGACCACGGTCACCTTCGCCACCGAGATCGCGAACCGCCGCCTGGTCCTCCTGGGCGAGGGCGAGGACGCGTACCTCCCCCAGCAGTCGATCCGCACCTTCTTCAACACCACCACGCCCACGAAGCACTACGTGAAGACGGCCATCTCGGTCCTCAACATGGGCTTCATGCGGGGCCTGTCGGCCGCGTACATGGAGGCGACCCCGGCGATCAACGACTGGCTGCACGACCTGATCGAGGCGGACGAGATCCTCCGGTCGGTCGACTTCTCGATCATCCGCGAGCGGGCGGCCATCGGCTACCACCACGGCCAGTACGAGCGCGCGACCGACCGCTACTCGCCGTACCGCAAGATGCTGGCGGCGCTGTGGCGCGAGTCCCCGGTGAACTCATTGGCGGAGGGCGAGCGCCTGGCGACCATGGCCTCCCTCCTCCACGTGGACGCGGACGGCCGCTCCTTCGCCGGCGCGCTGATCGCCGAGTCCGGGCTGGCGCCGGCCGAGTGGCTGCGCTCGTACCTGCGGGCCTACCTGGTGCCGCTGCTGCACTGCTTCTACCGCTACGACCTCGCGTACATGCCGCACGGCGAGAACACCATCCTGGTGATCGAGGACGGCGTGGTGAAGCGGGCGATCTTCAAGGACATAGCCGAGGAGATCGTGGTCATGGACCCGGACGCCGTCCTCCCCCCAACAGTCGAACGCATCCGCGCCGACATCCCGGAGGACATGAAGCTCCTCTCCATCTTCACGGACGTCTTCGACTGCTTCTTCCGCTTCCTCGGCTCGATCCTCGCGACGGAAGGCATCTGCAACGAGGACACCTTCTGGCAGGCGGTGGCCGACTGCGCCCACACCTACCAGGCCTCGGTCCCCACCCTGTCCGACCGCTTCGCCCGCTACGACCTCTTCGCACCCGAATTCCAGCTGTCCTGCCTGAACCGCCTCCAGCTCCGCAACAACCAACAGATGGTCGACCTGGCGGACCCGTCCGCCGCCCTCCAACTGGTCGGCACCCTCAAGAACCCCGTCGCGCCGTACGCGCGACGGTGATCAAGGGGCGGGCGCGCGTTTTCCGACTACGGTCCCTCGGGGCACGCGCCCGCCCCCTCCCCCGTCCCGGCGGGACCGCGGAGCCCATGGCCCTCTCCGCGGCCCCGCCGCGCTCCTCTATTCCGGCCGCAGGGCCCGTTGGAAGTCGGTCACGATCCGGCGGTAGCCGGTGTGGCCGGTCCCCCGCGCGTGGCGCAGCGCCCATACGGCGGCGCCTTGCTCTTCGTCGCCCGGGCCGGACCCCGCGTGGCACGAGGTGCACTCGACCTCGTAGATCGCGCCGGTGCCAGTCCGGTCGGGGGTGAGCAGCCAGGCGGTCACAGCGACATCCCCTTCACGGACATCTCCGCCCACACCCGCTTCCCGGGCCCGCTGCGTTCCCCGACGGCCCACCTGTCCGCGAGGGCGGCTACAAGCCACAGCCCGCGCCCGCCGCCCTCGTCCGTGTCGGCCGTCACGGGCACCGGCCGCGCCGGGCACGCGTCGTGCACCTCGACCCGTACGCCGTGCGCGAGTCGCACGTAGCGGGTCTCGATCTCCCGGTCCGTGGGCCCGAAGGCGTGCCGCACCGCGTTGGTCACCAGTTCCGACGCGATGATCAGGGCATCGTCCTCCAGCGCACCGAGCCCCCACCCGGCCAGCGCCTTACGCAACTCCGCCCGCGCGAGCCCGACACACTGCGCATCCCTCTGCCAGCGCCGAACCACCTCGTCCGCACGCGCCTGGCCGCTCACCGGACCACCACCCGGCCGTGGATGATCCGGGGACCCAGGTCGATCCCGTACGTCGCGAGGACGAGCACCTGCCGTCGCCACCACTGCTGTAGCGGTGACACCAGCCCGATAAAATGCAGCACGTTGACGCTCCTTGGTTAAGCGTTGGCCACGCCCCCGGACCGGTCGCACGGTCGCGGGGGTCCTTGCGTTCGCGGCAAGATCACGTGCAGCGATGCGCCGCGTACGTTCTGCCATCCAGATTGGCCACTATCCGAGTAACTGGCAAGCAGAACAACTGGATTGGCAATCTTGCCAAATGAGCTTCCTTCGTGTGGGTGACTCTGTGCGAGCATGTAGCCCCGCTGGCCGGAGCCAGGGAAACTTGGCCCAGCGTGGGAGAAAGGGGCGGTCGTGACAGCGCCAACCGTGCGACGTCGGCGACTCGGCTCCGAACTGCGGCGACTGCGGGAGGGAGCCAAGCTCACCCTCGATGAAGTCGAAGCGCAGTCTGGACTGAGCGCCTCCAAGGTGTCGCGCATCGAGAGCGCCACACGGGGCGCGAAGCCGGCAGACGTCGAACAGCTCATGTCCACGTACCAGCTCGAGGATCCGGACATCCGGGCGTTCTTGCTCACGCTGGCGAAGGACGGCGGCAAGCGCGGCTGGTGGCAGAGTTACGACCTCACCCCGGTCTACGCCGACCTGATCAGCCTGGAACACGACGCTTCGACGTTCAACACCTTCGAACCGATGTTGATCCCGGGGCTGCTGCAGACGGCGGGCTATGCGCGTGCTGTCATCAACGCGCTGAGCATGACGGCCACTCCGGCAGAGATCGCTCCCCTCGTCGAGGTGCGGATGGCCCGACAGTCCGTGCTCACCCGGCCGCGCCCGCTGAAACTCCGGGCGATCATCCACGAGGCCGCGATCAGCGCACGCGCCCCGGGCGTCGGCGTCATGCGGGACCAGATGCAGCGGCTTCTCGACGTGGCCGAGTACCCGCACGTGACAATTCAAGTACTGCCACTGGATGCTGAGTTGCATCCTGGTGCTGCGGGCGGGTTCACCGTTCTCGGCTTCGGCCAGGCCGGTCTCGATGTGGCTCTGCTGGAACAGCTGGACAGCAGCCTCTACATCGAGGAACCGCACGACGTGTCTCGGTACGCCGAGGCATTCGAGAGGCTGACCGCGTCGGCACTGCCGTTCGATCAGTCCCTGTCTCTTATCGCCGCCAAGAAGGACGCCCTACAGTGAGCACCCAGACACCCGAGTCGTCCGACACGCCCCAGCACTGGCACAAGAGCAGCTACAGCGGATCCAACAGCAACTGCGTCGAGGTCGCGGCGACAGCCGACGGCGGGCGGGCCGTGCGCGACAGCAAGGACGCCGCCCGGCCCGGAATTCACGCCACCGCCGCGGCGTGGACCGCGTTCCTGGACGAGGTGAAGCGGACCCCCGGGCGCCGCGGCCGGGCCTAGGGTCACGCCCCCTGCGGGCAGATGCCTCAGCCGTCGCCCAGCGCGGTGGCGGTCGCGTGCGCGAAGGCCTCCGGGTTGTCGAACATGATGTTGTGGCCGCAGTCGGGGACCGCCCGGACCGTTACGCCGGAGGCCGTCAGCCGCTCCGCGCCCGCCGGCGTGCCGTCGGCTGCCGGGTGGAGGCAGGTGCGGGGGACGGGCAGCTCCATCAGGTGCTCGCGCAGGCTGGGGGTCGTCCCCCGGGCCCGGTGGACCGTGGTGCGGTACAGGGCCTCGCGTCCGGCCAGGCGCATCGTGGCCCACCAGAAGGGGCCCACCCGTTGTTCGGTCTGCCGCCAGCCGTCGGCCAGGAACTCCTCCTCGGTGAAGGCCGCGATGCCGCTGCTGCCGGGTCCGGGAACCGGCGGCGCCGGGTCCAGTACGGCGTCCACCAGGACGAGCTTCGAGACGAGCTGCGGGTGCCGGGCGGCGAGCAGGATCGCCACCGCACCGCCCAGGCTGTGCGCGACGACCTCGGCGCCCGTCACCTCGGCGGCGTCCAGCGCGGCTGCCACGGCATCCGCGTGAGCCTCCAGCGTGTAGGTGAAGTCCGTCGGGCGGTCGCTGATGCCGAAGCCGAGAAGGTCGAGCAGCAACGACCGGCGGCCGGTCAGCAGTGGGTGCGCGGCGGCGGCAGCCCAGTACACCGGCGAGCTGGAGCCGAGTCCGTGCAGGTAGAGCCGGGCCGGCTCGACGCCGGGTATCTCCACCCAGCGGATCAGGTCGCCGTTCTCCGTCACGGGGGCATGGCGCATGGCCGACTCCTCTGTTCGATCGTTCGATGACGAGACAGCCTGAAGATACCTCGATCACGAGGTATAGCGATATCGAGTTATCCTGGGCCCATGCTCAAGCTCGCGATCCTCGGGTTCCTCCACGACCGGCCGATGCACGGCTACGAGCTGCGCCGGCACCTGGCCGCACTCACCGGCCACGTCCGCCCGATCAGTGACGGCACCCTCTATCCGGCGATCAAGCGCCTGGAGGCCGGCGGGCTGCTCGTCCGCGAGACCGAGCCCGGATCGGCCGCCGCCCCCCGGCACACCCTGCACCTCACCCCGGCCGGGCGGGCGGCACTGCTCGAACGGCTGGGCGCGCCCGAGCAGTTGGACATCAGCGACGAGAACCGCTGGTTCACCGTCCTGGCCTTCCTCCGCCACCTCGACGACCCCGGCCGGCAGGCCACCGTGCTCCGTCGCCGGCTCGCCTTCCTCGAAGAGCCCGCCAGCTTCTTCTACGACGACACCCGACCGCTCCGCGCCGAGGAGATCACCGACCCGTTCCGCAGCGGCATCCTGACGATCGCCCGGGCGACCTCCCAGGCCGAACTCGCATGGCTGTCCGACACTCTTGCCGCCCTCGACGCCGCGTGATCGTGAGCGAGCCGCAGGATTCCGCGAAGCGGACCACCGCCCCACTCGTCGCATGTCACGGCCAGGGGACCTCCTGGGCCCGGTGGAAGCCGATGGCCTGGTCCGTCATGCGCGGACCCTGCGCGGCCAGGCGGAGCCGGTAGCGGTCCCAGTCCAGGGCGGTGGCCGGGGACCAGCCCAGCTCCGCGAGGCCGAGGACCCGCGGGAAGGCCATGTGCTCCAGGGCCACCACCGAGTCGACCGTCTCCGTCCACAGGGCGGCCTCCACGCCGAGCACGGCGGATTCGGGCACCCCGGACACGTGGGTGCCCGGGTCCCAGGCGTAGGACCGCCGCACCGGCACGTACCCGGCCCACACCAGCCCCGGGCCGGTGCTCTTGTCGTACTTCATGTCGAGGTAGGCCCGGTCCGCCGGCGAGAGCACCACCTTGTGGCCCGCCCGCACGGCCGCCGCCACCTTCGCCTTCTCCGCCGCCGGCGTCCGGTCGTGCCCCCACCACTGCAGGACCGCTCCCGGCGCGGGCTTCGCCCCGGCCAGCTGGTGCCAGGCGACGACCTGCTTGCCGTACACCGCCACCGCCTTCTGCGCCCGGTCCATGAAGGCCGTGTAGTCGGCCGCGCTCGTGGAGTGGGCCTCGTCGCCGCCGATGTGCAAGTAGCGGCCCGGGGTCGCCTCGGCGACCTCGCGCAGGACGTCGTCGACGAACTCGTAGGTCTTCGCCTTGCGCACGCACAGCGAGCTGAAGCCGACCTTGGTCCCCGTGTAGCGGTCCCGGGGCTTCCCGTCGCAGTTCAGGTCCGCGTAGGAAGCGAGGGCGGCGTGGGTGTGGCCGGGCATGTCGATCTCGGGTACGACCTCCACGTACCGCTCGGCCGCGTACGCCACCAGCTCGCGGTATTCGTCCATGGTCCAGGCGCCGCCCGGGCCCCCGCCGACCTCGCTCCCCCCGCCGTACGCGGCCAGCATCGGCCAGGACTCGATCTCCAGGCGCCAGCCCTGGTCGTCGGTGAGGTGCAGGTGCAGAGTGTTGATCTTGTACTGGGCGAGCTGGTCGACGTACCGCTTGACCTGCTCCACGGTGAAGAAGTGCCGCGCGATGTCGAGCAGCGCGCCCCGGTAGGCGAACCGGGGGCGGTCCTCGATCCGGCCGCCCGGCACCGCGGCGGCCCCCGACACGGGCAGCAGCTGGCGCAGGGTCTGCGCGGCGTGGAAGAGGCCGGCGGGGGTGCGGGCGGTCATGGTCACGGCGGCCGGGGTGGACTCCAGCCGGTACCCCTCCTCCCCCAGCCCCTCGGTGTCCTCGCCCTTGTCGATCCGCAGCAGGATGCCGCTGCCCCCGGCGCCCTCGACGACCGGCAGCGGCACTCCGGTGGGGCCGCGCAGCTGCCGGGCGAGCAGCTCGCCGATCCGGCCCACCTCGTCGTCGCCCGGGGCGGTACGGATCACCGTGGCGGGACGGAGCCGGTATCCGGGGCCGCCGCTCTGCGCCATGGCGGGCGCGGGCAGCACGCGTTCGTAGGGCGCGAGTTCGGCCACCCGGCGCAGGTCCGGGTCGCCGGGTCTCGCATCGTCGGTGCCGCCTTCGGCCGCGGCGCAGGAGAGGGTGGCCGCGAGGGCCAGCAGGGCGCCGAGCATGCGCAGGACTCTCATGCTGCCCAGGTATAGGCCAACTCCCGCCCGTAGGGCTTTGCGAGAATCGATGGATGGCGGAAATCATCCAGAAGGACGGCACTTGGACCTTCGACGGCGACGCGGTGCACATCGTGCCGGGCCGCGACAAGGGGGTCGGACTGCTGCGGCAGACGCTCGGCGCGGTGTCCGTGCCGCTGCACGCGGTGGCGGGGATCAGCTTCGAGCCGGGGCGCAAGTCCGGCCGGCTGCGGCTGCGGCTGCGTGACGGCGCGGACCCACTGCTCCAGGTGACGGCGGGGCGGCTGCCGGACTCCTCGGACCCGTACGTGCTGACGGTGGAGACGGACCGGACCGGGGTCGCGGAGTACTTCGTGGACGAGGTCCGCAACGCGCTGCTGCTGGACCAGGTGGACCCCGGGCCGGCGGCGCAGTACCTGCTGCCCGGCCCGTCCGTGCCGCTCACGGTGGGGGCGGGTGACGGCACGGCCGCCTTCGACGGCTCGCGGATCACCCTGTCATGGAACTGGAAGACCGAGGAGGCCAAGAGCTCCGGCGGGTCGCGCAGCTTCCGGGTGGAGGACCTGCGGGCGGTGGAGTGGTTCCCGGCGGCCGGGCTGGAGAACGGCTACCTGCGCTTCGTCCTGGCGGCGAGCACCTCCTCCGCCCCGGACCCCAAGTACGACCCGCACGCCGTGGAGCTCTTCGGCTTCAAGAAGGACCCGCTGATGGCGCTGGTCGCGGCGGCCGTGCTGGTCCGCATGCCGCACCCGGCCGCGCCCGCCGCCGTCCCGGCCGAGGCGGCGCCGGTGCGGGAGCTGGCGGCGGGTCCCGCCGCCGAGCCGGCGGCCGACGACCACGACGTACTGCTGCGCCGACTGCGGGAGCTCGGCGAACTGCACCAGGCGGGGGTCCTGACCGCGGACGAGTTCTCGGCCGCGAAGCAGGCCGTGCTGCGCCGCTTCTGACCGGCGCCGCGCGGCTGTCGGGGGCTGCCGGGGGCCGCCAGGGGGCACGCTCCATGACGCTCCTCTGGTCCAGACCAGAGGGATCCTGCCCGATTCCGGGCAGGATCTTTGCGTTCCGGGGCGTTAACCGTCACTATCTACGGGTGCTCGACCGCCGCCCGTCACATGACGATCTTGTCGACCACCTGGTGCGCAGCACCGCGCTCCAGCGCGGCGAGGCCGTCCGGGTGGTGCTGGACGTGCTGGCGTACTTCGACGAGACGACCGAGGAGTTCGTCCGCCGCCGCCACCGCGAACTGCAGTCGGGCGGGGCGGTCAACGCGGACATCTTCGAGCGGATCGCGGCCGAGCTGCCGCACCGCGCCGTCGCACCGCCGCAGCTCACGCTGCGGCAGCTGCGGCGCATCGTCTACGGCTGAGGGGCCGGGGTACGGCTGAGGGGCCGGGCCGCCGTGCGGCGGACAGGCGGGCACTGGGACAGGGAACAACAGGAGGGGCTCAGCTCTATGTGCGGAATCGTCGGTTACATCGGCAAGCGTGATGTGGCACCGCTGCTGCTGGAGGGTCTGCAGCGGCTGGAGTACCGCGGGTACGACTCCGCGGGCATCGTCGTCAACAGCCCGAAGGCCGCCGCACTGAAGATGGTCAAGGCCAAGGGCCGGGTCCGCGACCTGGAGGCGCGCGTCCCCAAGCGCTTCGCGGGCACCACCGGCATCGCCCACACCCGCTGGGCCACCCACGGCGCCCCCAGCGACACCAACTCGCACCCGCACCTGGACCCCGAGGGCAAGGTCGCCGTCGTCCACAACGGCATCGTCGACAACGCCGCCGAGCTGCGCGCCAAGCTGGAGGCCGAGGGCGTCGTCTTCGCGTCCGAGACCGACACCGAGGTGATCACCCACCTCGTCGCCCGCTCCGTGGCCGCCACGCTGGAGGAGAAGGTCCGCGAGGCGCTCAAGCTCATCGAGGGCACGTACGGCATCGCCGTCATGCACGCCGACTTCGCCGACCGCATCGTCGTGGCCCGCAACGGCTCGCCCGTCGTCCTCGGCATCGGCGAGAAGGAGATGTTCGTCGCCTCCGACGTCGCCGCGCTGATCGCCCACACCCGCCAGGTCGTCACCCTGGAGGACGGCGAGATGGCGACCATCAAGGCCGACGACTTCCGCACGTACACCACCAGCGGGACGACGACCAACGCCACGCCCGAGACCGTGGAGTGGGAGGCCGCCTCCTACGACATGGGCGGCCACGACACGTACATGCACAAGGAGATCTCCGAGCAGCCCGACGCGGTCGACCGCGTGCTGCGCGGCCGGATCGACGACCGCTTCAGCACCGTGCACCTGGGCGGCCTGAACCTGGACCCGCGCGAGGCCCGCGGCATCCGCCGGGTCAAGATCCTCGGCTGCGGCACCTCGTACCACGCGGGCCTGATCGGCGCGTCGCTGATCGAGGGCATGGCCCGGATCCCCGCCGACGCCGAGCCGGCGTCGGAGTTCCGCTACCGCAACCCGGTCGTCGACCCCGACACCCTCTACATCGCGGTCTCGCAGTCCGGTGAGACCTACGACGTGCTCGCCGCGGTGCAGGAGCTCAAGCGCAAGGGCGCCCGCGTCCTCGGCGTGGTGAACGTGGTCGGCTCGGCCATCGCCCGCGAGGCCGACGGCGGCGTGTACGTGCACGCCGGTCCCGAGGTGTGCGTGGTGTCCACCAAGTGCTTCACCAACACGGTCGTCGCCTTCGCGCTGCTCGCCGTGCACCTCGGCCGGATACGGGACCTGTCCGTCACCGACGGCAAGCGGATCATCGAGGGCCTGCGCAAGCTGCCCTCGCAGATCCAGGAGATCCTGGCGCAGGAGGAGGACATCAAGAAGCTGGCGGCGCAGTACGCCGACGCCAAGTCGATGATGTTCATCGGCCGGGTCCGGGGCTACCCGGTCGCCCTGGAGGCCTCCCTCAAGCTCAAGGAGATCTCCTACATCCACGCCGAGGCCTACCCGGCGTCGGAGCTCAAGCACGGCCCGCTGGCCCTGATCGAGCCCTCGCTGCCGACCGTCGCGATCGTCCCCGACGACGACCTGCTGGAGAAGAACCGCGCGGCGCTGGAGGAGATCAAGGCCCGCAGCGGCCGGATCCTGGCGGTCGCCCACCGCGAGCAGGAGAAGGCCGACCACACGATCGTCGTCCCGAAGAACGAGGACGAGCTGGACCCGATCCTGATGGGCATCCCGCTCCAGCTGCTGGCGTACCACACCGCCCTGGCCATGGGCCGGGACATCGACAAGCCGCGCAACCTGGCGAAGTCCGTCACGGTGGAGTAGCCCCGGCGGCGCCCGCATCCGCGGACGACCCCCTGCTACGCGTACGGCCCCTCGTGCACCTGGTGCACGAGGGGCCGTACGCGTATGCGCGCTGTGCGCGGCTGCGGTGCGGGCGTCAGCTCGCGGCGACCGCCCGGCTGCCGGACCGGCCGAGCGAGACCGGCCAGTTGGCGAGCGCGGCCGTGGTGCCGTACCAGGCCATCAGCCCGGCGACGGCGGCCACCCAGCCCCCGGCCTTCGCCAGCCCGCCGACACCGGCGAACGAGCCCACGGCCAGCACCAGGAGGGACAGGAAGAGCAGGCCGTACACGCCCTGGCTGAACAGACCGCTCGGCGCGCTCGCGGCGAGGGTCAGTGCGAGCATGGCGAAGAGCACCAGAAACGTTCCGGCGGCGTGCTCGGAGACCTTGTCCCCGGCTCCGCTGGCCCAGGTGAACCAGAAGGCGCCGAGGCCGGCGAAGGCGGTGCCGTTGAAGCCGTTGCCGCCCCGGAACTCGAGGAGTCCGAGGAGGAAGAGGGCTATGCCGCCGACGAAGGTGGCGAGGGAAACGGAATCCGCCGCGGACACGCCGCTGATCACACCGGTGTGGCCGATTCCGAACGCGAGAAGGGTGAGACCGAGGGCCAGGTGACCCAGGGTCGAAGTCGAGGCCTTGCTTCCCGCGGCGACGTCGTTGTCCACGGCGGGGCTCCCTTCGATCTGCTGTTTTGTGCTGCTACCCAGCGACTTTTATGTACCCTTCACATGGGTGCACAACCGCACAATCAGCAATCGAACGGTCACGGAATGACAACGACGGGACGCTGTGCCCGCTTGGCGAGCCGGCCCGCCACGGAGCCGAAAATGCGCCCCACGATCCCGTGCGTGGAACCGACCACGATGGCATCGGCCGAATACTCGCGGCCGACCTCCTCCAGCTCGTGGCAGATGTCCCCGCCGCGCTCCACGAGGATCCACGGCACCTCGGCCAGATAGTCGGCGCAGGCCAGCTCCAGGCCCAGCACCTCGGTGCGGTGGTCGGGCACGTCCACGAACACGGGCGGCTCGCAGCCGGCCCACACGGTGGTGGGCAGCCGGTTGGCGACGTGGACGATGATCAGACCGGAGCCGGAGCGACGGGCCATGCCGATGGCGTAGGCCAGGGCGCGCTCGCTGGAGGTCGAGCCGTCGAAGCCGACCACGACGCCGTGCCGGAAGGCCGGGTCGCAGGGATGGCGTGCCTCTTCCACCGCGCGCAGGTCGGACGACACGGGGTCGGCGAGGCGCTTGCGCTTGCGGTCCGCGGGTTCGGGAAATTCGTGACCGGCCATGGGTGTCTCGGCGAAGAGTCCTCAGTATTCGGCAACGGAGGGTGACGGAGCTTACGTCCGGGAAGCATCTTCCCAAGCCCTTACCCACCAGGGTACGGCGACACTCCTGTCCAGGACAGGGCTTGCCGCCCTTGGAGAGCGTCCCAGGGAGCATGCCGGAGAGGGGCCTCCTTGGCAATGGCCGCTGGTCCCTACAGGCAGTGACGGGCCACCTCCGCGCACAGTGACCGAGGCCCCTCGCACCGCGTTGGACCAGGCGCCCGACCTTCAGGTACGAGCCCGCGAGGGAGCCCGCCGTGTCCGGTCATCCGGTCCGTCCCGGCCAGCACGATCGGCCGACGCCGTCCGTCCACCCGCCCGCCCGGTCCGCCCACCGGCCCGCCCGCCACTCCGTTCACCCGTCCGTGCGGTCCGCGCGCCGGCAGCCGCAGGACGACCCTGCGGGTGACGTGGTGCGCTGGGCCGCCTTCAGCTGCCTGCTGGTGCCGGTGGTGCTCGTGGTCTACGGGACCTCGTTCGGCGGGGCCGCGGTGGCGACCCTGGGCCTGGTGGCCGTCACCGCCGCGTGCCGGGTGATGCTGCGCCGCGCCGAGCGGACGCAGCGGGCCGAGCGGGCCGCGGCCCGCGGGGGCGGCCCCGAGCAGGCCCCTTCCGTGCACCGCGGACGGCACTCCCGGACCGGGACCGGCGCGCACCGCGGCTGCCACGGTTCGGGCGGGATCTCCCCGCACGACTGACCGGTTCGCACACCCGCTCCCGCACGTTTTCAGCCAACTTCGCGGACGGTGGCAATCCCTGCCGGAATGCCCACCCGATCCCGCTACCACCAGCGACGACGACCGAAGGGGTGCGTGGTGACCCTATGCGTACAGGCCACACGCGCGCGGCGCACTTCCCCCCAAGGTCGCGGAGTGGAACGCTTCCTGATCGAATGCTTTTCGCCAAGTTGCCAAGTCGACATTGCGGTGCGTGCTGAACTTGTCACGCCGACACCACGCGACGCAGTAGATTCGATCATGTATTTACGGCGGGGGACACGTGCAAGGCCGAGGGGAAACGTGCAGGTGCGACCAGACCAAGGAGTCGCGACACCCAAGGGGGGCTTAGCGCCATGAGCCAGGACTCCACCGCCGTCGTCACGGACGCCGGCCGGAAGCTCGCGGGGCGCCGCCGCAGGGAGATTGTCGCGGTGCTGCTCTTCAGCGGCGGTCCGATCTTCGAGAGTTCCATTCCACTCTCCGTGTTCGGCATTGACCGGCAGGACGCGGGAGTTCCACGCTACCGACTGCTCGTGTGCGCCGGTGAGGAAGGTCCGCTGCGGACCACCGGCGGGCTCGAACTGACCGCGCCGTACGGGTTGGAGGCGATCGCCCGGGCAGGCACGGTCGTCGTTCCCGCCTGGCGCTCCATCACCTCACCGCCGCCTCCGGAAGCGCTCGACGCCCTGCGTCAGGCGCACGAGGAAGGCGCCCGGATCGTCGGACTGTGCACGGGAGCCTTCGTGCTCGCCGCCGCCGGTCTGCTGGACGGGCGGCCCGCGACGACGCACTGGATGTACGCGCCGACGCTGGCCAAGCGGTACCCGTCCGTCCATGTCGACCCGCGCGAACTGTTCGTGGACGACGGCGACGTGCTGACGTCCGCGGGCACCGCGGCCGGAATCGACCTGTGCCTGCACATCGTGCGCACCGACCACGGCAGCGAGGCGGCCGGGGCACTGGCCCGCCGGCTCGTCGTCCCGCCGCGGCGCACGGGCGGCCAGGAGCGCTACCTCGACCGGTCGCTGCCGGAGGAGATCGGCGCCGACCCGCTCGCCGAGGTCGTCGCCTGGGCGCTGGAGCACCTCCACGAGCAGTTCGACGTGGAGACGCTGGCGGCCCGCGCCTACATGAGCAGGCGCACCTTCGACCGGCGGTTCCGCTCGCTGACCGGCAGCGCGCCGCTCCAGTGGCTGATCACCCAGCGGGTGCTCCAGGCACAGCGGCTGCTGGAGACCTCCGACTACTCGGTCGACGAGGTCGCCGGGCGCTGCGGGTTCCGCTCGCCGGTCGCCCTGCGCGGGCACTTCCGGCGGCAGCTGGGGTCCTCCCCGGCGGCCTACCGCTCCGCCTACCGGGCGCGGCGGCCGCAGGCCGAGGTCGCGGAGATCTCCGGGTCCGCGGTTCCGCACCAGCGCACTCCGCAGCCCCAGCGGGCCGCGGCGGCCCTGGCGGCGACCGGCCCGACGGTCACCGAGCTCTACGCCCCGGGCCGGCACCTGCGCGACCACGCGTAGTCGGCACGCACAGCAGTACCCGCGGGTCCCCGCACCGGCCGTCGCCGGCGCGGGGACCCGCTGCGTCGCCGAGCCCCTAAGGTGGGACACATGAACGATCGCATGGTGTGGATCGACTGCGAGATGACCGGGCTCTCGCTGACGGACGACGCACTTATCGAGGTGGCCGCACTGGTCACCGACTCGGAGCTCAACGTGCTCGGCGACGGCGTGGACATCGTGATCCGCCCGCCGGACGCGGCCCTGGAGACCATGCCCGACGTGGTGCGCGCGATGCACACCGCTTCCGGCCTCCTCGACGAACTGGCCGGCGGAACGACCCTGGCCGACGCCGAGGCCCAGGTCCTGGCGTACGTGCGCGAGCACGTGAAGGAACCCGGCAAGGCGCCGCTGTGCGGGAACTCGGTCGGCACCGACCGCGGCTTCCTGCTGCGCGACATGCCGGCGGTGGAGGAATACCTGCACTACCGGATCGTGGACGTCTCCTCCATCAAGGAGCTGGCGCGCCGCTGGTACCCGCGGGCGTACTTCAACAGCCCGCCGAAGAACGGCAACCACCGCGCGCTCGCGGACATCAAGGAGTCCATCGCCGAGCTGCGCTACTACCGCGAGGCGGTCTTCGTGCCGCAGCCCGGACCGGACTCGGAGACGGCCAAGGCCATCGCCGCGAAGCACGTCCTGCCTGCGGAATAGCGGGCCCGGAGGAGGGGTGGCGATAAAGGGGGGAGCGAGCACCCTCCCGGACCCTGTACCCTTTTCTTCGGCCGGTCGGAAAACCGACCGGACATGGTGGGTGTAGCTCAGTTGGTAGAGCACCTGGTTGTGGTCCAGGTGGCCGCGGGTTCGAGTCCCGTCACTCACCCTGTCGGAGGGCCCCGGTCCGCTTCGTGCGGACCGGGGCCTTCTGCGTACCGGCCGACCGGTCGCGTCGGCGCCGACCCGGCTTGCGGGTGCCGACCGGTCACGCGGGTGCCGACCGGTCGCGAGGACTGGCGGACCACCAACGCGGCGGCCCGCCGCGCGCAGCTCCCGGCAGGCCCCGGCCGCCGTCACGTCGGAGGCGGCGAAGATCCCGTCCACGTCCCCCCTGTGCTCCAGCAGCTCGCGCATGGCCCGCCCGCTCCGGCCGCTCAGGCGGAGGACCCGGCGAGGAAGTCGGTGGAGGAGCCGCTGGAGGAGCCGGTGGAGAACTCGGCTGCGTGCTCCTCGGCCCAGGTCTCGAAGGTCCGGGCCGGGTGGCCGGTGAGCTGCTCGACGGCGTCGGTGACCTCCGCCGGGAGGCCGTCCTGGGCGGCCCAGTAGGCCAGGAGCGCGTCGGCGTAGGGGCCCGGTATATATCCCTCCACGTCGGACTTCCACTCCTCGGGTGTGACCGTCTCGTACGGCACGGGCCGCCCCAGGACGCTGCCGAGGACCGCCAGCTGGGTGGCGAACGTCAGGGTCCGCGGTCCGGTCAGGGTGTAGGCACGGCCGCCGAGGGCCGGGTCGGTGAGGACGGCGAAGGCCGCCTCGGACAGGTCGGCCTCGTGGACCGGGTCGCAGTAGGCGCCGGGATACGGCAGCCTGACGGGCGAGCCGGACTTCACGGCCCAGGCGAAGCCGCGGGCGTTGCCCGCGAAGGCGCCGGGACGCAGCAGCGTGGTGCGCAGCGGCGAGGCCAGCAGGGCCTTCTCCACGGCGAGGTGAGAGGCCGCCAGGGGGCTGTCGGCGGCGTCGCCGGCCAGCACGCTGGACGAGGACAGGAGCACGACGTGCTCGACACCTGCGGCGACGGCCTCCTTGACGAAGGCGTCGACCGCGGCCGCCTCGGCGTAGAGGAAGACGGACCGGATGCCTTCGAGGGCTGCGGGGAAGGTGGCGGGATCGGTGAGGTCGCAGTGGACCGCACCGGGCGTGCCGGGTTCGCGGGACGCGAGGCGGAAGGGGATCCCGCGCTCGGTCAGCAGGGCGACGAGGCCGCGGGCGACGGCGCCGCGTCCGCCGGTGACGAGGATGGACATGGAAGGCTCCCTCGGACGGTGCGCCACGGCTACAATCTCCCTGACGCAGATTCTGCGTGACACATTTACTGCGCTACGCAGATAAATCTGAAGCAAGGAGAAGCCCATGTCAAACGATTTCGCCCGTTCGGGTGAATGGAGCCGTGCGGAGCTGCTGGCGCGCGTCGTCACCGAGAGCCAGCGGCACTACGCCGAGTACTCGGTCTTCAACCAGGCGATGGCCGACCACGTGGGCCTGCACCCCACGGACATGCAGTGCGTGGCCCTGCTCGACCTGGAGCCCGGCCCGGTCAGCACGGGCGACATCGCCCGCCTCACCGGGCTGACCTCGGGCTCGGCCACCCGCCTCGTCGACCGCCTGGTCAAGGCCGGCATCGTCGAGCGCCGGGCCGACCCGCACGACCGCCGCCGTTCGCTCGTGACCCTCGCCCCGTCCGCCCGCACCCGTATCGCGCAGGCCTGGGAGACCCCCGGCCAGGCCTTCGGCGCGGTCCTGGCCTCCTACTCCGACGCCGAGCTCTCCGTCATCGCCGACTACCTCCACCGCACCGCCGAGGTCGGCCGCGCCCAGGCCCGTCGCCTCGCCTCCGGCGAGACCGGCGCCTGAAGCCCTTCCCGCCGCCGGCTCTGACGCGACCGCCGCCCCGGCCCGGTCCTGGCGCCCCGGCCCGGTCCGGGCGTCCCGGCCGGGCCCGGGGTCCTCCTGACCGGCCTCCCGGCTCAGCCGGTCGCCTTCATCTCGCTCAGCCGGTCGCCTTCATCGCGCTCAGCCCCTTCTGCAGCCCCTCCTGATCCATCACCGGAGAGACCTCGATCTCCGCGTTGAACTGCATGAACAGGTCCTCCACGAGCGGCGGGATCTGAGCGCTGTCGTTGAGGTCGAAGACGATCCAGCAGGTGCGGACCCCCTCCGACAGGCCGAAGTAGGCGGCCTCCGGCTTGACGGCGTCCACCAGCCTCTTGACGCTCTGGGGCAGCGCCCCGCTCTTGAGCCCCTCGTTGCCGGCGGGGGTGTCGATGTGGGCCCGGAGCATGACTCTCATGCGTGACTCCTTCCGTCACGACCACCGTCCGACGCGTCCCGGGCACCGGCAACATCTGGCCACCCGTCAGTGGCCGCCCCACGCCCCCGGACCGCCCGCGCCCTGGATGTGGAAGTTGAAGTCGGTGTGCCCGAGCGCGCCCATCAGCCGGAGCCAGATGGGCAGCAGCATCTCGGTGCCGCGCGCGGTCTCGATGCCCCCGAGGTCCAGCACACCCGATTCCGGCCAGCCGAAGGAGTGCAGCAACTCGCGCGCCGTCTTCTTGGCCTCGGCGTCGTCCCCCGACAGGAACACGTGGTGCTCCCCCGCGACCCGGCCGGGGTCGACCATGACCAGGCAGTTCATGGTGTTCAGGGTCTTGACCACCCGCAGCCCGGGGAAGGCCCGCTGGATCTGCTCCCCGAGGCTGTCGCTGTCGACGGGGTCCAGCCCGGGCGGGAAGCCGCGCGAGAAGTCGAGCGGGTTGGCGACGTCGAGCAGCACCTTGCCGTCCAGGTGGGCCGCGTCGGCAGCGGTCAGCGCGTCGATGCTGGCCTTCCCGCTCGTCGCGTTGACCAGGCAGTCCGCGTGGGCGGCGGCCTCCGCGAAGGTGCTCAGCCGCACCCGGGGATGTTCCTCCTGCCATGCCGCGTACGGTCCGACCCCGGTCGGGGTGGTCTCCGTACGGGCGAGGGTGGCGGCCGGGTCGCGGGTGCCGATGACGACGTCGTGGCCGAGGGAGTCGAGCTTGGCCGCGAGGGTGCGGCCGACGATTCCGGTGCCGAGGACGGCGTAGCGCATGACGGGGGTTCCCTTCGTCCGGTGCCGGCACACGAACCGGTGCCGGGCACGCCCCGGTGCATCGTGTCCAGTGTGGCGAGGAGGCCACCGAAGATGAAGGTGTCCCCGCGCCGGACCGTACCGACCGGGGGTCAGCTGCCGGACGAGGCGCGCCTTTCGGACACACTCGTTCGGCTCTGGCCGCCACGCTCGCCCCCACGCACGCCTTCGCGCTCACCCCCGCGCTCACCCCCACCTTCACGTTCACGTTCACGCCGCCCGCGCCGCTTGCGCCTCCCCCGGCGCCCCGGCCCGCCGTCCGCACCGCCGCGCCGGCTGCGCCCGTCCAGCCCGATCCACACCCGCACCTCGGTCCCCCCGAGCACCGAACGCCCCAGCCGTACGTCGCCGCCCGTGGACTCCGCGACCCTGCGTACGATGTCCAGCCCGAGCCCCGTCGAGCCGTCCCGCGCCCCGTCGTTGCCGCGCCGCAGCGCCGCGTCCGGGTCGGCGATGCCGGGGCCGCCGTCGGAGACCAGCACGATCACCGCGTCCCCGGCGTCGTGGACGTCCACCGCGAACGGGGTGCCCTCGGGGGTGTGCCGGAAGACGTTGCCCAGCATCGCGTCCAGCGCGGCGGCCAGTTCGGGCCGGGCGACCGGGATCCGTACCGTGCGGTCCACGCCCGCCAGCCGGACCGTGCGGCCCTCGTCCTCGGCCAGCGCCGACCAGAAGTCCATCCGCTCGCGGATCACCTCCGAGGCGTCGCAGCCGGCGCCGGCCCCGATGCCCTGGTTCGCGGGCCGCTGCTCGCGCGCCGTACGGATGATCGTGTCCACCTCGCGCTCCAGCTGCTCCACCGCCGCCCGGGTCTGCTCGGCCGCGGGGCCGTCCCCGAGCGAGGCGGTGTTGAGCCGCAGCACCGTCAGGGGTGTCCGCAGCCGGTGGGAGAGGTCGGCGGCCAGTTCCCGCTCGTTGGCGAGGAGCTCGACGACCTGGTCCGCCATGGAGTTGAACGCCACCGCCGCCGAGCGGAGCTCCTTGGGGCCGGCCTCGGGCACCCGCGCGCCGAGACGCCCCTCGCCGAGCTGGTGGGCGGCGTCGGCGAGCCGCTCCGCCGGCCGTACGAGCCGGGCCCCGAGGCGGTCCGCGACCGCGACCGAGCCGACGACGAGCGCGAGCCCGACGCCCGCGAGGACCAGCCAGGCGGTGGCGACGCCGTTGCTGACCTCGCTCTCCGGCACGTAGATCTCGACCACCGCGATGTCGCCGGACCCGATCGCGAAGGGCTGCAGCAGCGCCGAGCCGCCGCCCGCGACGGAGGCGGTGGTGGCCCGGCCGTACTCACGCGTGCGCGCCACGTCGCCGTCCGCGGCCCGGGCCCGGCCGATGGTCACCGCGGCGCTGCCGCCGATCGCGGGCACGTGCACGGCCATCCGCTCGGCGGCGCCCATCTGGGTGGACTCCACGGCCCGGCGCAGCTGTTGCGGGTCGGTGGTGATGGAGAGGGTCGGCCCGATCGTGGCGGCCTGCCGCTCGGCGTTGGAGAAGGCGCGGTCGCTGGCCATCTCCTGGACCACCAGCCCCAGCGGCACGGCGAACGCCACGACGACCATGGCGGTGACCGCCAGGCACACCTTCACCAGGGCCCATCTCATCGTGCTCGGCCCGCTCCGCCGCGGCAGCGGCCCTCGTCACGGCCACCCGCGCGGCGCACGTCCGCGGTCGCCGCCGTCGTGGTCCGCGGCCCGCCGGCCACGCGTGCGACGCTCACGCCGGCGGCTCCAGCTTCACCCCGACCCCCCGCAGCGTGTGCAGGTAGCGCGGGTTCGCTGCGGTCTCGCCCAGCTTGCGGCGCAGCCAGGACAGGTGGACGTCGATGGTCTGGTCGTCCCCGTACGACTGCTGCCACACCTCGGCGAGCAGCTCGCGGCGGGCCACGACCACCCCGGGCCGCCCGGCCAGGAAGGCCAGCAGGTCGAACTCGCGCCGGGTCAGGTCCAGTACCGCCCCGTCCAGTTCGGCCGTCCGCCGCAGCGGGTCGATGGCCAGGCCGCCGACCCGCAGCACGCGCGAGGGCGGCTCGGCCCCGGCGGCCGAACGGGCCCGGCGCAGGACGGCGGCCATCCGGGCGGAGAGGTGTTCCACGGAGAAGGGCTTGGTCAGGTAGTCGTCGGCGCCGGCGTGGAGCAACCGGACGATCTCGGCCTCGTCGTCGCGCGCGGTCGCGATGATCACCGGGACGTCGGTGATGCCGCGCAGCATCTTCAGCGCCTCCGACCCGTCCAGGTCGGGCAGTCCGAGGTCCAGCACGACGACGTCGAAGCGGTGGTGGGCGACTTCGCGCAGCGCCTCCAGGGCCGTACCGACGCTCCGCACGGTGTGGGACGCCTCGGTCAGGTGCCGGATCAAGGCGGAACGTACGAACTGGTCGTCCTCGACCACGAGCACACTTGCCATGGCCCGCACCGTACGCCATTCGGGGGACGCCTGGAGGTGCCGGGCGGTCTCCGGTACGAGTGGTGCAGTATGTGCCTCCATGCACAGAGGACTTGTACACGCGTTCGCCTGGCTGCTGGCGACCGGGGCGGCGGTGACGCTGTCCTGGTGGGGTGTGCACACGGTGATGTCCGGCACGGCCTACGACCGCCCGCTGGCGGTTCCGCTCACCACCCGGCCGCTGTCCTCCTCGACGAACGGCTCGGAACCGTCCGCGCCGCCCGCCCCGTCCGGTTCGGCGGGCTCCCCGGCCGCGTCGCCGGCGTCCCCGTCGGCCGCGCCGTCCGCCTCGCCCCAGTCCTCCGGTCCGGGCACCCCGAAGCCCTCGTCCGGTAGCCGGTCCGGCCCGGGCCAGGCCGGCGGGAGCGCGGACAGTGTGAAGGGCTGGACGGTCGCGGGCGGCCGGGTCGTCCTCGACCTCGGTCCGGCCTCGGCCGAGCTGGTCTCGGCGGCGCCGGCGGCGGGCTGGCGGATGCAGGTCTGGAAGCAGCCCTACTGGATCCGGGTCACCTTCACCCGCGACAACCGCGAGGTCTCGGTCTTCTGCACCTGGCACGACCACGCCCCGGCCGTCGAGCTCGACGACCGCACCATCTGAGACGTCAGTACCGGCTCAGACGGCAGCACCACCTCAGAAGCCGACCCGATCAGCTCACGCCGTCACCGGAAGACCGAAGGCGGCGGGGCCGGGGAGGCCACCGCCGTGGCGTCCGCGACGGGCGCCGCGCCGCCCGTGAAGTCCGCGAGCTCCCGCCCGTGCAGGACCCGCCCGGGGTGCGGGTCGCTCGCCACCCGGCGGGTGAACTCGGCGACCGGGAGCTCCTGGTCGGCAGCCACGAGAACGGCATTGCCGAAACGTTTCCCCCTGAGCACCACGGGATCCGCCGCCAGCGCCAGCCGGCCGAACCGGGCCGCGGCCGTGGCGATCTGCCCGCGCAGGTGCGCCAGCGGCGGACCGTCCGCGAGGTTGGCGACGTACCAGCCGGTGGGCGACAGGGCCCGGCGTACGTCGTCCAGGAACTCGGTGCTCGTCAGGTGCGCCGGGGTACGCGCGCCGCTGAACACGTCCGCGATCACCAGGTCCGCCCAGCCGTCCGGCACCTTGGCCAGCCCCGCCCGCGCGTCGACCGACCGGACCCGCACCCGCGCCTGCGGGTCCAGCGGCAGGTGCTCGCGTACGAAGGCCACCAGGCCCGCGTCGATCTCCACGACCTGCTGCGTGGACCGGGGCCGGGTGGCCGCCGTGTACCGGGCCAGGGTGAAGGCGCCGCCGCCCAGGTGGACCACGTTCACGGGCTGCCGGGCCGGGGCCGCCAGGTCGACGAGGTGGCCGATGCGCCGCTGGTAGGCGAAGTCGAGGTGGGCCGGGTCGGCCAGGTCCACATGGGACTGCGGAGCCCCGTCGATCAGCAAGGTGAAGGCGCCCGGCCGTTCCCGGTCCGGCTCCAGCTCCGCCGTGCCGCCGTCCACCCGCGCACTCCGCGGGCCCGGCGCCGCCGCTCGTCCACCGCTTCGCTGCCTGCCCTTTGCCACGCCCTCATTATCGCTGGTCAGCGCCGAGGCGGTGGGGGCGGGCGGCAGCATGTCTCTTATACAAATCTTACGCTGGCGAAGGGTCTACGGGTGTCTAGTGTGGAGGTGGGCGAGGCATTGAAGATATATGATCTAATGACTTATACAGGTATGAAACAGAATAAGTAGGACTAGGAGACGTCATCAAGGATAGTA
>NZ_WTFF01000240.1 GCF_019400985.1 Streptomyces bambusae
CTGCAGCATTAGCACGTGCATCATTCCTCGTGTGATCGTAGTTTGTTATATCAAGCAGATGACCGCCTACGATATCACCCTCGGTCTCGTGGGCTCGGAGAGGTGCATAAGCGACAGGGCCCGGCCCGGCCCGCGCCGGCTCAGTCCTCGCCGTCCAGCCGGAAGCCGACCTTGAGTCCCACCTGGTAGTGCGCGATCGCGCCGTTCTCGATGTGGCCGCGCACCTGGGTGACCTCGAACCAGTCCAGATGGCGCAGCGTCTGGCCGGCCCGGGCGATCCCGTTGCGGATGGCCTGGTCCAGGCCCTCGTGCGACGTACCGACGATTTCGGTCACCCGGTAGGTGTGGTTGGACATGGGGCTCTCCCGAGGGTGGTCTGATGCCTTGTACCACCGTGCCCCACTATGTCCCGCTCCGCGAGGTGAAATCTGCCGGGTGGAGTGCCGCCAGACCCTTGACCCGTTCATTGGTCTATGCCAATTTCGAGCCATCTCAGATCCGTCTCATATCCGCCACCCGAAGGTGACCTTCCGTGAAGATGCGCTTCCTCGCCCTGTGCACCGCACTCGTGGCCGCCACCGCCCTCACCGGCTGCGGCGGGCTCTCCGGCTCGGGCTCGGACACGCAGAAGGTCACCCTCTGGCTGATGAAGGGCAGCGCCTCGGACGACTTCGTCAGGAAGTTCACCGCTTCCTTCGAGAAGGAGCACCCGGGCATCGACCTGGAGGTGAGGATCCAGGAGTGGACGGGCATCGGCGCCAAGGTCAACGCCGTCCTGAACGGCACGGGCAAGGAGAGCGCCGACGTCATAGAGGTGGGAAACACCCAGGTCGCCCAGTACATCGAGACCGGCGGCCTCTCCGAACTCACCCTCGAAGGCCTGCGCACCTGGGGAGCCAAGGACTGGCTGAAGGGCCTCGCCGACCCCGGCAGCATCAACGGCGCCCAGTACGGAATCCCCTGGTACGCGGCCAACCGCGTGGTCATCTACCACAAGGACCTGTTCGCGGCCGCCGGCATCAAGGAGCTGCCCCGCAACCGCCAGGAGTGGATCACGGCCACGCAGAAGCTCGACAAGGGCGACCAGCAGGGGATCTACCTCGCCGGCCAGAACTGGTACGTGCTGTCCGGCTTCGTCTGGGACGAGGGCGGCGAGCTCGCCGTGGAGACCGGCGGGCTGTGGGTCGGCACCCTCGACAGCGAACCCGCCCTGGCCGGCATGGAGTTCTACAAGAAGCTCCAGGCCCTCGGCGACGGCCCCAAGGACGCCGACGAGGAGACGCCCCCGCAGGCGGAGGTCTTCGCCCGCGGCCAGGTCGCCCAGATCATCGCCCCGCCCGGCCAGGCCGCCCAGATCGAGCAGCTCAATCCCGCCCTCAAGGGCAAGCTCGGCTTCTTCCCCATCCCGGGCAAGACCACCGGCACCTACGGCTCGGTCCTCACCGGCGGCTCCGACCTGATCATCCCGGAGCGGACGCGCAACCGCGCCGCCGCCGTCGACGTCATCACCGCCCTCGTCAGCGAGAAGTGGCAGACGGAGCTTGCCCGTACGATGAGCTACGTACCGAACAAGACCACGCTCGCCCCCGTGGTCCAGGGCGACGACGGCGCCGCGGCGATGGCGCAGGGAGCCGCCCAGGGCCGCGCCACCCCGAAGTCGGCCCGCTGGGCCGAGGTCGAGGCCAAGAACCCGATCAAGCCCTACATGACGGCCGTGCTCACCGGGCAGGACCCGAAGCAGGCCGCACGGGCGGCCTCGGACACGCTCGGCAAGGTGCTGAGCTCCGACCGGTAGCCCGGCGCCCCGGAGCCCGCCCCGCAGCGCCCGGGCGCCGATTCCCGCCATTCAACAGCCGCACATGTACGTGCCGCTGCCCGGTCATGTCGAATCCAGCCGGTCACGGAAGAAACGTAGTGAGCCAGGCCAGCAGGACCCGGCCTGGCTCCCGCCTTCCGGACCAGGAGCCGCCATGACCATCGCCCCCCTCTCGCCCGTCCAGCCGGCCACCGGCCTGCCCGCCCCCCGCTACGCCGTACGGCTCGCCCGCGACGAGCACGAGGTGCGCGCCGCCCAGCGGCTGCGCCACCAGGTCTTCGCCGGCGAGATGGGCGCCCGCCTCGACGGGCCCGAGCCCGGCCTGGACTCCGACGCCTTCGACGCGTACTGCGACCACCTGCTCGTCGTCGAGGAGGAGACCGAGCAGGTCGTCGGCACCTACCGGCTGCTGCCCCCCGAGCGGGCCGCCGTCGCCGGCCGCCTCTACTCCGAGGGCGAGTTCGACCTGTCCCGCCTGGCGCCGATCCGCCCCGACCTGGTCGAGGTCGGCCGCTCCTGCGTCCACCCCGCCCACCGCAACGGCGCCGTCATCGCCCTGATCTGGGCGGGCCTGGCCCGCTACATGGACCGCTCCGGCCACAACTGGCTGGCCGGCTGCTGCTCGATACCGCTGGCCGACGGCGGTGTACTGGCCGCCGCCACCCGCGAGACCGTCCTGGCCCGCAACCTCGCCCCCGAGGAGTACCGTGTCACCCCGCACCACCCCTGGAGCCCCGAGGGCATCACCCACCCCGAGCGCATGGAGCTGCCCGCCCTGCTGCGCGGCTACGTACGCCTGGGCGCCTGGGTGTGCGGCGAGCCCGCCCTCGACGTCGAGTTCGGCTGCGCCGACCTGTACGTCCTGCTCTCGCTGCGCCGGACCAACCCCCGCTACCTGCGCCACTTCCTCTCCCTCGCCCCGGCCGCATGAGCGTCTGGCTGCCCACCGCCCCCTGCACCCCCGCCGGCTGCGCCGCCCACCAGGGCCGTGCGGCCACCGCGGCGCACGCCCTCCTGCGGCTGGCCGGCGTCGCCGCGCTGGTACTCCTGGGCATCCTCGGCGCCCCGCCGGTGCGGCTGCTGCCGGACCGGCCCCGCCGGGCGGTGATCCGCACCTGGAGCCGCGCACTGGTCCGGGCCTTCGGCATCCGGACGACCGTCCACGGCAGCCCCGGCCCCGACGGCGGGCGGCTGATCGTGGCCAACCACATCTCCTGGCTCGACATCCCCCTGGTGGCCGGCGCCCTGCCCTCACGGATGCTGGCCAAGGGGGAGATCGGCCGCTGGCCCGTCCTCGGCCGGCTCGCCGCCCGGGCCGGCACCCTCTTCATCGAGCGCGACCGGATACGGGCCCTGCCCGCCACCGTCGACACCCTGACCACCGCCCTGCTCGACGGGGACCGGGTCACCGTCTTCCCCGAGGGCAGCACCTGGTGCGGCCGCGCCCAGGGACTCTTCCGCCGGGCGGCCTTCCAGGCCGCGCTCGACGCCCAGGTCCCCGTCCAGCCCGTCCACCTCGCCTACCTGCTGCCCGACGGGCGGCCCGCCGGCGCGCCCGCCTTCGTCGGCGACGACCCGCTGACCGCCTCACTGTGGCGGATCGCCCGGGCCCGGGGCATCCGCGCCGAGCTGCGGCTGCTGCCGCGCATCCCGCCGGGCCGGCATCCGGACCGGCGGGAGCTCGCGGCGGCGGCTCAGTCCGCCGTCACCTCCTCCTCCGGCGTACCGGCCGTGGCGTACCCGCCCGTCGACGCCGTCCGCAGCACACCGTCGGCCACCGACAGCGACAGCGCGAAGCGGCCCGCCGCATCCGTCCACCACTGCGTCAGCTCCAGGCCCGCCGCCGCCAGTTCGGCGCGCACCCCCTCCTGACGGAACTTCGCGGAGACCTCCGTCAGGATGTCCTCGCCCGCCTCCATGGGCACCACCAGGTCCAGGGCCCGGATCTTCACCACCACGTCCGACCGGGCCCGCAGGCGCATCTCGATCCACTCGTGCTCGGCGTTCCACAGCGCCACATGGTCGAAGTCGGCCGGGTGGAAGTCGGCGGCCAGCTCGCGGTTGACGACGGTCAGCACGTTCTTGTTGAACTCCGCCGTCACCCCCTGCGCGTCGTCGTACGCCGCCACCAGGACGGACTCCTCCTTGACCAGGTCCGTGCCCATCAGCAGGGCGTCCCCGGGCGACAGCATCGCCCGGATCGAGCCCAGGAACCCGGCCCGCTCCGGCGGCAGCAGATTGCCGATCGTGCCGCCGAGGAACACCACCAGCCGCGGCCCGGGGGCTGGCGGCAGGACCATCGGCCGGGTGAAGTCGGCCAGCAGGGCGTGTACCTTCAGACCGGGATGCGCGTCGAGCAGGGTCTGCGCCGCCCCGGCCAGCGCGCTCTCGCTGACGTCCACCGGCACGTACGTGTCGAGCGCCGGCAGCGCCTCGATCAGGTGCCGGGTCTTCTCCGAGGACCCCGAACCGAGCTCGACCAGGGTGCGCGCCCCGCTGGCCGCCGCGATCTCCTGGGCCCGCTCCAGCAGGATCTCCCGCTCCGCCCGCGTCGGGTAGTACTCCGGGAGCCGGGTGATCTCCTCGAACAGCTCGCTGCCGCGCGCGTCGTAGAACCACTTGGGCGGCAGCGACTTGGGGGTGCGGGTCAGGCCGTGCAGCACGTCGTGGCGCAGTGCCGAGTCGGCGGCGTGCTCGTCCAGGGTGCGGGTCAACTGGAAGTCACTCAACGGGAGATCTCCTTGAGCGGGGTGAGGGCGATCCGGGAGCGCGTGGCCGTCAGCAAGGTGCGGTCGGGCACCTCGGTCCAGCGCTGGTCGTCGTCGTAGGGCTCCGACGCGACGACGGTGCGTCCGCCGCCGGGATCGGCCAGGTACCACAGTGAGTCCCCCCACGCCGTCGCGGCGATCCGCCCCCCGTCGGTCACCAGCAGGTTCAGCCGGGAGCCGGGCGCCGCCGTGGCCATTTCCCGCACCGCCTCCGCCAGCGCCGACCCGAGGTCGTCGCCGGACCGCAGCCGGTGCAGCACCAGGGCCCACACGAAGGCGGAGTCGCTCCGGGCGGACAGCTCCAGCAGCGCCTCGGGCGGCAGCTCGGCCGCCGGCCCGGCGGCCGCGTGCGGCCAGTCCCGCACCGCCCCCTGGTGGCTGAACAGCCACGGCCCGTCAGTGAACGGGGCCGCGGCCGCCTCCCCGTCCGCCCCGGCCAGGGTGGCGTCGCGTACGGCGGCCAGGAAGGCCTCGCTGCGCACCACCCGCGCGAGGTCGGCGAAGGACTCGTCGCCCCAGATCGGAGCGCCGCGCCGGTAGCGGGCGGGGACCGGATCCCCCTCGGCGTACCAGCCCACGCCGAAGCCGTCGGCGTTGACCGTGCCGTAGCGCTGGCGGCGCGGCGCGTACGACTGCCGCACCAGCCCGTACTCCGGGTCGACGAGCAGCCGCCCGAGCGGTATCGGCGGGCCCACATAGGCCAGGTGACGGCACATCAGGCATCCCTCGCGGTACGGAAGCCGGAGAAGATCTGCCGGCGCACCGGAAGGTCCCAGTTGCGGAAGGTGCCCCGGCACGCCACCGGGGCCACGGCGAACGAACCGCCGCGCAGCACCTTGTGGGCCGGACCGAAGAACACCTCCGAGTACTCCCGGTAGGGGAACGCCCGGAAGCCGGGGTAGGGCAGGAAGTCGCTGGCCGTCCACTCCCACACGTCGCCGATCAGCTGCCGCACCCCCAGCGGGGACGCGCCCGCCGGATAGCTGCCGGCCCGGGCCGGGCGCAGATGGCGCTGGCCGAGGTTGGCACGGTCCGGGGTGGGGTCCGCGTCACCCCACGGGTAGCGGGTGGAGCGGCCCTGCGCCGGGTCGTGGCGGGCGGCCTTCTCCCACTCGGCCTCGGTCGGCAGCCGGCGCCCGGCCCACCGCGCGTACGCGTCCGCCTCGTACCAGCTGACGTGCAGCACCGGCTCGTCGCCCGGCACCGGCTCGGTGACCCCGAAGCGGCGGCGCAGCCACACGCTGCCCTCGCGGTGCCAGAAGAGCGGGGCCTCGATGTCGTGCTTGCGGATCTGCTCCCAGCCCTCCGGCGCCCACCACGAGGGCTCGTGGTAGCCGCCGTCGGCCATGAACGCCTGGTAGTCGGCGCAGGTCACGGGGACGGTGTCGATCCAGAAGGCGGACGTCTCGCGGACGTGCGCCGGCCGCTCGTTGTCCAGCGCCCACGGCTCGGTGGAGGTGCCCATGGTGAACGGGCCGGCCGGGACCAGGACCTCGCGCACCGCCGGTGGCGGCCCGGCCGGCGGAGCGGGGTCGGGGGCCGCGAGCACCGGCTCGCCCCGGCGCAGCTGATGGGTGATCAGCATCGTTTCGTCGTGCTGCTGTTCGTGCTGGGCGATCATGCCGAAGGCGAAGGCGTCGGCCAGCAGCGAGGTCCCCTCCAGCGGGGTCCGCTCCAGCAGGTCGAAGACCTGCCCGCGCACCTGTGCCGCGTACCGGCGGGCCGCGGCCGGGCCCAGCAGGGGCAGCCGGGGCCGGTCCGCGCGGGGGTGGGCGAAGGCGTCGTACAGCGGGTCGATCTCCGGGTGCATCGGCGCCCGGCCGGCGACGTTGCGCAGCAGCCAGAGCTCCTCCTGGTTCCCGATGTGCGCGAGGTCCCACACCAGGGGGGACATCAGCGGGGAGTGCTGGGCGGTCAGGTCCTCGTCGGTGACCGCGTCGGTCAGGGCCTTGGTGCGGGCCCGGGCGGCGGTGAGCTCGGCCACGGCCCGCTCGCGCAGCGGGGGCCGGTCGGCGCGGACGGTTTCGGTGGTCACGGGCGCGGTTCCTTCCCGGGGATCGGGGTCCGGTCGGTCGGGGGCCGGTGGGTCGGGGGCCGGTCGGACCGGGCCCGGTCGGTCGGGGCCCGGTCGGTCAGGGCCCGGTCGTCGTCGGCCGGGCAGCGGCCGCGCAGGACGTAGCGCTCGGTGAAGGCGCCGACCGCGTCGACGACCTCGGTGGGCGCGCCGAGCCGCGGCAGGGCGTCGGCGGCGGCCAGGAAGCAGGCGGTGGCGGCCGCGGCCAGCTCCGGGGCCGCGGGACCGCGCTGGGCGGCCGTGCGCCAGAGCCGGTTGCGGGGTGCGGGGCCGGGACCGTAGGTGTCGGCGAGGGCGCTGGTCGTCCGGTACGCGGTCTCGGCCGCCTCCGGGTCGTCGAAGAGCGCGTGCACGACGGCCACCGGCACGACCCAGCCGTCGTCGCCGGGCTGTGCGTCGATCATGCGCAGCTCCAGGTGGCCGCGCGGCCGTACGGGCGGGAACAGTGTGGTCAGGTGGTAGTCGAGGTCCTCGGCCGTGGGCGGCCGGGGCCCGCCCGCGCCGCGCAGCCAGTCCCGGAAGGTCAGCCCGCGGGGGACCTGCCAGGGGCCCTCCCCGTCCGAGCGGACGCACATCACCTCGGTGTCGAGGGCGTGCCGGGTCCAGCCGGTGCGGGGCGCCGCCTCCAGCGGCGGGGCGAGCGCGCGGCGCGCGTCGAGATCGGCCCACAGCGCCTGGCGCGAGCACCGCCAGCCCGCGTACGGGCCCTCGTGCGCGGGGGAGTTCGCGAACGCCGAGACCAGCACCGCGCCGAGCAGGTGGGCCAGCCGCCAGCGTCGGTCGTGTCCCATGGGGCCCGGCTCCTCGTGGCCGGCGTCGACACAGACCTGGACGGAGGCGGAGGAGCGCATCATGGCGCGGCCGGCCGGCCCCGTGCGGTCGAAGTAGGCCTCCATGGCCTCGTAGCGGGGATCGGTCAGCAGCCGGCGGGCCGGGCTGCGGGGGTCGTGGCCCCGGCCGTGGAGCACCAGGCCGAGGTCGAGCAGGGCCGTGCGGACGGCTGCGAGGTCCGCCTGGAGGTCCGCGACGCAACTCGTGAGGGAGGCGGCGGGGGCGGAGCTGAGCTCCAGCTGGCCGCCGGGCTCGACCGTGAAGCGGGAGCGCAGCGGCAGGGCACGGGCCGCGTCGTGCGCGGCCCCGAGCCGGTCGGGGGACAGCGGCCGGGCCGGGCGCTCGGCGTCCAGCACCAGCCATTCGAGCTCGGCGCCGAGGAGCCGGGGCGGGCCGGTCTTGAAACAGATGCCGTGGACCAGATCCTCGGCCTCGGTCTCGGTGAGCGTGCGGACGGGGCGGGCGGCCGCCTGGGACGGGGCCCGGGAAGACGACTGGGACTGGGTCTGGGTCTGGGTCTGGGACTTGGTGGGCGACTGCGACTGCGACTGCGACTGCGACTGCGGCTGGGGTCGGGGCCCGGGCCGGCTGCGGTGCCTGGGCGGCGAGGCCCCGTGGCGCGGGGTCGGGGGCGGTGAGGTCTGGGACATGACCGGTTCCTCGTCTCCTGTCGTGTGCCGTGACCGTGGTGTCACCCGTGCCTACCCGTTCCTCACAGACCCCGAATCGTGCGATCCGTACCGTGAATTGCGTTGCCCACCGGGTCCCGGGGTCGTGAGGATGGCCGGATGAGCAGCAGATTGCGCGCGATCGCGCAGGAGAACGCGGAGATCGTGGCGGCCGGCGGGTACCGGACGCGGACCGGACGGCAGGTGTCCCTGGCCGCCGCTGTGGCGGATGCCACAGCGGGAACCAGGATATATGGCCCAAACCAGGTCATCACAGATGATTCGCCCGGTAGGGGGCGGTCGCCGGAGAGGGCGCGGACCCTGGTCGAGGTGACGGGGGAGAGCAGTACGGTCGCGGCGCGCAGGCTCGCCGCCGACGGGCGGGTGGCGGTGCTGAACTTCGCGTCGGCCCGCAATCCCGGCGGGGGCTACGTACGCGGGGCCAAGGCCCAGGAGGAGGCCCTGTGCCGGGCGTCCGCCCTCTACGAGACCCTGCTGCGGGCCCCGGAGTACTACGCGGCGCACCGGGCGCTGCGGACGGCCCTCTACACCGACCGGGTGATCCACTCGCCGGGGGTGCCGGTCTTCCGGGACGACCGGGGCGAGCTGCTGGAGGAGCCGTTCCTGGCCGGATTCCTCACCTCCCCGGCCCCCAACGCGGGCGTGGTCCGGCGGCAGGAGCCGGAGCGGGCGCACGAGATCCCGGCAGTGCTCGCACGCCGGGCGGAGCGGGTGCTGGAGACCGCCGTGCTGCACGACTACCGGCTGCTGGTGCTCGGCGCCTGGGGCTGCGGGGTGTTCCAGAATGACCCGGCCGAGGTGGCCGGGGCCTTCCGCACCCTGCTGGAGGGCCGCTTCGCGGACGCCTTCGACCACGTCGTCTTCGGCATCCTGGACCGGGACGGGGCGACCCGCGAGGCCTTCGAGCGGGTCCTCGCGCCGACGCTCTAGCTCTGCCTACTAGCCCCGCCCGCCGGAGCGGCCCGCCGGCTCCGGCGGGGCGGAGCGGGGTGCCGACCGGGGCACCGGGACGGCGGTGACGGGCATGCCCGCGCGCAGCTGCCAGGCCGCCCCCGCGAACAGCGCCAGCGTCAGCAGGGCGTAGGGGGAGGCGAAGGCCTGCTGCCACCAGGCCATGTGCAGGTCCGTGTCGCCCTGGTGCGGTACGAGCCACAGCGAGCGGGACGCGAAGGCCACCGTGACCACCAGTGCCGTGCGCTGGTACCCGCCGGCCGCGAGGACGGCGATGAGCGGTACGCACCAGACCCAGTGGTGCGACCAGCTGATCGGCGAGACGAGCAGCGCCGTCCCGGCCGTGATCAGCACGCCCCAGCGGTCGCCGCGGCCGGGCGTCCGGTAGGCGCGCCGGGCCAGCCACAGCGCGGCACCGCACGAGACCGCCGCGGCGAGCGGCCACACCCAGCCGGAGTCGGCGGTGTGCAGCACGCGCGTGACCAGCCCCTGGAGGGACTGGTTGTCGATGATCCAGACCTTGCCCACCCGGTCGGTCTCGAACAGCCTGCGGGTCCAGAAGTCCACGCTCGCACCCGGCAGCACGAACACCCCGAACAGGACGGACCCGACGAACGTCGCGAGGGCGGTCAGACCCGCCTTGATCCGGCCCGTGATCAGCAGATACACGATGAAGATCGCCGGGGTCAGCTTGATCCCCGCGGCGATGCCGAGGGCGATGCCCTTGCCCGGGGCCCGGTCGTCCCGTCCGAGGTCCCACAGGATCAGGCAGGCCAGGGCCAGGTTGACCTGCCCGAAGAACAGCGTCTGGAACACCGGCTCCAGCCACAGCGCGAGGGCGACCGCCGCCACCAGCAGCCCCTTGCGTCGGGGCAGCCCGGCGAACCGCCAGGACAGCCCGACCAGCAGGGCCAGCAGGGCCACGTTCCCGGCGAAGAAGGCCGCCTTGAGCAGGCCCACCGGCAGCCAGGTCGTCGGGACGAAGAGGATCGCCGCGAACGGCGGGTACGTCGCCGCGAGCTGCCCCTCCGTGACCCGGAAGCCGTAGAGGTCGGTGCCGCCTGCGACGGCGGCCCCCTCCGCCCGGTAGACGAGGGTGTCGACCATCGGGAAGCGGTCGAGGAGGAAGAACGCGGCCATCGCGAGGAGCGAGGCCGACAGGAGGAGGACCAGGACGGGGCGCCGGGTACGCGGCGGGCAGATGGAGGTGAGTCTCCGGATCACTCGCGTGACCCTAGCGGACGCTGAGCGTGATCAGTAGAGCAGCACGCAGCCACGAGGCGCAGGTCACGCCCTCGCCCGGCCACCACGGGCGCGCCGTGCGACCTCGTCCGGCCACCGCAGGCGCATCTCACGCCCCTCGGCGCCGCGACCAGCCTCCGCGACCCGTCGCCGGAGCGGGTGCCGGATCGGGCGACGGATCGGGCGACGGAGGTTAAGACGTACCCATCATGACAGGTCAGAGGCCGTTTTCGTAGGACGGACAGCACAGCTTCCAGCCATTGTCCGGGGCCCGTTCGGCCTCCCAGAATCGCCGTCATGAATCACTCTCGGAAGATCGATCAGGACGCGGTACTACGAGCGAGGGTGTTGCTGCTCGGATCCGGTGGGATCGGGCTGAAGGAACGGGTGGACGCCTACCGGGTGCTCGCGGAGGTGAGTCCGAAGGCGTATCTGCCGCTGCTGAGCCGGTGGCTGCTCGCGCTCCCCGCCGAGCGGAACGGCTTCGGTCCGGACACGGAGCTGAGGATCGTGGACGAGGCGGTGGCGGCGGCCCGGCGGATCCACGAGGACTGGCCGGGCCGGTACGAGCTGCTGACCCGCGCACTCCAGGCCCGGGCGGGGCTGCTGCGCAGGGCGGGGCGCCCGGAGGAGAGCCTGGCCGTGTGCGAGGAGGTCGCGGCCCTGAGCGCCGAGGCCTACCGGGCCGGCCGGGTGGCGAGCCCGGTGCACGGCCTCGGGACGCTGGCCGACGGCCTCACGGACGTGGGCCGGCACGCGGAGGCGGCGGTGCTCCGCGGCCGGATCGTCGCGGACACGCGGGCGGGCGAGCGGTCCGCCGGCGACACCTTCCGGGAGGTCGTGCGCTGGGTGACGGCCCTGGACCGGGCCGGGCAGCCCGACGCGGCGCTGGACGCCTTGGCGCAGCTGGTCGCCGACAACCGTGCGGACCTGCGCACGCGGAGCCGTTCGCCCCACGGCCCGCTGTGGACGCTGCTGTGCTACGCGCGGCGGCTCGACGCCCGGGGCGGCCGGGCCGAGGAGGCCGGGGCCGCCCGGCGGGAGGCGGGGGAGGTGCGGCGCGCCCGTCTCTTACACACACCTGACGCTGCCGACGCGCCTCAGCGTGTAGCGCCGGCTGGGACGAGGGTTCGTTGATG
>NZ_WTFF01000241.1 GCF_019400985.1 Streptomyces bambusae
CCCCCCCCCCCCGGCGGCCCCGCCGCCCGCGCCGGTCCCGCGGTCGTCCCGCCGGCCGTGCCGGGCCGGCCGCCTGTGCTGGGCCGGCCGCGCGCCCAGCTCCCGCCTACGACGGGACGACCAGGCGGGTTTCGTACGCGTAGACCGCGGCCTGGGTGCGGTCGCGTAGGCCCAGTTTGACCAGGATGCGGCTGACGTGGGTCTTCACGGTGGACTCCGCCACGACCAGCCGGTCGGATATCTCCGCGTTCGACAGGCCCTGGGCGATCAGGATCAGCACCTCCCGCTCCCGCTCCGTGAGCTCGTCCTGCTCGTCGGCCGCCGCCCTGCCGGGCAGCTGCGGCTCGGCCAGCTTGGAGAACTCCGAGATCAGCCGCTTCGTCACGGACGGGGCCAGCAGCGCCTCCCCGGCGGCCACCACCCGCACGCCCTCCGCGAGCTGCCGGGCCGAGGCGTCCTTGAGGAGGAACCCGGAGGCCCCCGCCCGCAGCGCCTGGTACACGTACTCGTCGAGGTCGAAGGTCGTCAGGACCAGCACCTTCGCGTCCGCGTCCGCGGCCACGATCTCCCGGGTGGCCTCCAGGCCGTTCAGCACAGGCATCCGGATGTCCATCAGCACCACGTCCGGCCGCAGCGAAGCAACCTGGGAGAGGGCCTCGCGGCCGTCGACCGCCTCACCCACCACCTCGATGTCCGGCTGCGCGTTCAGCAGGACCGAGAAGCCCTCCCGGACCATCATCTGGTCGTCCACGACCAGGACACGGATCGTCACGCCGCTTCCCCGTCAGCCCGCGCCACGGGTATGAACACCGCCACCTCGTACCCCCCGTCCGCCGTCCCGCCGGCCGTCATCTCGCCCTCCAGCATCGCCACCCGCTCCCGTATCCCCGTGATCCCGTGCCCGGCGCCGGGCGAGGGCCGCACGTCATCGGTCGGTGCGTCATTGGCCACGCGCACCCCCAGCCCGCTCAGGACATAGGACACCTCGACGACGGCCGCGGCTCCCGGCGCATGCCGCAGTGTGTTGCTCAGGGCCTCCTGGATGATCCGGTACGCCGACAGCTCCACCCCCTGCGGCAGCTCCCGCACCGCCCCGGTCACGGTCTTCTCCACGCTCAGCCCGGCCTCCCGCACATTGGCCAGCAGACCGTCGAGCGCAGCCAGCGTCGGCTGCGGGGCCTCCGGCGCCTCGTAGTCCGCGGAGCGTACGACGCCCAGCACCCGGCGCAGCTCGGTCAGCGCCGCGACGGCATTCTCCCGGATGGTCGCGAACGCCTGGACCAGCTCGGGCGGCGCGTCCTGGACCCGGTAGGGCGCGGCCTCCGCCTGGATGGCCACCACCGACATGTGGTGCGCGACCACGTCGTGCAGCTCCCGGGCGATGGTTGTGCGCTCCTCCAGCAGCGTGCGCCGGTCCCGCTCGACCGCCGTGACCTCCTGCTGGGCGCTCACCTGCTCCTCGGCCGCCACCCGTACGTACCGGATGCTGACCACCAGCAGCGCGAGGGCTGAGACCAGGGCCATCGGACCGATGCTGCCCGGACCCTGTCCGGTCACGACCGCCAGGAGCACACCGCCCCCCACGGTGACCGCCCACATCCACGCCGCGATCCGGGGACCGGCCCGCATCGCGACGACGACGAGAACGGCCAGCTGCGCCATGAACGAACTCGGCGACCAGGGCCACATGTGCCCGTCGAGCTCCACCAGGGACAGCGCCCAGGTGGCGGCAGTCGAGGTCCAGAACGCCCCGATCGGCCGGACCAGGGTCATCAGCACCGGAGCCGCGGATATCAGCCCCAGGATCAGGAACGCTCCCGGCTCCAGATACCGGTCGACTCCCGAGGAGACCAGCACGAAGAACGCCACCAGGCACACCGTCAGGTGCGGCAGATGACGCGCCTCGTGGCGCAGCCGGGCCGGCAGCCGCCTGACGATCGGGCCGTCGGTGCGCATCGGGGGCAGCGGGCGGTAGGCGAAGGCATCGGTGATGAGGTCCCGGCGCAGGGCCGCGAACAGGCCCGACGCCAGCCGGATTTCAGGTGTCCGGGTGTCCGCCCCGGTCATAGTCTCGGTCACACTCGAAACCGTAGGCCGCCCCGCCCGTCGCCCGCGTCGCCATTGATACCGATTTCGCCGCGTCCCTCTCAGGTACTACGCGGTGCAGCTCAGTAGCCCGTCGGACGGACCAGCCCGGTCTCGTACGCGTACACCGCGGCCTGGGTGCGGTCGCGCAGGCCCAGCTTCACCAGGATCCGGCTGACGTGCGTCTTCACCGTCTGCTCGGCGACGAGCAGGTGTGCGGCGATCTCCGCGTTGGACAGCCCCTGGGCGATCAGCGCGAGCACTTCCGTCTCCCGCTCGGTCAGCTCGCCGAGGCGCTCCTTGGAGGGCCCGCGGGGCGCGCCCAGCCGGGAGAACTGGGTGATCAGACGCTTGGTGATGTTCGGAGAGAGCAGCGCCTCGCCCGCCGCGACCACCCGGACCGCCTCGGCGAGCTGGTCGGCGGAGGCGTCCTTGAGGAGGAACCCGGAGGCGCCGGCGCGCAGCGCCTCGTACACGTACTCGTCGAGGTCGAAGGTGGTCAGCACCATCACCTTGACGGTGGAGCCGGGCGTCTCCGTGATCCGCGCGGTGGCCTCGATGCCGCCCATGCCCGGCATGCGGATGTCCATCAGGACTACGTCCGGGCCGAGTTCGGCGACCTTCGCCACGGCGTCGGCCCCGTCCACGGCCTGGCCGACCACCTCGATGTCGGGCTGCGCGTTGAGCAGCACGGTGAATCCCTGCCGCACCATCATCTGGTCGTCGGCGATCATCACCCGGATCGGCGTGGTCATCGGGCTCCTTCGGTGTTCTGCGGCGTGTGGGGCTGCTGTGGTTGTGGTGCCTGTGGTGACTTCGGCGACTGTGGCGCGGGGTCCATGGGGTCTACGGGGTCCACGGGGTTTACGGGGTCCACTGGGTCCACGGGGAGGACGGCCGTCACCTCGTACCCGCCACCGGGGCGGGGGCCGGCCACCAGCTCGCCCCCCAGCATGCCCGCCCGCTCACGCATGCCCAGCAGGCCGTGGCCGGTGCCGGGGGAGGGCTGCGGGGGCCGGGTCGGCCGGCTGTTGGCGATGCACAGGTGCACCTCGCGGGGTCCGTAGGCGATGCCGACCTCCACCTGCGAACCGGGCGCGTGGCGCAGGCAGTTGCTCAGGGCCTCCTGCACGATCCGGTAGGCGGTGAGCTCGGTTCCCGGGGTCAGCGGCCGCCGGATGCCGGCCAGTTCGGTGGTGACCTCCAGGCCGGCCCCGCGCACGTTGTCCACGAGGGCGTCGAGATCGGCGAGGGTGGGCTGCGGGTGGTGCGGGTTGGCCGCGTCGGCCGGGTCGTCGGGCTGCTCCGAGCGCAGGACGCCCAACACCCGGCGCAGCTCGGTCAGTGCCTCCAGGGCGTTCTCCCGGATGCCCGCCAGATTCTCCTTGAGCTCCTCGGAAGGGTTGTCCACCAGGTGCGGGGCGACCTGCGCCTGGATCGAGATCACCGACATGTGGTGCGCGACCACGTCGTGGAGCTCGCGGGCGATCCGGCTGCGCTCCTCCAGCAGCGTGCGCCGGGCCCGCTCCGCCTCGGTGAGCGTCTCCTGTTCCGCCAGCTTGCCGCGGGCCAGCCGTACGGCGCGCAGCGCGTAGCCGAGGAGACCGGCGAAGCCGAAGAGGATCGCGGCCTCCGTGAGGGTGGAGGCGCTCCACCCCGGGCGCAGGAGCGCCTCCGCGCCCGCGGTCAGGACCACGGCGAGGCCGACCGCCTCCACCGTGACCCGGGGCGGCACGCGCAGCGCGACCAGCAGCACCACGAGGGCGAACGCCGGCAGCGCGCCCGGCATCCACGGCCAGGGCTCCCCGGCCGACACTGGTATCTCCGGAGGCAGGCCCGCGGTCCACGCCATCGACGGGCGGATCTCGGCGGCGGTCCCGGCGGCCGCGACCAGCCCCAGCCAGAAGCCGGCCAGCGGCCGGAACATCGTGATCCAGAGGGACAGCCCGGTCAGCAGCCCCAGCGCCAGGGCCGTGCCACCGGGCTTGTTGTAGGGGCCGCTGACCTGCTGGCTCACGAGGAAGGCGAAGAAGATCGAGGCATAGCCGATCAGGGCGTGCGGCAGCCAGGCCAGCCAGCGCGGCTTCCGCATCCGTGGGAGCGGGTCCCGCTCGATCGTGAGCAGGTCCTGCGCCACGGTCCACAGGGCCCGGCGGATCCTCGACGGGACGGGCGCGGCGGCCCCGGTCTGCGCGTTCACGCCCTCCACCTTAGGCATGGCTGATCTCGCACTTGGTGGCCGCCGGCCCACCGGCCGCGCGAACACCAAGCCTTCGCCGGGGCGGCAGGTTCTGGTCGGGCGCCTGGTCCTGCTCGGGCGTGCTGCCCGGCTCGGTCCGCTGGCGCTGCTCGGATGCCCGGTCCGGCTCGTTCTCCCGGCGCTGCCTGGGCGCCCTGTCCTGCTTGGGCTGTCGGCCGTGTGCGGATGTGCCGTCCGGTTCGGGCAGCCGACGCTGCTGGGATTTCCGGTCCGGCTCGGATCCCCGGTCCGGCTCGAACGCCCGGTCCGGCTCGTACGTGCTGTCCGGCTCGGTCCGTCGGCGCTGCTCGGACTCCCGGTCCTGCTCGTACGCGTCGCCCAGCCCGGTTCGCCGACCTTGCTCGGATGCCCGGTCCGGCTCGGGCGCCTGGTCCGGCTCGGCCCGCCGGTGCTGCTCGGGCGCGCGGGCCCGGTTGGGTCGTCGGGTCTGCTCGTATGTGTGGAACGCGGACCAGCAGACCAGGAGTACGGCGGCGAATGCCGGCAGCCATATCAGCCGGGCGGGTATCCACTCCCAGGAGTTGGGCAGGGTGTGCAGTCCGGGCAGGTCCGTCCCGGCCAGCAGGCCGGTGGCGGTGACCGCCATCATCGCGGTCTGGTGCCACAGGAAGACCGTCATCGCGGACAGGTTCAGCACGGCCACCGCCGCCCAGGCCTGCGGCCTGCGCATCCCGCGGGCCAGCGGCTCGCGCAGCAGCAGCGCCAACCCGCACTGGGCCAGCCCGAACGCGACGGCGGCCAGCGTGGGCGGGTTCAGATTCGACGTCCCGGCCCCCGGCACGCCCACCATGGACGCCGGGTACCCGCCCCACACCACCAGCGCGCCCGCAGCCGCGGCCCCGCCGGCCAGCAGGAGTGCCGGGGCACGGCGGGGCAGGTCCCCGCGGGACCACGCGGCGCCCAGGGTGTACGGCACCAGCCAGCCCGCGGCGACATTGACCCAGCCGATCCCCTCGGGTGCGCCGAACGCGAACCGTGCCGCGTCCACCACCGCCACCACGGCCAGCGGCCACAGCGGGCTCAGCCGTGCCACGAGCGGGGTGGCGGCGGTCAGCGCGGCGAAGACCAGCAGGAACCACAACGGCGAGAGGACCAGCCTGAGCAGCGTGTGCACGGTGTCCAGCGCCACCCCGCCGAGCAGCATCCCGGCCGAGGCCACCGCCCACAGTGCGAGTACCGCCGCCACCGGTCGGAACAGCCGGCCGAGCCGGCCCGCCACCCATGTCCCGTACGTCACTCCGCGGTCCCGCGCCGCCGCGTACCCGCGGGCGCCGACATGGCCGCCGACGAGGAAGAAGACGGCCAGCGTCTGGAACACCCAGGTGACCGGCGCCAGATACGGCATGTGTGCCAGCGGGCTGGTGGTGCTCAGCCCGCCCTGGGCCGTGGTCAGCGCGGTGACCAGCCAGTGCCCGAGGACCACGCCGAGGATGGCGAAGGCCCGCAGGGCGTCGACGGCGCGGTCGCGGCCGGCGGGGGTGGCGGAGTCGATCTGTTCGGCGAGCCGGGACCACCTGCCGGGCCGGCTGCCGATCCGGCTGCCGAGCCGGCTTGCGGATCGCCTCTCGGACCGGCTGGCGGGCTGCTTGTCGGGCCGGCTGTCGGACCGGCGGGTGTCGGCGTCACGCATGGGAGGCCTCCTGGGCGGTGGTGCCGAGGACGATGCGGGCGAGGCTGTCGAGGGACTCCGTGCCGGGCTTGAGGTAGTCGCTGTGCCCGGCGGTGCCCGCCGCGAAGTGCCGCGCGCCGAAGGCGGGGTCCACCGGGTCGGTGCCGAACCCGACCCCGGCGACCCGGACGTGCGGCACCCACGCGATCCAGTCGCCGCGGCCCCGACCGGCCCAGACACGGGCCCCGGTGGGCAGCTCGGCTGCCGTCCCGGCGCCCGTGCCGGGGCTGCCGAACAGCGCGATGTCCGTGACGGCGGGCCCGGTCGACGTACGGGCGCAGACGACCGAGCCGTAGGAGTGGCAGAGCAGCGAGAGCCGGGTCGAGGGACCGCTCAGGTCCTGCAACTGCCGTAGGAACGGCGCCAGCTGACGGGCGGCCACGTCGGCGCGCCCGGTGGTGGCGACGGTGGTGCTGACCGTGCCGGGGGTGTCGTACCCGAGCCAGGCCACGACGGCGGAGCGCGGGTGCTCTCGCTCGAGGCGCTGCTGCAGGGCGACCGCCCCGGCACGGAACCTCTGGTAGGTGTCGAGCGTCGTGTCCGAGCCGGGCACCAGGACGGCGACCCGGTCCGCGGACCGCAGACTGCCGAACACCTCGACGGCCCGCCCCGTCCCGCGCCCGTCGAAGGCGAGGAACTGCGCCGATCCGCCGGCGGCCATCTCTTGCAGCTTCGCGGCCCGTCCGGGGCGCCCGGACTCCTCGGCCATGGCCGCCGCCCGCGCCAGGTTGGCGAGGTTGGCGGCGTATCTCTCCTCCGAGGCGGCGGCCTCGGAGAACGTCTCGGCGGCGGGCGCCGGCACGCCCGGCGCGGCGGCGGCAGCGGACAGTGGCAGGACGACGGCGGTGGTGACGAGCGCGGCGAGCAGTGTGCGGCGCAGCCGTCCGGGGCGGCGGCGACCTGCGGGGCGGCGGCGCATCGGGCTACGGCTGCTCATGAGCGTGTCGTCCTTCGGTCCAGAGGGAGGGAGAGGGCTTTCTCTCTGGTTCCGAAGCTAGAAATCGATGCTCGTCGTCAGCATCACGCTGTGGAGCGGGCTTTGGGCGTAGCTCTCAGGTATGACGAGGGTTACGGGTACCGGGCCGTGCGTGGTGCTGCCCGTCCGCATGCCGGGCGCGCCGCGCCTCACGCCGGCCTGTGGCCTTACGCCGGCCTGTGGCCTTACGGCGTCTGGCCTTACGACGTCTCGCCTTACGACGCCGCCGTCGCCACCCGCACGCCGAACGCGATCAGGACGACTCCCGTGATCCGGTCCAACGCCCGCCGGACGCCGGGCCGGGCGAACAGCCGCTGGGCGCGCGACAGTACGTACACGTACGAGCCGAGCCAGAGCAGCGTCAGGAGGACGTGCACCAGCACCAGCAGCCCCATGCCGGCCGCCGGAGGCAGCCCGTCGGGGGCGAGCGTGGGCAGCAGGCCGGTGTAGAAGACGGCGATCTTGGGGTTGAGGACGTTGCTCACCAGGCCGGTGCGCCACGCACCACCACCGGTCGCACGGGTCGCACCGGTCGCACGGTCCGCACCGGCCGGACCCTGCTCGGCGACCGCTGCCGCCGTGTCGTGCGCAGTCCTCGCGTCGCTGCCACCGCCACCGTCACCGCCACCGTCGCCGCCCGGGCGCCGTAGGGCCTGTACGCCGAGGAAGACCAGGTACGCCGCGCCCGCCAGCTTCACCGCCAGGTACACCCCCGCGGACGCGGCGAGCAGCGCTGCCAGCCCGGCCGCGGTAAGGGCGCCCCACACCAGCAGCCCGCACGCGATACCGGCAACGGTGCGCAGCCCGTCCGCACGGCCCGCGGACACGGCGCGCCGGGTCACGATCGCCATGTCCGGCCCGGGGACGAGGGTGAGCAGGGCGAGCACCCCGCTCGCCGTCAGCAGTTGCGCGAGCATGCCGGCCAGTTTGCCACCGGGACGGCGCGAGTGGCCATCGCCCGCCGCGCCGCCGCCGCGCCGCCGCCGCTATGCCGGCGGCGCGGTGAGGCGTTCGACGTAGCCGGCGCGCCAGCGTGGTGCCGGGTCCTGGCCGGGGCTGGTCCAGTACTCGCGGGCCGCCGCGATCTCCCCCTCCCGTACCGTCCACAAGGACACGGCGCGGTAGACGACGTGTTCCTGCGGCACCTCCACCTCGGTGACCACCACGTTCCCGTCGGCGAGGGTGCGCAGCACCTCGATCCTTCTCTCGTCCGGGTACCCGTCGTCGTTGAGGACGGCTATGAAGTTGGCCCGGCCGACGATCCGCTCACCGCTGACCGGCCATTCGACGACCACGTCCTCGGCGATCAGGGCGCCGACCGCCTCCCAGTCGCGTGCTTCGATCCGCTCCCACAGTCGTGCCACCACCTTCAACGGCTCCATGCGCCGCAGTCTGCGCCGCCCTGGAGCTGAGGCAACAGGCTTTACTTGCAGGCTTATTGACTTCGACACAATCGGCCGTGCGCGCCGGCGCGCACGGGGTCGGCCGGCTGCGCCGGCCGTGACGTCAGCCGCGGTGGTAGACGAGCGGGGCGCGGGTGCCGCCGACGAGTTCCCGCTCCAGCGACCCGTCGGGGAGCAGCCGCAACCGGCTCCACTGCCCGGGCCGGCAGTGCGGAGGCCCGCCTTCCGTGAGGGTCGAGGCACTCAGTTCCACGGAGTCGCCGCCGCGCTGGAGGGTGGCCGTCCAGGTGCACGAGAACGCGGGGTCCTGGACGGACACCGTCATCACCCGGTCGCCGATCTCGCCGGGTACGAGGGTGAGCTGCCAGCTCTGGCTGTCGGAGGTGGTCCGCCAGGTCCCGATGTAGCCCTGGGGGATCTTCCCGGCAGCCGGTGCAGAACCCGACGCAGAACCCGACGCAGATCCGGAACTGGAAGCGGAAGCGTAGGGGGAGGGCGACGGACCGGTCTCGGATCCGGAGCTCCCGGTCGTCGGCGCGGGGGCGGTGCGCGTGCGCTGCCCGGGAGTGGGCCCGCCGGGGTCGCCGCCGCGCATCACGGCGTACACCGTGCCGCCCGCAGCCACGGCGACCACGGCGGCGACGGCGATGAGGAACGCGGTGGACGCCGACCAGGCCCCGCGGGCCGGCCGCGGCTCGTCGGGGACCGGGTCGGCCGGGTCGGCCGGGTAGGAGGGGTAGGAGGGGTACGTCGAGAAGATCGGGTGGGTCGGGTACGTCGGGTACGTCGGTTGGGTCGGCTGGGTCGAGTGGCTCGCGTGCGGTGGGTACGACGCGGAACCCTGCCCGGGGTGGACCGGCATCGGCCCGTACAGCGGCGGCCCCGCCACCCGTGTCGGCTCGTGCCCGCCGGGGTGGACCGGGGCGGGCCCGTACACGGGAGGGGCGGGGGCCGGCGGCCACGGAGTGCCAGGCGCGGCGTCCGGCACGGAATCCGGCACGGCATTCGGCGTGGCCGCGGTCGGCGACGGCACGTCCGGCACGTCTGGCACGTCTGGCACGTCCGGCACGTCCGCCGCGTCCGGCGCGGCCCGGTGGGCGGGGCGGCCCACGCGGTCCGACCCGCCCGAGGGCGGCGCCGGGCGGTCCGAGCGCTCCGAGTGCTCTGAGCGGCGCGAGCGCTCTGGGCGGTCCGAGCGCCCCGGCCCGTCCAAGTGCTCCGCGCGTTCCGGGTGGTTCGGGCCCGGTGCGTCCGCGCCCGCGCCCGCACCCGCACCCGCCAGGTCGTCCGGGCCGGTGTCCTCGTGGTCCAGCAGGCGTACCGCGTGCCGCCCCAACTGGGCGACCAGCGGCCCCGGCAGCCACGGTTCCCGGGCCCGGCCGTCGGCCACCGTGTCGCCCGCGCCCACCCGGGCCAGGATCTGCGCCGGGGTCGGCCGCGCCTCCGGCCGCTTGTGCAGGCAGTCCCGTACGAGGTCCCGCAGATCGGCCGGTACGCCGGCCAGCGCGGGCTCCGCGTCCGTGATGCGCAGCAGCAGCGGGGCCAGGCCCCCCGCCTCCTCCGCGTCGCCGAACGGCAGCGAGCCGCAGGCGGCGTACGCCAGCACCGCGCCCAGGCAGAAGACGTCGCACGCCGCGGTCAGGACCTCCCCGCGGACCTGTTCGGGTGCCATGAAACCCGGCGAGCCGACGAGTTCGCCGGTCCGGGTCAGCCCGCTGCCGGGGCCGTCGCCCGGTTCCAGGGCGCGGGCGATGCCGAAGTCGATGACCCGGGGGCCGTCGATGGTCAGCAGAACGTTGGACGGCTTGAGGTCGCGGTGGATCAGGCCGGCGGCGTGGATGTCCTGGAGGGCGAGGGCGAGGCCGGCGGCCAGGACCCGTACCGAACGGCCCGGCAGCGGACCGAAGTCGCGCGCCACGACCTGGCGCAGGCTGGGCCCGGCGACGTAGCCGGTGGCGAGCCACGGAGTCTCGGCCTCGGTGTCGGCGTCGAGGACCGGAGCGGTCCACTCCGCGCTGACCCGGCGGGCGGACGCGACCTCCTGGCGGAACCGGATCCGGAACTCCTCCTGGAGCGCCAGCTCCCGGTGCACGAGCTTGACCGCGACGGTCCGGCCGCGGTCGGAACGGGCGAGGTAGACCTGCCCCATCCCGCCGGCACCGAGCCGGGACAGCAGCCGGTACGGGCCGATGCGGTGCGGGTCCTGCGGGTGCAGTTGTTCCATGGCCGGGTGGTCCCTCCCCCTAGGACTGGCCGAACAAGCCGACGATAGTGCGGGCCGGGGCGGCTGTGCAGGGGGAGGGACGGCCGGGGGCGGACGGGCGGTTGCGGCTCACAGGGAGCGCGCGGGGGTGCGGTCGGCGGGCAGTACGTGCGCCCGCTGTGCGCCCCCGCCCAGCCCGGTCCCGCCCGGCGCCGCCCAGCCCAGCCCAGCCCGGCCCGGCCCGGCCCCGCCGCTTCTCCCTCCGGGGCCCGCGTCGGTCACCCGCCGCCCGTCCCGTCGTCGCTCGCGGCTTGCCCTGCCGGTCGCCCGCCGCTTGCCCGTCGCTTGCCCCGTCGGTCGCCCGCCAGTCGCCCCGGCGGTCACCCGTCCGAAACGTCGCCGGTCACCCGCCCGAAGCGTCGCCGTTCGCCCCGTCGTGCACCGCGTCCAGGGCCGCCGTCAGCCGTTCCAGGACCCGTACGGTCTCCGCGAACGCCTCCTCGCCCAGTTCCGCCGCGAGCCGCTCGGCCAGGGCGGCGTGGCCGGGGCCGATGCGGGCGACGGCGGCGCGGCCGGCGGCCGTCGGCTCGCCGGCGAGCGCGGCGGCGTGGTCGGCGGGCGCCCGCCCACCGCAGGCGGCCGTTCCGCCCCGGGGGGCCAGCCCTTCCCCCCGGGGGGGGCGGGGCTCGTCCGCCACACGGGGCCCGGCGGGGGCGGCGGGGGCGCCGGGCCCCCGGGGTTGGGGCCCCCGGACCCCGGGAAGGAGCGGGCGGGGCGGAAGGGGGGGGGCCCCCGCCTGCCGGCCCG
>NZ_WTFF01000242.1 GCF_019400985.1 Streptomyces bambusae
CCGGAGCGCGGCGATGTGTGCGTGGGGGGCGCGGCGGGGGGTAGCGGTCCCGGGGGCGGGGGGGGGCGGGGCGGGGTCCGGATGGGCCGGCCCCGGGCGAGGGCGGTGGGGGCGGCGACGGCGAGGGGCGGGGGGGGGCGGCGGTGGAGGGGGGAGAGGCGGGCGAGGAGGCGGGAGGGGGGGTGCGGCGGGCGGGGGGCCGGCGGCGGCCGCTCCGCGGTGCCCTCGCCGGGCTCCACCGGCCCGATACCGCTCGGCCCGCTGCTCGCGTCGTACGCGCTGTCCGCGTCGCCTGGGTGGCCTGTGCCACCTGTGATGCCTGCGTCGCCTGTGCGGCCGCTCGTGCCACGGCTCGCGTCGTACGTGCCGTCCGTGCCGCGGCCCGTGCCGCTCGTGCCGCTCATGCCCGGGGCCCGCCGGCCGGGGCGGCGGGGGAATCGGCGGGGGAAATGGCGGAGGCGGCTGCCGCGCCTGTCGCGCGGGCCGCCGTCGAGCTGCGCTCCGGTACCGGTCCCGTACCCATGCGGGAACGCTAGACCGGGACCGGCGCGGTGACAACAGTCCTTCGTTTCCCGGGTGTTACTACTCGGCGTCGCGCAGCAGGCAGGTGAGCCGGGCGGTGCAGACGCGCTTGTCCTGCTCGTCCGTGATCACGATCTCGTACGTGGCCGTGGACCGCCCCCGGTGCACGGGCGTGGCCACGCCCGTGACCAGCCCGGAGCGTACGCCGCGGTGGTGGGTGCAGTTGAGGTCCACGCCGACCGCGATCTTGGTGTGGCCGCCGTGCAGCATGGCGCCGACCGAGCCGAGGGTCTCGGCGAGCACGGCCGAGGCGCCGCCGTGCAGGAGGCCGTAGGGCTGGGTGTTGCCCTCCACCGGCATGGTGCCGACGACGCGGTCGGGCGCGGCCTCCAGGATGCGGACGTCCATCCGCTCGCCGAGGTGTCCGGCCGAGAACAGCGAGGGCAGGTCGATGCCCAGGGCCGCGTACTCGTCCAGGACCTCCTGCGGGAACTTCACCGCGTGCTGCTCGCCCATGGGCCGTCTCCGTTCTGACGTGAGTCAACGCTCGTTAACACGCACTTCCTATCAGCCTGCTGAGCGAGCGCTTACCCAGGGGTCGGTTCGACGCCTGCCGATCGACGCCTGCCAAGACGCCTGTCGATCGGCGCCTACCGAGGGGTCGGTTCGAAGCGGACGATCACGGACTTGCTGGCCGGGGTGTTGCTGACGTCCGCGGTCGACTCCAGCGGCACCAGCACGTTGGTCTCCGGGTAGTAGGCGGCGGCGCAGCCGCGCGCGGTCGGGTAGTGCACCACCCGGAACCCGGGCGCCCGCCGCTCCACGCCGTCCTTCCACTCGCTGACCAGGTCCGTGTACGCGCCGTCGGCCAGCCCGAGGGCGGCCGCGTCGGCGGGGTGCACCAGGACGACCCGGCGGCCGCCGGTGATGCCGCGGTAGCGGTCGTCGAGCCCGTAGATCGTGGTGTTGTACTGGTCGTGCGAGCGCAGGGTCTGCAGCAGCAGCCGGCCCTCGGGCACGCGCGGGTACTCGACGGGGGCGGCGGTGAAGTTCGCCTTGCCGGTCGCGGTGGGGAAGCGGCGCTCGTCGCGCGGGGCGTGCGGCAGGGTGAAGCCCCCGGGGCGGGCGATGCGCGCGTTGAAGTCCTCGAAGCCGGGGACCACGCGGGAGATCCGGTCGCGGATGGCGGCGTAGTCCTTCTCGAACTCCTCCCACGGCGTCGTGGAGGACGCGCCGAGGACCGCGCGGGCCATCCGGGCCACGATGGCCGGCTCGGACAGCAGGTGCGGGCCCGCCGGCGGCAGGTTGCCGCGGGAGGCGTGGACCATGCCCATGGAGTCCTCGACGGTGACGAACTGCCGGCCGGCGGCCTGGACGTCCCGGTCGGTGCGGCCGAGGGTGGGCAGGATCAGGGCGCGCCGGCCGGTCACCGCGTGGGAGCGGTTGAGCTTGGTGGAGACGTGCACGGTCAGGGAGGCGCCCCGGATCGCGGCCTCGGTGACCTCGGTGTCGGGGGTGGCGCCGACGAAGTTGCCGCCCATCGCGAAGAAGACCTTGGCGCGGCCGTCGCGCAGTGCCTCGATGGAGCGGACGACGTCGAAGCCGTGCCCGCGGGGCGAGGTGATCCCGAATTCCTTGTCCAGGGCGTCGAGGAACGCAGCCGAGGGGCGCTCGAAGATGCCCATGGTCCGGTCGCCCTGCACGTTGGAGTGGCCGCGTACGGGGCACACGCCGGCGCCGGGGCGGCCGATGGCGCCGCGCAGCAGCAGGAGGTTGACCACCTCGCGGATGGTGGCGACGGCGTGCTTGTGCTGGGTCAGGCCCATGGCCCAGCAGACGATGGTCCGCCGCGAGGCGAGGATCATGGCCAGTGCGCGCTCGATCTCGGGCCGGGTCAGGCCGGTGGCGGTCAGCGTGTCGTCCCAGTCCGCCTCTGCGGCGGCCGCGGCGAAGTCCTCGTAGCCGTGGGTGTGCTCGCGGACGAAGAGCTCGTCGACGGCGCCCGGCGTTTCCAGGACGAGCTTGTTCAGCATCCGGAAGAGTGCCTGGTCGCCGCCGATGCGGATCTGGAGGAACAGGTCGGTCAGGGCGGTGCCGACCAGCATGCCCTGCGGGGTCTGCGGGTTCTTGAACCGCTCCATGCCGGCCTCGGGCAGCGGATTGACCGTGATGATCTTCGCGCCGGACTTCTTGGCCCGCTCCAGCGCGGAGAGCATGCGCGGGTGGTTGGTGCCCGGGTTCTGTCCGGCGACGATGATCAGGTCGGCCTGGTGGAGGTCCTCCAGGGAGACGCTGCCCTTGCCGATGCCGATGGTCTCGGTCAGCGCCGAGCCTGAGGACTCGTGGCACATGTTGGAGCAGTCGGGCAGGTTGTTGGTGCCGAACTCGCGGGCGAAGAGCTGGAGCAGGAAGGCGGCCTCGTTGCTGGTGCGGCCGGAGGTGTAGAAGAGGGCCTCGTCGGGGGAGTCGAGGGCGGTCAGCTCCTCGGCGATGATCGCGAAGGCCCGCTCCCAGGTCACCGGCTCGTAGCGGTCGGCGCCCTCGGGCGAGGCCCCTCTCTCCAGGAGCATCGGCTCGGTGATCCGCCCCTGCTGGCCCAGCCAGTAGCCGCTGCGCCGCGCGAGGTCGGCGAGCGGGTGGGCGGCGAAGAACTCCGGGGTGACCCGGCGCAGCGTGGCCTCCTCGGCGACGGCCTTGGCGCCGTTCTCGCAGAACTCCGCGGTGTGCCGCTTGTCGGCCTCGGGCCAGGCGCAGCCGGGGCAGTCGAAGCCGTTCTTCTGGTTGACCTTGAGCAGTGTCTGCGCCGTGCGCCGCAGGCCCATCTGCGCGTGCGCGATCTTCAGGGTGTGGGCGATCGCGGGCAGGCCCGCCGCGGCGTGCTGGGGAGGCGCGACCTGCGGCGCGTCCTGTACCGGATCACCTGCGGGCGGCTTGGTGGCCATGACGCTCCCCTTCGAGCATGCGGCGTGTGTCGTGCTTCGTGTGCCGTGTGTGGTGTGTCGTGTTGTCGTGTGTGATGCGTGGTGTTCGGTGTCGTACGGGTGCGCGGGACGCGACGTACGTACTCCGATCCTGTCACGCCGCCCGGCGATCGCCGACGCCGGAATTGTCGGTGGGGCCGCCTAGGATCGGAGGCGTGGCAGAGACAGCATCGAAGAAGACCGAAGAGACGACCGCAGCCGACCGCCCGCGCCTGATGCTCATGGACGGGCACTCCTTGGCGTACCGGGCGTTCTTCGCGCTGCCCGCGGAGAACTTCACCACCGCGGGCGGCCAGCCGACCAACGCCATCTACGGCTTCGCGTCGATGCTGGCGAACACGCTGCGCGACGAGGCGCCCACGCACTTCGCGGTGGCGTTCGACGTCTCGCGCAAGACGTGGCGCGCGACGGAGTTCCCCGAGTACAAGGCGAACCGCTCCAAGACCCCCGACGAGTTCAAGGGGCAGGTCGAGCTGATCGGCGAGCTGCTCGACGCCATGAGCGTGCCGCGTTTCGCCGTCGACGGCTTCGAGGCCGACGACGTGATCGCCACGCTCGCGACGCAGGCGGAGGAGGCCGGCTTCGACGTGCTGATCGTCACGGGCGACCGGGACTCCTTCCAGCTGGTGTCCGAGCGTACGACCGTGCTCTACCCGACCAAGGGCGTCTCGGAGCTGACCCGGTTCACGCCGGAGAAGGTGATCGAGAAGTACGGCCTCACCCCGCGCCAGTACCCGGACTTCGCGGCGCTGCGCGGCGACCCGTCCGACAACCTGCCGGGCATCCCGGGCGTCGGCGAGAAGACGGCGGCGAAGTGGATCAACCAGTTCGGTTCGTTCGCGGAGCTCGTAGAGCGGGCCGACGAGGTCAAGGGCAAGGCCGGGCAGAACTTCCGCGACCACCTGGAGTCGGTGAAGCTCAACCGCGTCCTGACCGAGATGGTGCGCGACGTCGCCCTGGACCGGACGCCGGCCGACCTGCTGCGCGCGCCGTACGACGTGGCCGCGGTCAAGGGCGTCCTCGACGTCCTGGAGATCCGCAACGCCTCGCTGCGCGAGCGGCTGCTGGCCGTGGACCCGGGCGCCGAGCAGGAGCAGGCCCCGGTCCCGGCGGCCGGGGTGGAGCTGGACGCCAGCGTGCTGGGCACGGGCGAGCTGGCCCCGTGGCTGCAGGAGCACGGGGGCGGGCCGCTGGGCGTGTCCACAGTCGACAGCTGGGCGCTCGGCGTGGGCAACGTCAGCGAGGTCGCGCTGGCCGCGGCCGGGGGAGCGGCCGCCTGGTTCCAGCCGTCCGAGCTGGACGAGGCCGACGAGCGGGCGTTCGCCGCGTGGCTCGCCGATCCCGCCCGGCCCAAGGTGGTGCACCACGCCAAGGGCCTGCTGCGGGTGCTGCCCGAGCACGGCTGGACGCTGGACGGTGTCGGCATGGACACCGCCCTCGCCGCCTACCTGGTCAAGCCGGGCCGCCGGTCCTTCGCCCTGGACGTCCTGTCCGTCGAGTACCTGGGCCGGGAGCTGGCGCCGCCGCCCGCCGACGGGCAGCTGGCCTTCGGCACCGACGAGACCGCCGAGGCCGAGGCCCTGATGGCGCAGGCCCGCGCCGTCCTGGACCTGGGCGAGGTCTTCGAGGGCCGGCTCGCCGAGGTCGGCGCGGCCCGGTTGCTGCACGACATGGAGCTGCCCACCTCCGAGCTGCTGGCGCGGATGGAGCGGGCCGGCATCGCCGCCGACCGCGACCACCTCGAAGCCATGGAGCAGCAGTTCGCCGGCGCCGTGCAGCAGGCGGTCAAGGAGGCCCACGCGGCCGTCGGGCACGAGTTCAACCTCGGCTCGCCCAAGCAGCTCCAGGAGGTCTTCTTCGGCGAGCTGGACCTGCCGAAGACCAAGAAGACCAAGACCGGGTACACCACCGACGCGGACGCCCTGGCCTGGCTGGCCACCCAGACCGACCACGAGCTGCCCGTGATCATGCTGCGCCACCGTGAGCAGGCCAAGCTGCGCGTCACGGTCGAGGGCCTGGTCAAGACCATCGCGGGCGACGGCCGGGTGCACACCACCTTCAGCCAGACCGTCGCCGCCACCGGCCGGCTGTCGTCGACCGACCCGAACCTGCAGAACGTGCCGGTGCGCACGGACGAGGGCCGGGCCATCCGCCGCGGCTTCGTCGTCGGCGAGGGCTTCGAGTCGCTGATGACGGCCGACTACAGCCAGATCGAGCTGCGCGTCATGGCCCACCTGTCCGAGGACGAGGGCCTGATCGAGGCGTTCACCTCCGGCGAGGACCTGCACACCACCGTCGCCTCCCAGGTCTTCGGGGTCGAGCGGTCCGCCGTCGACGCCGAGATGCGCCGCAAGATCAAGGCCATGTCGTACGGCCTGGCGTACGGGCTGTCCGCCTTCGGCCTGTCGCAGCAGCTGAACATCGACCCCGCCGAGGCGCGCGGGCTGATGGAGACGTACTTCGAGCGGTTCGGCGGGGTGCGGGAGTACCTGCACCGCGTCGTGGACGAGGCCCGGGCCACCGGGTACACGGCGACGATCTTCGGCCGCCGCCGGTACCTGCCCGACCTCAACAGCGACAACCGCCAGCGCCGCGAGGCCGCGGAGCGGATGGCGCTGAACGCGCCGATCCAGGGCACCGCGGCCGACATCGTCAAGGTCGCCATGCTCCGCGTGGACAAGGCGCTGCGCGAGGCCGGCCTGGGGTCGCGGATGCTGCTCCAGGTGCACGACGAGATCGTGCTGGAGATCGCCCCCGGCGAGCGGGCCGAGGTCGAGGCCCTGGTCCGCCGCGAGATGGCCGCGGCCGTCGAGCTGCGCGCCCCGCTGGACGTGTCGGTCGGCGTCGGCCCGGACTGGGAGTCGGCGGCCCACTGACGCGGGCGGTGCGTCGCCTGGCCGGGCCGTGCGGGCCCGGCCGGGACGGCCGAGGGGCCAAAGGGCGGTGCGGGCCTGGCCGGGGGCGGGCCGAAGGGCCGCGTAGCCGAGGGGCGGTACGGGGCGGGGCGCCGTGGGGCTCCGGGCCCGTGCCAGGGCGAGACCGCCGGTCCGAACGGCGAGGAACCATGTGCGCGGGGGCGCCACCTCCGGCTCCAGCAGGTCCACGGCCTGTCCGGCGTCCAGGGCGGGCCGCCGGGCCGGTACGGAGTGCAGGGCGCCGGGCCGGCGCGGGGCGCCGTGGGGTTCCCGGCGGGTCAGGGGAGCGTGCCGGCTCGATGCGGGCCCTACGGGGCCGGGCCGGCCCGGGTGCCTCGGAGGCCGCGCCGGCATCGGCGGTCGGGTGCCGGGTCGCGGCCGGCGTGCGGGATTCCGGGCGGGGCCGGTCTCGGGGACGACAGGGGCGTCGTACCCGCGTGCCCCGGGGTGCCCCTCGTCCCGGCTCAGCCCGTGGCGGCGGGGGTCCGGGGCAGGCCGCCCTCCCGGTCCGCTCGGCTGTCGCCGTCGCTGTCCCGGAGGCCGGCTCCGGTTTCGGTCCCGTACCCGTCCCCGCCCCCGTGGTCGCTCCCGTGGTCGCCGTCCCCGCCGGAGCGGGGACGGCGGTGGCGCAGCCGGACCGCCGCGCCGTACAGCACCAGGCCCGCCATCAGCCCGCCGCCGGCGCCGAAGCAGACGGTCGGGATGATGTCGAGCGGGGTGCGGATCCGGTCGAAGAAGGTGTAGAAGCGCACCACGCGCATGGTGACCCCGGCCCCCACGCACACGGCGACCAGCACCGCCGCCCCCCACAACTCCGCCCGCCCCAGCACCGGCACGGTCGCCGGGAGCGGCGACGCCGGCGTGCGCCGCAGCCCGGTCACCGTGAACCACACCAGCACGGTCGCGGCCAGGAACGAACTGCCGTACTGCAGGTACGTGTAGAGCGGGAAGCCGCCGTAGCGGAGGTCGGACAGCCAGGGCAGCGCCCGGGTCCCGTAGCGGTCCAGGTGCGTGAAGCTGTCCCATACGACGTGCGTGAGCGACCCGGCGACCGCCGACACGTAGAACCACAGGGCGAGCGCAGCCGGCCGCCGCTCCCGCCGCCATTCCTCGCCGCGCAGGAACGCGTACACCCGGCCCCGCCAGGCACGCGGCAGCAGGGCCGCCAACGGCTCGCGCAGCAGCAGCCAGCAGAGCACGAGCCCGGCCGTCAGCACGGCGTCGACGGTCACCACGCCGAGCGGGGAGTGCGTGAAGCCTCCCCACGGCATGACGCCCTCGACGAGCGCGTCGAGGAAGTAGAAGGTGTCGGGCGCGAACGAGCCGGCGACGAGCGCGCAGGCGACCAGCGGTCCCCTCGCGCGGCCGGTGCGCCGGACCGCGGGCAGTACGGCCGCGGCGTGGCTCAGGGTGAACGGCATGGCACTTCTCCTCGCTCTGCGTGCCGCCCAGTATGCGTGACCAGCGGAACTCGTGGGGAAGTGGTGAATTCCCGTGACGGACCGGCTCATCGGGGACCGCACTGACGTAGTGTCACGCACACGTCGGGGGGAGCCGACGGGGAGGGGACCTGCCCGGCGCGGCCGGATTCGGACGCCGGCCGCGCCGGGGCAGAGCCCACCGCCCGTGAACGGGCGGCAATGCGAGGGACGGGCCGCACGACGGGGCAACGACTGCGCGGGGCCGGTGAGGGCCCCGCGCACCCTCCCGCGACCCGTCACCGCCACGCCAGGGGCGGGGTGACCCCGTAGGCCGGGACCAAGCGGCTCCCGGGTGCTTCGGCGCAGGGCTTCGCACCTACGGGTGGTAGAGGGCGCGGGCGAGAGTCAGGTCTGCGAGCCCGTCCTGACCGAGGTCGAAGAAGTAGTTCACCTGCCATGCCTGCGTGCTGCGGGCCTGCCGGTTGGTCGTGGTCACCCACGGCGGATAGACACGGAATCCGCGCTTCCCGCCGGAACCGTTGCACGAGACGATGTCGCGCTCGCGCAACACCTCGCGCGGGAACACGAACTGGCCGAAGCCGTCGTCGTCGCGGCTGCTGATGACGAAGAGGTCCACCCCGTCGTCGGCGTCGAAGGGCCGGATCGGCCCCTCCTCGGACCGCTGCCACACGGTGACGAACTGGCCCACCTTCGTCGGGGTGGTCTTGGCCACGCGGAACCGAACCGAGCGGCCGTCGAGCGTGAACGCGCAAGCCGCGTACTCGGCACTCTCCGGTTCGGCTACCGGCAGCGAGCAGACGAAGCCGCTCGGGTCGTACACCGATGCCTTCGCTGCCAGCAGGTCACCGTGAAACCCCGTCCACGGCTGATTCGAAACCATGCCGTCATCCTGCCATCACACGCGTGCGCACTGCTGTGGCCCCTCATGCCGCCGGCCGCGCACTGCCACCACCGTGGTGTCACAGTGCCCGGCGCATACAGGCCCGCGGCCAATCGGTCCAGGCACCGGTACCGCCGCTCCAGGGGCGGTGTGCGCGACGCGGGTGCGGGTGCGGGTGCGGGTGCGGGCGCGGGTACGGGCGCCGGGGCCTTCCTGTCTTGTGCGTGCGTTGCTACCGTGCCCCCGCCCTGACGCCCTATCAGATCCCGGAGGCCCGGCATGCGCGCACTCGTCGCCGCCGCCATCGGGCTGGCCGCCGCCGTCCTCCTCGTCCTCGCCGTCGCGGCGATCGGCGTCCCGGAAGGCAGCACCTCGCCCAAGCCGCTGCTCACCACCGCGCCCGCCGCGCCCGGACAGTAAGGAGGCCCGGCCGTGCGACGCAGAGCGAGCCTCGTCCTGCTGGCCCTCGCGGTGTTCTGCACCGCCCTGGCCCCCCTGCTGCGCTGGTACGCGTACCCCCGGCTCGCCAAGATCCCCCCGAGCCAGTACCAGGAAGTCGTCCTGGAGGCGAAGGACGCCACCCTGCTCGACTACTTCGGCGGCATGCAGCCCAAGAAGGTCGACAAGGTCACGATCGTGCAGACCCTCAAGGGGAACGTGGAGGCGTCCCGCGAGATCGAGGCCAGTGCCGGCAAGGACGTGGTCGTCTGGGACGCCCTCTCCTACGTCGTCGGCCCCGACGGGAAGATGGTCTCCCAGATCCCCGAGCGGTACATCTTCGACGCGCACACCCAGGACCCGGTGCACGCCACCGGCGAGATGGTCGACGGGGACCCGGTCGAGCGCGAGGGCATCGAGTTCAAGTTCCCCTTCTTCACCGAGCCGCGCGACTACCTCTACTACGACGCCCAGACCCGCACCTCCGCGCCGATCCACTACGTGGGCCCGCGGACGTTCCGCGGCCTGGACGTCTACTACTTCGAGCAGACCGTGCCGTGGACCAAGGTCCCCATGCCCAAGAAGATGCCGATCGAGGGAATCGACCCGGCGACCATCGAGGCGACCACCGGCACCACCCTCTGGTACACCGCCAAGCGGATGTTCTGGGTCGACCCGGTGACCGGGGCGCCGGTCAACGGCGAGCAGATCATGGAACAGGAGATGCGCGGAGGCATCGCCGCCGCCGGGGAGGGCGGCAAGCTCACCGCCTTCGCCGGACACGTGAAGATGCGCGAGGACTACGTCAGGCACACCGTGGAGCTGGTCTCCGCGAACCGTGCCAAGGTGCTCGCGCTGCACACGTACGCGCCGGTCGGCCTCGCTACCACCGGGCTCCTGCTGTTCGGCCTGGCCCTGTGGCTGGAGGCGCGCGGCCGGCGCTCCCGGGCGCCGGCCGGGGTCAGCCCCGCCTGAGCCGGGCGTTGGTGTGCCGGGTCGGCTCCGCCGTCGCCGGGTCCTCCGGCCAGGGGTGCTTGGGGTAGCGGCCGCGCAGCTCGGCGCGTACCGCGCGGTAGCCGCCCTGCCAGAAGGAGGCCAGGTCGGCGGTGACGGCAGCCGGCCGCCCGGCGGGCGAGAGCAGGTGGACCAGGACCGGGACCCCGGCCACCTCCGGGGTCCGGGCCAGCCCGAACAGCTCCTGGAGCTTGACCGCCAGGACCGGCTGCTCGCCGCCGTAGTCCAGGCGTATCCGGGAGCCGGACGGCACCTCGATCCGCTCGGGGGCGAGCTCGTCGAGCCGGGCCGCCTCGCCGGTCGCCCACGGCAGCAGCCGGGTCAGCGCCTGCCCGGCGTCGATCCGGGCGAGGTCGGCGCGGCGCCGGGCCCGGGACAGTTCCGGCTCCAGCCAGTCGTCGGCCCGGGCCAGCAGCGCGTCGTCGTCCTGTACGTCGGGCCAGGGCGCGCCGAGCGTGCGGTGCAGGAAGCCGAGGCGGGCGCGGAGCGCCGTCGCGTCGGCGCTCCAGCGCAGCAGCCCGAGCCCGTCGCGGCGCAGCCCCTCCAGCAGGGCCTCGCGCACCAGCGCCGGATCGGGCTCGCGCAGCGGGCGTACGGTCAGCTCGACCGCTCCGAGCCGTTCGACCTCGCGGGCGACGACGTCGCCGTCCTCCCAGTGCACCTCCGCGCCGACGGCCAGCAGGTGCGCGGCCGCCTCGCGGGCGGTCCGCTCGTCGATCACAGCGCCGAGGCGGATCTGTGCGGAGGTCGCGTGCGAGGGGCGGTCGGCGACCGCGACGGCCAGCCAGCGGCTGTGCCGGAGGGCGGAGCCGTCGCGGAGCGCGGCTCCGGTTCCGTTCGCCATGAGGTACGAGCCCTCGGACCGGGCCTTCGCCACCCGCTCGGGGAACGCCAGCGCGGCGACGAGGCCGGCGGTGGCGTCGTCGGACAGGTCCCCGCGCCCCTGACAGGGCGCGGCCAATTCCAGCCTCGCCTGGGGGCCCCTCCCAGCGGTAGCTGGGGGAGTTTGAGGCGCGGGGGTACGGGGGCGGAGCCCCCGAACGAAGTCCGGGGCGACAGCCCCGGTTTCGGGAAGGGGCGGGGGGGGGAAATGGCCCCGCGCAGCGGCGCCCGCACCCGCGCCCGCCCCCGCGCTCCCGCCAGCCGTCGCGGACAGCGCGCGGCGGAGGCGGGCGGACTCCGCGCGCCAGCGAGCCGCGTAC
>NZ_WTFF01000243.1 GCF_019400985.1 Streptomyces bambusae
CCCGGCCGTGCCGGGTCCGCGCTTGCCGCCTGTGGACCCTCCTGGGCTGCGGCCGGGGTCGCCGTGGTGGCGGGCGGCGTCCGTGGGATGGGCTGGGGGCGGCGGGCCGGCCTGACCTCGAACAGGGCGTGGTCCTACCCCGGCCGGGCCAGGGCGGCGAAGGCGGGGAAGGCGGGGGGGGACGGCGCGTCGTGGGGCCGCCGGGCGGGAGGGAGCGAGATGTCCGACATCCAGGCGCTGGTCGAGGAGTTGGCCGCCCTGCCCCGGACCCCGCCGGCCGGACGGGCCGAGGCCGAGGTGCTGCTGGCGGGCCTGCGCAGCGCGGCCGCCCGCTGGGCCGACGTGCTCTACGAGGCCGGCCGGGCGACGGAGCACCTGCCGCCGCGGGCGGAGGCCGCCGTGACCCTGGCGTTCCGGCGTGCCGAACAGTCCTACGTGGAGCTGGAGATCGCCGTACGGGACTGCGTGGAGGACCGCGACCCGGTGGTCTGAAGGGCCGGCCCGCGGCGGCTCGGTCCGCGGGCAGGGGCCCGGTCCGCGGGCAGGGGCCCCGGGGAGGTTCGCCGGATCGTGCCTGTCGCGCAGCGTGGCGGCCTGCGTAGACTCCCGTCACCTCCCTGTCAGCCTCCCCGCCGCCCGAAGGACACGCCCCGGTGAACCAGACGTACGCGCTGACCGCGGTCACCGCCGTCGTCCTGGCGACCGTGCTCGTGGGCGCGCTGGGCCTGCGGATATCCCGGACGACCTCCGACTTCTACGTCGCCTCGCGCACGGTCGGGCCGCGGCTGAACGCGGCCGCCATCAGCGGCGAGTACCTGTCCGCCGCCTCCTTCCTGGGAGTCGCCGGGCTGGTGCTGCTCCAGGGGCCGGCGATGCTGTGGTACCCGGTCGGGTACACCGCCGGGTACCTGGTGCTGCTGGTGCTGGTGGCGGCGCCGCTGCGGCGCTCGGGGGCGTACACGCTGCCCGACTTCGCCGAGGCCCGCCTGGAGTCGCGGGCGGTGCGGCGGATCGCGGTGGTGTTCGTGCTCGGGGTGGGGTGGCTGTACCTGCTGCCGCAGTTGCAGGGCGCCGGGCTGACGCTGGAGATCATGACCGGGGCCCCGCACTGGGTGGGCGGGCTGGTGGTCGCCTTCGTGGTCACGGCCGCCGTCGCGGCGGGCGGGATGCGCAGCATCACCTTCGTGCAGGCCTTCCAGTACTGGCTGAAGCTCACCGCGCTGCTGGTGCCCGCGTTCTTCCTGCTGGCGGCCTGGGCGGGCGACGGCTCCCCGCGGGCCTCCCTGGACGCCCCGGCGGTCTTCCGCGAGCGCACGTCGGTCACGGTCGCCGAGGACGTGCGGCTGGCGGTGGGCGCGCCGCTCACGCTGACCGTGACCGGCCGGGTCGACGGCCGGACGTACGACGGCCAGGTGGTGACCCTCGCCGAGGGGGGCCACGCGGTGCAGGGGGCGACCCGGCTGGAGTTCCTGCCGGGCACCGTCGTGCCGGAGACCGGGCCGGCGGTGGGGATGGGCGTCTCCAGCTGGTCGGAGCCGCTCTCCGGGGACCAGGACGGCTACCGGCTGTACGCGACGTACGGGCTGATCCTGGCCACGTTCCTGGGGACGATGGGGCTGCCGCACGTGGCCGTGCGCTTCTACACGAGCCCCAACGGGCAGGCGGCGCGGCGGACCACGCTGGTGGTGCTCGGTCTGGTCGGCACGTTCTACCTGCTGCCTCCGGTCTACGGGGCGCTCGGCCGGATCTACGCCCCCGAGCTGGCGCTGACCGGGGACGCGGACGCGGCGGTGCTGGTGCTGCCGGAGCGGATGCTCGGCGGGGTGCTGGGGGATCTGCTGGGGGCGCTGCTGGCGGGCGGGGCCTTCGCGGCGTTCCTGTCGACGGCGTCGGGGCTGACCATGGCGGTGGCCGGGGTGCTGCACCAGGACGTGCTGCCCTCCCGCGGGGTGGGGGCGTTCCGGTGCGCGGCGCTGGTGGCGATGGCGGTGCCGCTGGCCGGGAGCATCGCGGCCACCGACGTGCCGGTCGCCGACGCGGTGGGGCTGGCGTTCGCGGTGTCGGCGTCGTCGTTCTGCCCGCTGCTGGTGCTCGGCATCTGGTGGCGCGGTCTGACCCCGCCGGGTGCGGTGGCCGGGCTGGTGACGGGCGGCGGCGCGGCGCTGAGCGCGGTGCTGGCGACCCGGGCGGGGCTGGCCCCGGCGGGCTGGGTGCACACCCTGCTGGCCTGGCCGGCCGCCTGGTCGGTGCCGCTGGGCTTCCTGACGATGGTGGCGGTGTCGCTGGCCACGCGCTCGCGGATACCGGGCGGTACGGCGGCGACCCTGGCCCGGCTGCACCTGCCGGAGGACCTGGCCTCCCACGCGGCGTCCGGGGGGCGGCGGTGACGGGCGCGGGGAGCGGCGCGCTGGCCGTGGCGGCCGTGGTCCCGGCGGTGCTCACGCTCGCGGCGGGGTTCGCTCTGGGCCGACGGCATGCCGGGCGCGGCGGGCGGGCGGGGCTGGACCTGGGGACGCCGGTGGAGCGGGCCACCTTCCACACCCTGCACACCGCCTCGCTGGCCGCTCCCCCGCTGCGCGCCGGGCTCACCGAGGACGCCGCCCGCAAGGCGGCCAGGCGGCTGCGCTCGCTGCTGGGCACCGAGGCGCTGTGCCTGACCGACCGGGAGGCGGTGCTGGCCTGGGACGGGCCGGGCGCCGACCACCACGGGGAGCGGGCGATGGCGCGGGTGGCGGAGCTGCTGGTATCGGGCCGCAGTGCGAGCGTGCGGACGGAGTGCCAACGGCCGGACTGCCCGCTGAAGTGGGCGGTGGTCGCCCCGCTGACGGGCGAGGACGGGATGCTGGGGGCGCTCGTGGCGTACGGCTCCCGGGAGTCGGCGGTGCTGGTGCGGGCGGCCACGGAGGTCGCACGCTGGGTCTCGGTGCAGCTGGAACTGGCGGAGCTGGACCGGTCGCGGACCCGCTTGATGGAGGCGGAGATCAAGGCGCTGCGGGCGCAGATCTCGCCCCACTTCATCTTCAACTCGCTGGCGGCGATCGCCTCGTTCGTGCGGACGGACCCGGAGCGGGCCCGGGACCTGCTGCTGGAGTTCGCGGACTTCACCCGCTACTCCTTCCGCCGGCACGGGGACTTCACGACGCTGGCCGACGAGCTGCGGTCGATCGAGCAGTACCTGGCGCTGGCCGGGGCCCGGTTCGGGGACCGGCTGAAGGTGACCTTGCAGGTCGCGCCCGAGGTGCTGCCGGTGGCGCTGCCGTTCCTGTGCCTGCAGCCGCTGGTGGAGAACGCCGTCAAGCACGGGGTGGAGGACTCCGTGCAGGAGTGCCGGATCACCATCGCGGCGCGGGACGCGGGCTCCGAGGCGGTGCTGACGATCGAGGACAACGGGGTGGGCATGGACCCGGCGCTGCTGCGCCGGATCCTGGCCGGTGAGCGGCCCGGCTCCGGGTCGGGCATCGGCCTGCCGAACGTGGACGACCGGCTGCGGCAGGTGTACGGGGACGCGTACGGGCTCGTCGTCGAGACGGGCGTCGGGGCCGGGACGAAGATCACCGTACGGATCCCCAAGTACCGTGCGGGCGTCCACTCTTCCGGCCCCGGGGGACCGTGACCGCTCCGCTGCGCGGGGCCTTTCCCCTCCCCGCCCCTACCCGATACCGGGGCTGGGCCCCGGACCCCGTTCCGTGCGCTCCGCGCCCGGTGCGCTCAAACGCCGCGCGGGCTGGAATATGCCCTGTCCAGCCCCGCCGGCGTTTGAGGCGCGGGGGCCCGGGGGCAGAGCCCCCGAAACCAGGGCCGGGGCTCAGCCCTGTAAACACGGGATCGGCGAAGTCCGGTGCGGTACCGCGCCCCGTAAGGGGCGCGGGGAACGGCGCGACCAGCCCCCACCGGGCCGCGGTTCCATCACCGCATTTCCAGCGGAGCGCTTAGCTCCAGCTGGCGTGCAGCGGCTTGCCCTCGGCGTAGCCGGCGGCGGACTGGATGCCGACCACGGCACGCTCGGCGAACTCCTCCAGGGAGCCGGCGCCGGCGTAGGTGCAGGAGGACCGGACACCCGCGATGATCGAGTCGATCAGGTCCTCGACGCCCGGGCGCTGCGGGTCGAGGAACATGCGCGAGGTGGAGATGCCCTCCTCGAACAGTGCCTTGCGGGCCCGGTCGTACGCGGACTCCTCGGCGGTGCGGTTGCGCACGGCACGCGCCGAGGCCATGCCGAAGGACTCCTTGTACAGCCGGCCGTCGGCGGTCTGCTGGAGGTCGCCCGGGGACTCGTACGTACCGGCGAACCAGGAGCCGATCATCACGTTGGATGCGCCGGCGGCCAGCGCCATCGCGACGTCGCGCGGGTGGCGGACGCCGCCGTCGGCCCAGACGTGCTTGCCGTACTTCTTCGCCTCGGCGGCGCACTCCAGGACCGCGGAGAACTGCGGGCGGCCCACGCCGGTCATCATGCGGGTGGTGCACATGGCGCCGGGGCCCACACCGACCTTGATGATGTCCGCGCCGGCGTCGATCAGGTCCTTGACGCCCTCGGCGGCGACGATGTTGCCCGCGACGATCGGGACGTGCGGGTCGAGGGCCCGTACGGCCTTGATCGCGCTGATCATCGACTCCTGGTGGCCGTGCGCGGTGTCGATGACGAGCGTGTCCACGCCCGCGTCGAGCAGCTGCTTGGCCTTGCCGACGAAGTCGCCGTTGATGCCGACGGCGGCGGCGATGCGCAGCCCGCCCTTGTCGTCGACGGCCGGGGTGTACAGGGTCGCGCGCAGCGCGCCCTTGCGGGTGAGGATGCCGACGAGCCTGCCGTCCTTGTCGACGGCCGGGGCGACCTTGCGGTGGCCGGCGTCGAGCTGGTTGAACGCCTCGCGCGGGTCGATGTCGGCGTCGATGAGCAGCAGCTCCTTCGACATGACCTCGGAGAGCTGGGTGAAGCGGTCCACGCCGTTGAGGTCGTGCTCGGTGACGACGCCGACCGGGCGGTTCTCGGCGTCGACGACGACGCCGGCGCCGTGGGCGCGCTTGGGCAGCAGGGCGAGGGCGTCCGCGACGGTCTGGGTGGGCGCCAGCGTGATCGGGGTGTCGAGGACGTGGTGGCGGGTCTTGACCCAGGAGATGACGTCGGTGACGACCTCGATCGGGATGTCCTGGGGGATCACCACGAGGCCGCCCCGGCGGGCGACGGTCTCGGCCATGCGGCGGCCCGCGATCGCGGTCATGTTCGCGACGACCAGCGGGATGGTGGTGCCGGTGCCGTCGGGCGAGGAGAGGTCGACGCCCTGACGGGAACCCACCGCGGAGCGGCTCGGCACCATGAACACATCGTCGTACGTCAGGTCGTACGGCGGCTTCAGGTCATTGAGGAAACGCACGTGCAGAACATCCCAGTCGAGTCGATGGTGAACACCCCCGGCAGGGCAGCCGAGGAAAAACGCACGTACTTCATTCTCCCATGTCGGGGGGTTTGCGAATCCCCGGACTTTCCTCCAGGACACGGCGGTCTGCCTGGTCATTTCCTACGGGACCGCGGTCCCCGCGTCCAGGAAGCGGCGCCGTGGCTCAGCGGATGTAGGCGCGGCGGGGGCTCTGGCCGGGCAGCCTGGGCTGGCCGGGGAGCCGGGCGGCCTGGCCGGGGATGAGGGGCCGCGGCGGCAGCACCGGGGCGGGCCGGGTGGTCGCGCCGTACGGGCCGGGGGCCGGGCCCGGGCCGGGGGCGGGGGTCCGGCCGCGGGCGCCGAGCAGGGTCGCGGCGTGGGCGACGCTGGCGAGGGTGACGTGGTGGTGCCAGCCGCGGAAGGAGCGGCCCTCGAAGTCCCTGATGCCGGCGGGCTCGCACACCTCGGCGAAGTCGAGGGCGACCCGGTCGGTGAGCTGGGCGAGCAGGAAGAGCTGGGCGAGCGGCCGGTCGCCGATGTTGGTGATCCAGAACTCCGACGGCAGCAGGGCCGCCTCGGTCCAGGCCCCGACGAGCAGCAGCGGGGTGGGCGCGGCGGGGGCGGGCCGGTCCTCGCCGGGCGTGGCGAGGACCGGGGCGGAGGTGAGCAGGGTGACCGCGCCCTCGCCCCGGCCGTGCCGGGTCCACTCGACGACCCGGCGCTGGGAGCGCAGGGAGTCGATGAGCTCGCGGGCGGGGGCGGTGTGCGGGCCGGGGCCGCGCCGGCCGGCCCCGCCGAAGGAGACCGGCAGTGAGCCGTCGACCTTGAGGACGAAGGGGATGTCCTGGAGCGAGAAGGACTCCACGCACGCGGGGACGTCGCCGTTGGCGGCCTCCATCACGACGGGCCGCCGCTGGAGCTGCCAGGTGGCGGCCATCCGCTGGACGGCGTGCACGGCGTCCTGCGCGGGGGTCAGGGACCGGGCGGTGTCGGGGATGCCGGCCCGGCGTCGGCGCAGGAGTTCGCTGGTCCAGGGCCCGGGGAGGGTGAGGGTCCATTCGACGGGGAAGCTGGACTCGCTGGAGGCCAGCCAGATGCCGCCGGCCTGCTGGCAGTTGGCGGTGCGGCCGAGCTGGGGGACGAACTGCCGGCCGACGCCGACCGAGCGGTCGCCGGCCTTCTCGATGACCATCGGCTGGACCACCCAGGCCAGCGGGCGCTGGGCGGTGCGTTCGAGGTGCTGGGCGAGGGAGCGGCGGACGGGGGTCCAGTCCCAGGGGGACTTGCTGATGAACTGCTGGAGGCTCTGCTCGACGGAACTCGCCCCGGTTCCCGCGATGTTGCGGATGGTCTTCTTTCCCGTGGTGCGGACGAGGCCGTGGAGATATACGCGGGCCCAGTTCCGCTGGTCCCGCCGGGGTAAGGATTCGAAGAACAGGGGAACCAGTGCGTCGAGCAATTCGGAGATTTCCTTGGTGGATTCCTCCGGCAGGACTACGCGAGCCATCTGCTGCCTCCCCCGCGACCAGCTGGATCCGATACCCTACTTGACCGGCAGGAACGGCCGTAGGCCCTGGCGGCTACTTCCTGAGGTCGCTGGCAGATTCGAGCCGCTCTTCCTCTACCACGAGGGGAATGGGGATCTGGTTCGCCGCATAGTAGAGGGCGATCAGAAAGTGTGCGGCGAGTGTGAGGGTGGCGGAGAAGAGGGACAGGACCACCGTGAGGGGGTAGGCGACGGCCCCGAGGCCGAATCGCAGGCGCGTGGCGCGTGCGCCGTCCTTGTCCACGCGCTCGTGGAAGAGATGGCCGACCCGGGTGACGTGCCACCACAGGCCGAGGAAGGCCAGGGCGTAGACGACGGTCCACGCGCTGTAGAGGACGGCCGCGATACTGGCCGATTCCGCGTCCGTCAGATTCTCCGCAAGGACGGAAGTGGTCCACGGAATCACCGACACCACCATCAGCACCAGGAGATTCAGGAACATCAGCGGGCGGTCCACCTTCTTCAGGTGCACGAAGATGGTGTGGTGATTGACCCACATCACTCCGATGATGAGGAAGCTGACCACATAGGCCGCATAGTGCGGCCATTGTTCCCACAATCCGTGCCAGAGTTCGGAGCCCTTCTCCTCCGGCACCTTGATCTCCAGGACGAGAATGGTGATGACGATGGCGAATACGCCGTCGCTGAACGCCTCTATGCGGCCGGTCTCCGATTCCATGGCCTCCCCTTCGTCGTGGACGCCTGCGGGGAGGGTGCCCGGTCACCCTCCCCGCACACGCTACCCGGATATCGCCGGTCAGCTGCCGAAGCCGGCCGTCTGGCGCCAGATCCGGCCATCGCGGACGACGAGTGTCCCGAATGCGTGCTCAGGCTCGCCGTTCAGGTTCATGATCGCGCGGTAGAAGATCGTGTCCTCGGTCTCGATGTATTCCTGGAGTTCGACGAGGCGGGGCTCCAGGGTGAGATATCCGGTGAACGTCTCGCGTACGGCGTCGATCCCGGCGGACACCCCTTCGAAGCGGAGCAGCACCGCGTCGTCGGTGTAGTTCTTCATCACCGCGTCGATGTCGAGGGCCGCGAGGGCCTCCATCTGGCGGACGAAGACCGGGTGCAGCTTCGCGATGTCGTACGTGGCCATGGCGGGCTCCTTCTCCTTGTCAGGGCTGGGACAGGGGCAGGCGGACGGTCATGCGGGTGCTGCCCGGCACGGACCGCGCGGTGATCGAGCCCCGGTGGCGCTGGGTCACGATCCGGTAGCTCAGGTGCAGTCCGAGTCCGGTGCCCTTCCCCACGTCCTTGGTCGTGTAGAAGGGTTCGAAGATGCGCGGCAGGACCTCCTCGGGGATACCGCGCCCGGTGTCGATGATCTCCACCACCATGCAGGCGCCTTCGGTGCGCACCCCCAGCGTGAGGACGCCCGAACCCTCCATCGCCTCGGCCGCGTTGTCCACCAGGTTGGTCCACACCTGGTTCAACTCACTGGGGTAGCCGGTCAGTTCGGGCAGGTCGGGCGGGTAGTCGCGGACGATGCCGATCCCGGTGAGCTTGGCGCGCAGCACGACGAGGGTGTTCTCCAGGCCGTCGGTGACCGCGAAGCGCTGCTCGGGGGCCCGGTCGAGATTGGCGTAATCCCGGGTGGCCGCGACCAGTTGGGAGATCCGCGGGCCGGCCGCCCGCAGCTCGGCGGCCAGCGACCGGGCCTCCAGGAGCGCGGCCAGGTGGTCCAGGGCGGCGGGCAGGGCCGGCCCGCCGACGCCTTCCAGCCGGTCCGGCAGCCAGGCCGGCTCCAGCCCGAGGTCGGCGACGGCGGCGCCGAGCGGCCCCGCCCGCTTTGCGCCCGCCTCCTCGGCCCAGTCGGCGATCTCCTCCTCGGCGTCCGCCTGGGCCAGCGGATCGGTGGCGGCGGGCGGGGGAAGCTCCGCCAGTTCGTCGGCGAGCCGGTCCAGTACGGTGCGCTGCGCGCCGGTGGCCGCGGCGCCCCAGGCGTGCGCGGTCCGGGTGAGCCGGTCCAGGGCCGGTGCCAGCTCCTGGGCGGCCCGGGCCACCGCCGCCGCCGGGTTGTTCAGCTCGTGGGCGAGCCCTGCGGCGAGGGTGCCGAGCGCCTCCACCGTGGCCCGCTTGCGCGCTTGCACCTCGGAGGACTTGATCCGCCAGGCCAGTACGGGCAGCAGCACGGCGGCGACCCCGTGGCAGCGGGTGAGCATCTCGAAGAAGACCGGCCTGGGGTAGGACACGACGGTGGTCGCGGGCCCGCTGGCGGCGGCGGTGGCCACGTACGAGCCCTCGGTGAGCAGGGGCAGTTCGCCGGTGAACCGGTGGGCTGCCGGGGGTTTGCCGTCGTGCTCCTCGGCGCCGGCCGCGTCGGTGGCGTGCCGGGTGAGCACCTCCTCCCGGCCGTCGACCACCTTGGTGACGACGAGCCCGCCGGACAGCAGCACGTGGAAGGCGGTGGCCTCCTCGCCGTCCCGGAAGAGCACGGCGCCGTCGGCGAGCACCCGCGGCTTCGAGACCGAGAGCAGCCAGTCGAGCTGGTCGCCGGTCAGCCCGGCGAAGATCTCCAGCCCGTGCAGGGCCCGGCGCAGGTCGCCGGCGCCGATCGCGGAACCGGTCATGTTGTGCTCCCTTCGGCCCTCGCCCGCCGGGCCAGCCGCCAGGTCGCCAGCAGCGCCACGGCGCAGACCCCGGCGACGGCGGCCATGAAGCCGACCGAGGTGCGGTGCAGTCCGTGGATGTTGGTGAGCCGGCCGGCGAGCACGGCGGGCACGCTCATGGCGAGGTAGGCGAACACGTAGACGGCGGCGGTCAGTTCGCCGCGGTGGGCCGGGTCGGCGAGCATGCTCAGGGCCCGGAAGGAGCCGAGGAAGGCCGCGCCCCAGCCGGCCCCGAGGACGGCGGTGGCGGCCAGGAACACCCCGGCCGAACCGAGGCCGAGCGCCAGCAGCACCAGGCCGAGCCCGGCGAGCAGCCCGCCGAGGCCCAGCAGGGCCGTGCGCAGCGCCTCGGTGCGGCCGAGCAGCAGCTGGGCGGCGGTGGCGGCGCCCGCGAGCAGGGCCACGGTGGCCCCGCCCACCAGGTAGTCGGTGCTCTCCAGCAGCGCGAGGGCCAGGTGCGGGCCGAGGGAGAGGTAGAAGCCGCCGACCGACCAGACGGCGACGATGGTCAGGATCAGCACGGCGAAGCGGCGGCGGACCGCGGCGGGCACGTGGATGCGGTGCGGCACCACGCGGAAGCCGCCGCCGGCGCCGGGGGCGCTCTCCGGCATCCGCACGACCCCGATCAGGGCGAGCGTGAAGGCCCCGATCAGCAGCAGGTAGCTGAGCGCGGTGGGCGCTGGCGCGTACTGGACCAGCAGTCCGGCGCCGAGCCCGCCGAGCCCGATGCCCACCGTGGGCCCGGCACTGCCCACCTGTGCCCCGAGCATGGGCCGGGAGCGGGGGCCGAGCTCCAGCAGGGCGGCGCCCATGGCGCCGGTGGCCAGGCCCACCGCGAGCCCCTGCACGGCGCGCGCGGCGAGCAGCAGGGCCAGGCCCCCGGCGCCCGCGAACAGGGCCATGGAGACGATGGCCAGCACCAGCGCGGCGCCGAGCACCGGGCGGCGGCCGAGGGTGTCGGAGAGGGAGCCGAAGAGCAGCAGGCCCACCAGCACGGTCACCGCGTAGACGGCGAAGACCACGGTGATCGCGCCGGAGGAGAGGTCCCAGCGCTGCTGGTAGAGGACGTAGAGGGCGGACGGTACGGAGGAGGAGAGCATCAGCAGCACCAGGACGGCGCCGACCGACCAGAAGCCGGAGCCTCTGGCCGGGCCCGTCCCCCGGGCGGCGGGGTGCACCCTGACTCCCCCGGTCGTGTCGGACGTGGTCGCCTTCGGCACTGCGTCACTCCCCCCGTGTCGGTGTCAGGCGAGGGCGGCCTGGGCCCGCGCCAGGGCGCGGGCGGTCAGTACGCCCGCGAGGTGGCCGAGGTACTCGGCCGAGGTGCCGCGTCCGGGGACGAAGAGCGACCGCGGTTCGGCGCGGAAGGCGGCGAGCACGGCGTCCGTCGTGGGCTCGGCGTCCCGCAGCCGCTGTTCGACGTCGCGCATCCGCTGGGCGCGGGCGGTGGCGCCGGTGACCGCGATGCGCACGCCGTCCGTGGTGATCCGTACGGCGGCCGCGCAGACCGGGTGGCGGGAGGCGCGGTCGGCGGTCTTCTCGAAGGCGGCGGCCGGGCCGCTGGCCGGCACCAGCAGGGCGGTGATCACGCAGCCGGGTGGCGGGCCGGTCGCGGCCAGCTCCTCGGCGGACGAGGTGGACCGTCCGGCAGGGCCGGCCAGCTCCACCCGGGCGTCGGCGGCGATCGCCGCGACCGGCCGGGACCGGCCCTTATACCCCACTCCGG
>NZ_WTFF01000244.1 GCF_019400985.1 Streptomyces bambusae
CCCGGTCCCGGCCGGCGGCGGGCCGGCCGGCCGGGGGCCGCCCGGTCCCGGTCCCGGCGCCGGTCGCGGCGCCGGTCCCCGTGGCGGACGTGTCGACGGCATGGGTCATGGGGTCACTCACCTGTCCCGAGCAGGCCGCCGCGGCGGCGCATCAGCAGGGCCGTGAAGGCCGTGCAGAGGGCGAACAGGACCAGCGCGAGGACGCAGGCGCTGCCGTAGTCGAAGCGCTGGAAGCCGGCGTTGTAGACGATCTGGGGAAGGGTGAGGGTGGACTTGTCCGGGTAGCCGGGCTCGAACTGCTGGCCCGAGCCGCCGATCACGCCGGCCGCCACCTTCCCCGCGACCAGCGGCTGGGTGTAGTACTGCATCGCCTGGATCACCCCGGTGACCACCGCGAACAGGATGACCGGCGAGATGTTCGGCAGCGTGATGTGCCGCAGCCGCTGCCAGGCCCCGGCGCCGTCCAGCTCCGCGGCCTCGTACTGCTCCTTCGGTACGTCGAGGAGCGCGGCCATGAAGATCACCATCAGGTCGCCCACGCCCCACACGGCGAGCACCGTGAGCGCGGGCTTGGACCAGTCGGCGTCGGTGAACCAGCCGGGCTGCGGCAGGCCCACCGCGTCGAGCAGGGTGCCGACCGGGCCGGTGCCGGGGTTCAGCAGGAAGACGAAGGACAGCGTCGCGGCCACCGGCGGGGCCAGGTAGGGCAGGTAGAACAGGGTGCGGAAGACCCCGGTGCCCGTCTTGATCCTCGTGGCCAGCAGGCCGACGCCGAGGCCGAAGACGACCCGGCAGGCCACCGTCACCACGACCAGCCAGAGGGTGTTGCGCATCGCCGGCCAGAACAGCGGGTACTGCGTGAACACGTACGACCAGTTGTCCAGGCCGTTGAAGACGGGCGGGCGGAAGCCGTCGTACTTCGTGAAGGAGAAGTACACGGTGGAGACGAGCGGGTAGGCGAAGAAGACGCCGAACCCGATCAGCCAGGGCGACATGAAGGCCGCGGTCCGCAGGGCCGCTCGGCGGCGCTTCGCCCGCAGGGTGTGCGTGGTCATCGCCGGACTACTCCGCCTTCGCGATGTCCGTGTCGATCTGCGCGTCGGTCCTGGCCAGCGCCGCGGGCAGGTCGGGGACCGCGCCCTTCTCGTGCTGGTAGCCAAGGTCGGTGAAGGTCAGCTGGTAGGTGCCGCCGTCCGCATGCGGCGGCGTGGTGGAGGACTTGGGGTGCCGGGCGATGTCGAGGAACGTCCTGAAGGCGTCGTCCACCTGGAGCTTCGGGGAGGCCAGTGCCTCGACGGTGGAGGGCACGTTGTGGATGGCGTTGGCGAAGGCCACCACCGCCTCGGTGTCGGTGGTCATGTACTTGACCAGCTCCCAGGCGGCGTTCTGCTTCCTGCTGCCCGAGGCGATGCCCATGATCGTGCCGGAGACGTAGCCCTTGCCGTAGTCGGCGGCCTGGTCGTCGGGGACCGGCAGCGGCGCGGTGCCGATCTCGAACGTCACCCCCGCCTCCTTCGCCATGGCCGGCCGCCACTCGCCGTCGATCTGCATGGCGACCTGTCCCTTGTGGAAGGGGTGTTCGGCGCCCCACTCGTCACCGAAGGAGGCCCGGAACCTCTCCAGCTTCTCGTAGCCGCCGAGCTTGTCGACCAGGTCCTTCTGCGCCAGCAGCATCGAGGTGAACGCCGGGTCCTTCGCCAGGTTCGACCTGCCGTCCGGGCCGAAGTACGCCGGCCCCCACTGCGCCGCCAGCCGCATGGGGGTGGTCTCGTAGCCGTGGAAGGTGGGCATCAGGCCGAGCTGCTCGTACGAATCGCCCTTGGCCTTGGTGAGCTTCTGCGCGACCTGGACGAACTCGCTCCAGGTCTTCGGCGGGGCGGTGATGCCGGCCGCCCGGAACGCGTCCTTGTTGTAGACCAGGCCGTACGCGTCGTTCAGCAGGGGCAGCGTGCACTGGTTGCCCTTGAACCGGGTGTAGTTCAGCAGCGACGGCGGGAACACCTTCGCCGTGTCGATCCCCGACTTCTCCAGGAAGGGGTTCAGGTCGACGAAGGCGCCGGAGTTGCAGAACTTGCCGACGCTGTCGGTGGAGAAGGAGGAGACCACGTCCGGGGCCTTGTCGCCGCCCGCCCGCAGGGCCTGATGGATCTTGTCGTCGGTCATGTTGCCGGTGACCTTGACCGTGATGTTCGGGTGGGCCGCCCGGAACCGGGCGATGTTCTCCTCGATCGCCTTGACCTCGGACGGTGCGGACCAGCCGTGCCAGAAGTTCAGCACGACCTCGGCGCCCGGGTCGTCGGCGGCCGCGCCGCCGCTCTGCCCGGTACAGGCGGTGGCGAGGGCGGATATGGCGGCGAGGGCGGTGACGAGGGCGGTCAGACGTCGGGTTCCGGGCATGGCGGGTCTCTCTCTGCGCGGGGGAAGATCCTCGGGGGACGTGCGGCTGCGGAGACTAGCGGGTGGAAATGGCGCGAGCGGACGTACGGGGCGTGCGGCTGGGCAGGGCGTTCGGGACGTACGGGACGTGCGGCGGGCAGGGCGTTCGGGCGTGCGGCCGGGCAGGGTGTGCGGGACGTGCGGCTGGGCAGGGTGTGCGGGCCGTGCGGCCGGGCAGGGCGTGCGGCCGGTCAGGGCGTGCCGTTCAGTGGGACGTGCGGGACGTGTCGAACACCTCGTCGCGGGTGGTGCCCAGCGCGCTCTCCAGCGCGCCGCGCAGCACGGGCCGCTCGCTCACCTCTCCGGTGACCAGGCGCGGGCGGGAGGGGGCCAGTTCGGCGAGCTCGGCCGAGAGCAGCTCGCGCAGTGGTTCGCCGCCCGCCGAGATCACCGCACCGGAGAGGACGACGATCTCCGGGTCGAGTACGGCGACCAGCGAGGCGAGACCGGTCGCCAGGGCGGTGGCGTACGACTGGAGCAGGCCCAGGTACGGCCCCTCGGGCGAGGCCGCCGCCCGGCTCAGCAGGGCGACGGCGGCCGCGACCTCGGGGCTGCCGGGCCCGGCCGCGGGCCCGGTCTCCAGCCCCAGCCCGGCCGCCAGTCGCGGCACGACCTGTACGCCGGCCAGCTCCTGGTAGCCGCCGGAGTTGGCCCGGGTGACCCGCCGGACCAGCGGGTGCCCGGGCACCGGCAGGAAGCCGACCTCCCCCGCGCCGCCGGTCCAGCCGCGGTGCAGCCGCCCGCCGAGCACGAGGGCGGCACCCAGACCCTCCTCGTTCCACAGCAGGACGAAGTCCTCGTGACCGCGGGCGGCGCCCAGGCGCTGCTCGGCGATCGCGACGAGGTTGACGTCGTTCTCGTACTCGACCGGCATGGGCAGGGCGGCGGCCAGCTCGTCGAGGAGGGCGGGGGAGTGCCAGCCGGGCAGGTGGCTGGCGTAGCGCAGCCGCCCGGTGTGCGGGTCGAAGGCGCCCGGAGTGGCGATCACCACGCGGTGGACGTCCCCGCGGTGCAGCCCGGCGGCCTTGACCGCGCCGTCGAGCGCCTCGGTGACCTGGCGGGCGACGGGGTCGGTGGATCCGGTGGTGGGCAGTTCGAAGCTGCCGACCAGCTCGCCGGCGAGGTCGGCGACGCCCGCCAGGATCCGCTCCGGGGTGACGTCCAGGCCGGCGACGTGGGCGACGGCCGCGTTCAGGGCGTACAGCTGGGCGCTGGGGCCGGGGCGGCCGCCGTCGGTGCCGGTGGCCACGACGAGGCCGGCGGCCTCCAGCCGGGCCAGCAGCTGGGAGGCGGTGGGCTTGGACAGTCCGGTCAGGCGGCCGATCCGGGTCCGCGACAGCGGGCCGTGCGCCAGCAGCAGCTCCAGGGCGGCCCGGTCGTTCATCGCGCGCAGCAGGCTGGGGGTTCCAGGGGTGGTGCCGGAAGCCATGACTCGATCTGCTCCCTCGCCGAAGGTGATTGTTAGGTAAGTTTCCTATCGTCGTTCGAGGGCTGTCAATGCCGGTGCCCCCGCAGAAAACGATCTGCGGGGGCACGGGATGCGGGACGGGTGCGGGGCCGACCGGCTGCGCGGGCCCGGCTACTTGGTGAGGTTGGGCCCGGGCACGGCCGGCTGCGCCGGGATCGGAGCGGTCGCGGCCGACTGCGGCGAGGCCGGGTTGGCCAGGGCCGACGGCGCGGCGACGGCGGCCGTCGGGTCCGCCGGCGCGTCCTCCTCCTCGACGGGCGGCAGCCCGCCCACGATCGCGATGCCCGCCGCGTCGAACGCCTCCTTGATCCGCCAGCGCAGCTCCCGCTCCACCGCGAACTGCTTGCCCGGCATCGTCTTCGCCGAGACCGCCACGGTCATCGAGGCGAGCAGCATCTCGGACAGGCCCAGGACCTCGACCGGGCCCCACAGGTGCTCGTCCCACGGCGACTCCTTCGCCATGCCGTCGGCGACGTCCTGGAGCACCTGGCGGACCTTGTTCAGGTCCTCGCTCGGCTTGACCTGCACGTCGACGCTCGCCGTCGCCCAGCCCTGGCTGAGGTTGCCGATCCGCTTGATCTCGCCGTTGCGCACGTACCAGATCTCGCCGTTGTCGCCGCGCAGCTTGGTCACGCGCAGGCCGACCTCGACCACCTCGCCCGAGGCCACACCGGCGTCGATCTTGTCCCCGACGCCGTACTGGTCCTCCAGGATCATGAACACGCCGGACAGGAAGTCGGTGACCAGGTTCCGCGCACCGAAACCGATGGCCACACCGGCCACACCGGCGCTCGCCAGCAGCGGCCCCAGGTTGATCTCCAGGGCGCCGAGCACCATCAGGCCGGCCGTGCCCAGGATCAGGAACGAGGCCACCGAGCGCAGCACCGAGCCGATCGCCTCGGAACGCTGGCGCCGGCGCTCGGCATTGACCAGCAGACCGCCCAACGGGGTGCCCTCGACGGCCTCCGCGCCGCGGTTCATGCGGTTTATCAGCTTGGTCAGCGCCTTGCGGACCATCGAGCGCAGCGCCATCGCGATCACGATGATCAGCAGGATCCGGAGGCCCACGTACAGCCATCCGGCCCAGTTCTCCTCGATGAAACTGGCGGCGTTGGTGACGCTCTCGTGCGTGTCCTTCACCGTGGTGGACATATCCGGTACCTCGGTCGCGAGGGTGGACGCGGCGGCGGGCCAGGGCACGGCGGGAACCTCCTGATGTAGCGGCCTGCCCGCGGACGAGAGGTGCGGGCAGCGCAACCACACTAACGGGGCATTCCCGGTGCCTTCTTGCCGATGCCGCAGAACCTCTGCGACTCCCCGACGTCCCCGCCACCGGTGTTCTGCCGTGTTCGAGGGAGAGACGGGCCCGGAGTGGGGATGAACGGGGTGTGGGCGAAAACACCTCCGACCCGTTACGGGCGAGTGGTGGCGCGCCGGCCAGCAGGAAGGTGAAACTGAAGGCAGATCGTCCCGGCGCGAGCCACGCGCCGCCGGCGTACAAGGAGGCACCCGTGCCGCACGTCCTGGTCCTCAACGCGTCGTACGAGCCTCTCGGCGTCGTACCGCTCCGCCGCGCGCTCGTCCTCGTCCTGGAGAACAAGGCTGTCTGCCTAGAGGAATCCGGCGCCTTTCTGCACAGTGCTTCGCAAGTCGTCCCCGCTCCCAGCGTGGTGCGACTCAAACGGTTCGTGCGGGTCCCCTACCGGGGGCCCGTTCCTCTCACCCGCCGCGCCCTGTTCGCCCGCGACGGCGGCCGCTGCATGTACTGCGGAGGCGTGGCCACCAGCGTCGACCACGTCATCCCGCGCAGCCGGGGCGGCCAGCACGTGTGGGACAACGTCGTCGCCGCGTGCCGCCGCTGCAACCACGTCAAGGCGGACCGCCACCTCCTGGAACTGGGCTGGCGGCTGCGCCACCAGCCGGCCCCGCCGTCCGGGCTGGCCTGGCGCATCATCGGCACCGGCCACCGCGACCCGCGCTGGATGCCGTACCTCCAGCCGTACGGCGCGGACGACGCCCTCGCCAGGATCGCGGCCCCGGCGGCCTCCTGACACCGCGCCGCCCCGTCACGGGACCACCCGGTCCCGGGCGGGGCGGCGCGGCGTTCACCGGCACGCCGAGGGCACGGCCCACGGCACCGGACCCCGACGAGGTGGACAGCGGCTCTTGCACAGCAGATGCCGGCGGAACCGCCCCGCCGCGCCGGGCGGGCCGCGCGGTGTCAGCCTCCTGCCACGGCAGGAGTGCGGGCCGGGGCGCTGGGTAGGGCTGCGGTGTCCCACCGCCGCCCGGCACCCGGCCGGGCCCCGACCCGAGGAGCGCTCCCGTGCGGCACACCCCCCTCCACGCCCTCCTGCCCGCCCCCGGCGGCGAGCCCGGGCTCCCGGCCGACCGCGGGGCCCCGCTCACGAGCGAGGCCCCGCTTGCCGATACCGGTCATGCGCCGCTGACCAGCGAGCCGCCGCTCACCGACGAGGCACCGTTGACGAGCGAGCCGACCACGCCCGCCACCGCCGCGGGCGTCTAGACGTAGAAACAGGGGATGCCGATGGACCTGGCCCGGCTCGCCGGCCTGCATGGCGTGGCCACTTCCTACCAGCCCTCCCGGGACGTCACCGTCGAGGTGCCCGAGGCCACGGTCCGCGCCGTGCTCGGTGCCCTCGGGGTCGACGCCTCCACCCCGCAGGCCGTCAGCTCCGCCCTCGCCGCCGCGGAGGCGGCGGCCGGCAGCCGGCTGCTGCCGCCGGTCCTGGTGCAGTGGGCCGGCGGCGCCGCCCCGGCCGCCCTCGCGGCGCTGCCCCCGGGCACCCGGCTCCGGCTCGAACGCGAGGAGGACGCGGGAGGAGCGGGCGACGCCCTTCCGGCAGCGTCCTGGCCCGCCGAGTGGTCCACCGGCCAGGACGCGCCGCTGCCGGCCGGGCCGCCCCCGCTCGGCGTGCACCGCCTGTACGCCGTCGCGCCCGACGGCCGGACCGGCGAGGCCACCCTCGTCGTGGCCCCCGAACGGGCCCCCGCCGCCCCGGAGCGGGCCCACGGGCTGCTCGTCCAGCTGTACTCCCTGCTGTCGGAGCGGTCCTGGGGCATGGGCGACCTCGGCGACCTCGCCGCCCTGGCCGACTGGGCGGGCCGGACCCACGGCACCGGCTTCCTCCAGATCAACCCGCTGCACACCGCCGTCCCCGGCACGCCCACCGACCCCTCCCCGTACCGGCCGTCCTCGCGGCGCTACGCCGACCCCGTGTACCTGCGGATCGAGGACATCCCCGAGTACGCGCAGTGCACCGCCCGCACCGCGCTCGCGGCCCTCGCCGACCAGGGGGCCGTGCTGCGCCAGGAGGTCCTGGACAAGGGCGCCCTGATCGACCGGGACGCCGTCTGGGCGGTCAAACGCGCCGCCCTGGAGCTGCTGTACGCCGTCCCGCGCGAGTCCGCCAGGGCCGCCGCCTACGAGCGCTTCCGCACCGCCGGGGGCGCGGCACTGGCCGCGCACGCCGGCTGGTGCGCCCTGGCCGAACGCCACGGCCCGGACCCGCAGACCTGGCCGCGGTCCGCCGAACCGGACCCGGTCCGGGCCGACTTCCACTGCTGGCTGGCCTGGCTGACCGACACTCAGCTGGCCGCCGCCCAGGCGGCCGCACGGGACGCGGGCATGTCCGTCGGGCTGGTCCACGACCTCGCCGTCGGCGTCCACCCCGGCGGCGCCGACGTCTGGAGCCGGCCCGACCTGTACGCACCGGGCATGACCGTCGGCGCCCCGCCGGACGCCTTCAACGCCCACGGCCAGGACTGGGGCCTGCCGCCCTGGCGCCCGGACACCCTGGCGGCGTCGGGCTACGCGCCCTACCGGGCGCTGCTGCGGGCCCTGTTCCGGCACGCGGGCGCGCTGCGCATCGACCACGTGATGGGGCTCTTCCGGCTGTGGTGGGTGCCGCGGGGCACCCCGCCCGCCGAGGGCGCGTACGTGGCGTACGACGGCGAGGCCATGCTCGCCCTGCTCGTGCTGGAGGCGCACCGGGCCGGGACCGTGGTGATCGGCGAGGACCTCGGCACGGTCGAGCCGCGCGTGCGCCACGCGCTGGCCCGGCGCGGGGTGCTCGGCACCTCGGTGCTGTGGTTCGAGCGGGACTGGGACGGCGACGGGCGCCCGCTGGAGCCGGGGGCCTGGCGGGGCGACTGCCTGGCCACGGTCACCACGCACGATCTGCCGCCCACCGCCGCCAAACTGACGGGCGGCCACGTCGAGCTGCGCGACCGGCTGGGCCTGCTGGCCCGCCCGGTCGAGCAGGAGAAGGCCGAGGACGCCGCCGACACCGCCGAGTGGCTGGCGGTGCTGGAGGAACGGGGCCTGGACACCGGCGGCGAGGAGGCCGCCGTACAGGCCCTGTACCGCTTCCTGGTGCGCACCCCGGCGCGGCTGGTCGGTGTATGGCTGCCGGACGCGGTGGGCGACCGGCGGCCGCAGAACCTGCCGGGCACCTGGGACCAGTACCCCAACTGGCGGCTGCCGGTCGCGGACGCGGCCGGCCGGCCGGTGTCCCTGGAGCGGCTGACCGCGTCGCAGCGGGCCGGAGCCCTGCTCAGGGCGGTGGCCGAGGGGGTGCCGCCGGGGCCGTGACCCCCGTACGGCACCCCGGACGCGCGGTTCGTTCGGGCGTTCGCTACGTTTGCACCGTGGACAACAAGAACGCCCTGCGCGCCGGCGCCGTCGCGGCCGGTACGACGCTCATGATGCTGCTGATGACGTCTCCCGCCCTCGCGGTGACCCCGGACGACGGCGACGACCCGGGTGCGGGCATCAGCGTGGCCGAGACCGTCGGTCTCTACGTGCTCCTGCCGATCGTGCTGTTCCTGGTCATCGCGGGTCTCGTGATGGTCGGCGACAAGTCGCGCAAGCAGCAGGGCTGACACCCGCTCTGCGAAGCGCCGGGGGTCCAGGGGACCTCCGGCGCTTCGTTGTGTCCTGATACGGGTCCCTGATACGGGTCCCTGATCCGGGTTGCGACGTGCCCGCCGCCGTTACTGGACGCCGCCGTTACTGGACGGCGCCGTTATTGGACGGCGCCGAGCAGCCTGCGCAGCAGGCCCGAGAGTACGTCGACCTCCTCGTCGGAGAACCCGGTCAGCGCGGCCCGCTGCACCTCCAGGCCGGCCACCACGGCCGCGTCCACCAGTTCCAGACCGCGTTCGGTGAGAGTGACCTGAAGTCCCCGCCGGTCGTGCGGGTCGGGGCTGCGGCCCAGCAGCCCGGCCTTCTCCAGCTTGTCCAGCCGCCCGGTCATCCCGCCCGAGGTGAGCATCAGCGTCGCCGAGAGCTGACGCGGCGACAGCGTGTAGGGCTCGCCCGAGCGGCGCAGCGTGCCGATGACGTCGAATTCCCCGCGTGAGATCCCGTGGCGTTCGTACACCCGCTCCGTCGCGTCGGCCATGGCCCGGCTGATGCGGTAGATCCGGCCGAAGACGGCCATCGGGGCGGTCTCCAGCTCCGGCCGCACCGCGTACCACTGCGCGGTGATGGCGTCGACGGCGTCCTGGCCGGTCCTGCTGCTCTCGGTCATGGCGGAAGTATCCGGCCCCCTCTCGGGAGATCGCAAAAAAGTAGCTTGACGGCAAGTAGCTTGACGCTAAGCTACTTGCGACTGATCTACATGGCACAGTGCGGGGAACGAGGGGGGACCTGACATGGCGCGCGGCGCGGCGGAACGGATCGCGGTGGAACGGATCGTGGGGGAGCGGTCGATGCTCGCGGGGATCGGGGTCAGCGCGATCGGGATCGGCATGTACATCCCGTTCACGCTGGTCTTCTTCCACCACGTCACCGGTCTGTCCTTCGCCGTCGTCGGTATGGTCCTGACGGCGACCGGGCTCGCCGGGATCGCTTCCATGCCGGTGGCCGGCTCCGCCGTCGACCGGTACGGAGCCAAGCGGGTCAACCTCGTGCTCTACGCGCTGCGGGTGCTCGGCTTCGCCCTCTACCCGCTGGCCGGCTCCGTCCCCGCCTTCGCCGCGGTCGCGCTGGTCGCCGCGCTCGCCGACCGCTCCTTCCCGGTCGTCCAGCACTCGCTGATCGGCGAGGTCGCCCGCGGCTCCGCCCGGGACCGGCTCCAGGCCTCGCTGCGGGCCCTGCAGAACGCCGGCATGGGCGCGGGGGCGCTGCTGGTCTCCACGGTCCTCGGGGTCTGGGGCCCGGCCGCCTTCGACGTCACCGCCTGGGCCACCGCACTGGCCTTCGCCCTCGCGGGGCTGCTCGTCAGCCGGGTCCACCCGGTGCGGGACGCCCTCCCGAAGGCGGGCGGGGCGGCTGAGGCCGGCCGGACCGGGACCGGGACCGGCGCCGTGGCCCGGCCGGCGGCCGGGTACCGGATGGTGCTGCGCGACCGCCCCTTCCTCGGCCTGACCGCCGCCAACTTCCTGACCGCGCTGGGCTACGCGGCCCTGTCCGTGCTCTTCCCGCTCTACCTCACCGCCTGGCTGAACGGCCCGGACTCCCTCACCGGCGCCGCCTTCACCCTCAACACCGCCCTGTGCGCCGGCGCCGGCGTCCTCGTCGCCGCCCGGGTGCGCCGCTCCGGCGCCCGCCGGACCCGCTCGGCGGCCCTGGGCGCGGTGCTCTTCGCCGCCGCCTTCGCCGGCCAGATCGTGCTGGGCACGCTGCGGCCCGGTGGGACCGGACTGGCCGTCGGCCTGCTGGCCGTCGTCATCGTCTACACCCTGGGCGAGCTGATCCACAGCCCGTCGGCCGGGGCCCTGTCGGTCTCCGCCGCGCCGGAGGCCGTACGCGGCCGCTACCTGGCGACGTACCAGCTGTCCTACTCGCTGGCCGGGGCACTGGCCCCGTCCCTGTTCACCGGGCTGCTCGCCGTCGACGGCCGGCTGCCCTGGGCCCTCCTCGCCGTGGCCGCGCTGGGCGCCGCGGGTGCGCTGCTCCGGCTGGAGCGCCACCTGCCCGCCGACGCGGTCCACCCGGAGCCCCCGTGCTCGGCCCCCGTCCGACGCTGGCGGCGGTGCACCGGGAGCGCGAGGCGCGCCTGCGGGAGGCCGCGGCCGGGAACCACCATGCGTACCTGCGGGCCGAGTTGGCCGACGTACCGGCGA
>NZ_WTFF01000245.1 GCF_019400985.1 Streptomyces bambusae
GCCCGGCACGGCGGCCGCGCGGACCGCCCGGCGGCCCGTACGGCGCAGGCGGCCGGGTTCGGGTCCGCCCGCGACGGCGGCCGCCCAGGGCGTGTCCGGGTCGGGGGCGATCCGGTTGACGGTGAGGGCGAGGGCGCCGACGAAGTCGTTGTGCTGGTGGGCCCGGCCGTGCTCCTCGGCGACCACCGTGAAGCCGCGCTCGGCCAGGGCCCGGCGCAGATTGGCCACCGGCATCAGGTGCTGGTGCTGGGGCTGGAACCACGGCAGCCAGTGCGCCCCCAGCAGCCGCGCCATCCGCGACTGCGGATCGGGCAGCTCGATCAGCAGGTGCCCGCCCGGGACAAGGACGGTGGCGGCCGCATCGATCTCCACGAAGGGATCGCGGGTGTGCTCCAGGTAGTGGTACATGCTGACCGCCTCGTACTGCCCGGCCAGCTTGGCGGCCAGTTCGGGGAACTGCCCCTGGTAGCCGGCGGCGACCCAGCCGCGGCGCTCGGCCTCCTGGACCCCGTCGCCCATGTCCAGCCCGTCGAAGCGGGTGGCCGGCCAGATGTCCCGGGCGACCGCGCAGAAGTGACCGTGCCCGGTGCCGACGTCGAGCCAGGAGGCGGGGGAGGCGAAGGGCGCGAGCATCCGGGCCCGGGCCCGGTACGCCTCCCCGAGCCGGCCGAACACCACGCCCGCCCCCTCGCCGCCGCGGCCGTCGTAGAAGTCGCGGTAGTAGAAGTCCAGCCCCTCCGGGGTCAGTCGGGGGTTCTGGAAGACGTGCCCGCAGGACCCGCACTGCTCCAGCGTGAACAGGCCCGGCTTGCCCTGGAGCAGGTCGGGGACCCGTACCCGTACGCTCGGATCGGCCGCCCCGCACCAGGGGCAGTCGGGCCGCCGCGGCTCGAAGAACCGGTCCGTACCGGAGGCGAGTTCGGCCGCGTACCGCGCCGCGCGCTCGGTGTCCGTGCCGAGGGCCGCCCGTACCGCGGCGGCGATGCGCGCCCCCGCGGCCGTACGAAGTCCCGTGCGCAGCGAACGTACCGGCCGGGCGGCGGTGGACCGGGCGAGACCGGCGGGGTGCAGCGGACCGCCGGTGCCCAGGACCAGGTACGGCTGCGCCCAGTAGAGGGCGGCGGCCGCCGCGCCCCAGCGGCCGTGCCGGACCGCCCCGGTGGCCAGCAGCGCCAGGCCCGCGAGCTGGGCGGCCGTCAGCAGGCCCGGGGGCAGGCCCTGGGCGTGGAGCTCCTCCACCCGGCGGTCCGGCCGGGGCTCGGTGACGGACAGGCCGGGGGCCACGGCCAGGTCGGTGGCGTCGCAGGCGTACTCCTTCAGACGGCGGCCGAGCGCGAGGAGTTCGGGGACCCCGCGGGGTACGCCGGGGTCGACGGCCGCCCGGTCGAGCACGTCCCCGGTCGCCAGGAGCGCGAAGCCCGCCCCGCGGCCGGCGGCCAGCCGGTCCCGCCGGTAGCCGGCCGGGTCGACCAGGCGCAGCAGGCCGAGGGCCCGCTCGGCGTCGAGGTCGTACGGAACCAGCTCCAGCACCTGGAGCCCTTCGTGCTCCGCATGGGCGCGGGCGGCGCGCAGGACGTCCTCACCCACGGCCACCCCTTCGGCGGCGATGAGCCGGTACGGGCCGACCGCCGGGGCGGAGAGCGCGGCCTGCGTGGCGTTCGGGCCGGCCGACGCGGGCGCCGCGGGCGGTACGGGTGGTACGGGTGGCACGGGTAGCACCGGCAGGGCGTGCAGCCGGCGGCGGGCCCGTACGGTGCCGGCGCCCAGGGCGACGAGCGTCGCGACGGACAGCCAGCGGCCGCGGCCGGGAGGCAGCGCAGAGGTCATATGAGCTTCTCCAACCGGTCGGCCGCGGCGGCGGCACCGCCGGCCGCGGCGAAGGAGGTCTGGATCCGCCGGGCCGCCCGGCGGTAGCCGGGGTCGTCGACGACGGCGGTGATCGCCTCGCACAGGTCCTGCGCGCGGGCCCGGCCGAAGCGCAGGCGCACACCCGCCCCGGCCGCGGCGACTTGCTGGGCGACGATCGGCTGGTCGTCCCGGATCGGTGCCACGACCAGGGGCAGTCCGTGGGCGAGCGCCTCGCACACGGTGTTGTGCCCACCGTGGCTGACGACCGCGTCGAGGTGGGGGAGCAGTTCGAGCTGGGGCACGGTGTCCCGCAGCAGTACGTGGTCCGGCACGGGTCCGGTCAGGGCGCCGGGCGCGGCCAGCACCAGCTGCACCCGGTCCTTGAGCTGTTCGGCGGCGTCCAGCACGCAGGCGTAGAACCGGGCGCCCGCCTCGCGGTTGAGGGTGCCCAGGGAGACCAGGACACGGCGGCGGTCCGGGTCGAGCCGGCGCCAGGGGAAGTCCCGGGCGCCGGGACGGGCCCCGAAGGCGGGCCCGACGAAGGCGTAGTGCGCCGGGAAGCGCTCCCCGGACCGTGCCGCGCCGCCCTCATCGGCGAAGTCCTCGCCGGCACTGATGAGTTCGGGCGTGGAGAAGACCAGGACCAGTCGGTCGGAGAACCGCGGGTCCCAACTTCCCACAGAGGTACCCGCACCCACCCCCGCTCCGGCCCCGTACTCCGCGAGCAGGCCCGCGATCTGCTCCGTCACCCACGCGCCGACCTTGGGGAAGCCGGAGAAGGGTCGGGTGAACTCGGCCGAGGTGGTCGCCGAGGTCGCCCATGGCACGCCGAGCCGCCGGGCCACCAGGGGGCCCGCCAGGGCCTGTTGGTCGGCGACGACCACGTCCGGCCGGTAGGACTCGACGGCCCGTTCCACTCCCGGCACCATGGCCCGGGCGAGCGGGATCAGCGCCCGGCTCCACAGGAAGTGCAGGGCTGCCACTCCCCGCAGGTCCCGCCAGTGCTCGTGCAGCGCCGCGTAGCCTCCCGGTCCGGTGACCGCTGCGCCGCCGGCCGTGTCGCCCGTCGCGTCCGCCGCGGTACGGCCCGCCGCGTCGCCCGCCGCGTCGCCCGGCGCGCCGCCCGAGGGGAACAGCCGGGTGTGCGCGGGCAGCAGCCGGGTCAGGACCTCCGGCGGTCCGGTCCACGCGGTCTCGTGGCCACGGGCGGCCAGTTCTGCGCCCACCGCGAGCGTGGGATTGACGTGTCCCACGAGCGGCGGGACCACGAAGAGGAACCTCACGGGACCAGCGCTCCCCTCTCGCCGAGCCGGATCCCGCCGAGCCGGACCGCGCCCCGGGCCGTGTCCCGGCCCGCGTCGCGGCGGGCGTCCCGGACCGCCGCCAGGTGGCCGAGCACCGCGTCCCGCAGGACCCCGCTGCTCTCCTTGAGCACGTCGTGACCGAGGCCGGGCAGGATCCGCAGCGTGCAGTCGGGCGCGTATCCGGCCAGTTCCCGGGCGCCCGGCACCAGTTCGGAGTGCTCTCCGCACACGGTCAGCACCGGGCAGCTCAGCCGGGCGTAGTCCGCGGGGCCGAAGGTCCGGCCGCCGGCGATGTCGTCGATCAGTGACGTGTGGTTCAGCAGCGCGTCGGCGACCGCCGTCAGCCTGGCCGCCTTGCGCAGCCGCAGCGAGGAGAGCTCGGCGGACACCGGGCTGTCCTCCAGGCTGAGCGCCGCCACCGACAGGGTGTCGACCATGTTCTCCACCCAGGCCCCGCTCAACGGTGGTTCGAGGAGGGTCAGTCCCGCGACCAGGTCCGGCCGGGCCAGCGCGGTGTGCAGCGCGAGCGTGCCGCCGTAGCTGTTGCCGATCAGGTGCACCGGCCGGCGGGCCAGGCCCAGGGCGGAGAGCAGGGCCACCAGGTCACTCACGGCGGTACGGCTGTCGTACCCGGTCGGCGGGCGCTCGCTCAGGCCGTGGCCCCGCAGGTCGTAGAGGACCACCTCGTGCCCGGCACGGGCCACGGGGACCGCGAGCGGGCAGTAGAAGCTGGACAGGTTGTCGACGACGAGACCGTGCAGGAAGACCACGGCGGGGCCGGGGCCCGCCCTGTCCGCCTCCGCCTCCGCCGGTGCGGGGAGGCGCTGCACGTGGAAGCGCAGGGAGTTCACCAGGATCTCGGCCATGGCGGCGGACCCCGGTCAGGCGGCCGGCGCCGGGTGCGGACCGGCGGCCCGCGAACCGAGCGCGGCCCGGGTGACCCGGTCGATGTGCGCGACCAGGTCGCCGACCGACATCGCGAGGATGGCCTCCATGTCCTTCTCGGCGAGGAACCCCATGAGGTCCACCTCCGCGCCGTACCGCTCGTGCAGGCGCTCGGCCAGGGCCACGAACTCGATGCTCTCCAGGGCCAGGTCCTCGTTGAACGTCGTCATCATCGTCACCTCGTCGGCCAGGAGGAACTCGTCGCCGACGATCTCGACGAGCATGCGGGTGATCTCGGCGAGCGTGTCGCGGGTCTCTTCAGAAGTCATGGTCATGACGTGTCTCCGTGGGGGGTGAGAGGACGAAGGGAGCGGTGGGGGCGGTGGGGGTGGTGGGGGCGGCAGAGTCGGCGTATCCCGCCGGACCCGCCGGACCCGCCGGACCCGCCGGACCGGCCGGATCGGTGGTGCAGGCGACCACATGGGCCACCGGCGGGGCGTGCGGGCGGGGCGCCACGTCGAGGACGGCGGTACGTACGGGACGGCGGCGCCCCTCGGGGGAGTGGACGCACAGCCCGCCGCGGACCGGGTCCTCGGTGACGGTCCACTGCCGGGGCCGCCCGGCGAGCCCGGTCCCCTCCGCCTTGGCAGCCGCCTCCTTGGCGCACCACAGTGCGGTGAGCGCCCGGGGCAGGCCGCCCCCGTCACGGGCCGCCAGCCGCTCGGCGAGCAGGAGTTCGTCCGCGGTGAGGGCGATCCGGCACAGCGCGTCGGGGTCCTCGGTCACCGTCTCGACGTCGATACCGACGGGGGCGGCGCCGGCCGGCCGGGCGACGGCGACCGCGAGGAGGTCCTTGTGGGCGAGCGAGAGCCGCAGGCCGGCGGCCGGGCCACCGGGCACCGGGCGGCCCGACGGGTCGTTACCGACGGTCACCTCGGCCGGGAAGACCGGCCCCGCGCCGCCCTCCCAGAGGTGCTGGCGCAGCGCGTCCTTGGCGGCGATCCGCCCGAGCAGCCAGGCCGACCGGGCGCGGGGGCCCGTCCGCTCGTACTGCGCGCGTTCGACGGCGCCGAGGTAGCGGCGCATCACCAGCTCCTGGGAGGCCGGGTCGGTCCACCGCCGGGCCGCCGCACACCAGCCGCCGGGCTGCGCCTCGCCGATCCCCCAGACCTCCGGGGTGAACTTCATCGGCCAGACCCGCTCGTCGGCCGCGAACCTGCGGTACGTCCAGTCCTCCAGGCGCGCCCACACCGAGCCGTCCGCGGCCCGCAGTTCGACGTCGCCACGTACGGACGCCGCGCGGACCTCACGGATCCGGGCCGTAGCGGTCAGCAGCGCGCCCTCGCGCGGCGGCGGCCCGTACAGGCGGATCCGCTCCAGGGTGGCGGGAAACACCAACCGGTCCCGGCTGAGCCGCAGTTGCATCCAGTGCCCGAGCAGCTGCCCGGCCGCGTCCAGCAGCGCCCCCGGCGCGGGCAGGGCGCGCAGCACACCGCGGATGCCGTCCTCGCCGACGGAAGTGACCTCGTGCACCCCGGCGAACCGGGGGCCGTGGAACATCCACCGGTCGCGGTAGAGCGCCTCGGCGCTGACCGGAGCCCGCTCCTCCGCCGTGAGTGGGGCCGGGTCGGGGGGTGGGGGAGGAGCGGAAGGCCTCGCGGCCAGCAGGACGGTGACGCTCGCACAGTCCCCGATGCGCACCCGCACCCGCCCCTGGCCCGCGGGCGTCGCGCTGATGCGCACCTCGGCGGCGGGGGCGACGGGGAGCCAGCGCAGGGCGCGCATCTCGTCGTAGCCCACGACGGCCGCGGGCGATCCGGGGGCGGTCGTGCGCAGGGCGGCCCCGGCGGCCAGCTCCAGCATGGTGGTCATGGGCACCACCGGGAACCGGTCCGCGTCCTCCGGCCAGTCGTCGGGCTGGAGGTACACGCAGTGGTCGCGGACGTACGGCATGGTCTCCAGGGACAGGGTCCGGGTCTCCTCGTACGGCTGCGCGTACGCGTCTGCGTCCGTGCCCGCGGCCGTGCCCGTGCCCGCGTCCGCGGTTGCGTCCGCGCCGGGACCTGGTGACCGTGGTGCGGGCGCGGGGCAGTCGGCGGCGGGGTTCCGCCCGGCCGCGCGGGTCCAGGCCTCGGTGACGGCGGCCGTGGCGCTGCGGGTCTCGGCCAGGAGCGCGTCCAGCGCCGACAGCAGCCGGGGCTGCGAACCGCCGGGAGCCACGACCGCACCCGGGACCGGCCCGCCGGCGACCGGGGTGCCGAGGACCGTGGTACCGGGGATCGGGGTGCCGAGGACCGCGGTGCCCAAGGTTGCCCGGGCCGTCTCGCCCAGCCGCACCAGCGGCGACCCCAGATCCAGGACCGTTCCCGTTCCCGTGTCCGTTCCCGTGTCCGTTCCCGTGTCCGTGCGGGCCGGAGGGACCGCGCGGGCACGGGAATCGGACGGCGCGGCGGCGGCCCCGGTGTCCAGCAGGCGGGACCAGGAGGGGGACAGCCCCTCCGTCCACAGGGCCGCCGCCAGCCGGCGCAGGCCCGCGAGGCCGCCGAGCCGGGGGAGCGCCGCGTTCACCGCGAGGTGGTCCCGGCCGTGCAGGGTGTCCTCCACGAACCCGGACAGGCTGCCCGGCCCCGCCGAGACGAAGGCCCGTACGCCCGCCTCCTCGTACAGCCGCAGGGTCAGGCCGCGGAAGTCCACCGGTTCCAGCAGGTGGCGGACCACCAGCTCCCGCACCCCGGCCGGGTCGGCGGGGTACGGGGCGCCGGTCGTCGCCGACCACACCGGAAGCCGCGGTGCGCGCAGCGGCAGCCCGTCGAACGCCGCCCTGACCTGGCCCAGGTACGGCTCCCACATCGGCGTGTGGAACCCGGAGCGGAAGGGCAGTTCCTGGCCCAGCACCCCCTCGGCCCGCAGCCGCCCGAGCACGGCCGAGACCTGCTCCGGCGCACCGCACACCACCGCCTGGTGCGGGCAGTTGTCGTGGCTGACCACCACCCGGTCCAGCCCGTGCAGGGCGCCGGCCGCCCGCCCGGCCCCGCAGCCCACCGCCGCGTACACGAGGTCCGGGACCTTGAGCGCCCCGGGGCGCAGCGAGTCGAGGAAGGTGTCGACGGCCTCCTGCGGGTACATGCCGGCCGCGACCATGGCCGCCCATTCGCCGAGGCTGTGCCCGGCCAGCAGATCGGGCTCGATGCCGATCCCGGGCAGCGCGCGGGCGAAGAAGCGGCCGACGGCGATCGCGTCGAGGGCGCGCTCGATCAGTTCGCCGCCGCCCGTCAGGACCGGCCGGGGCAGGCCCAGCCGGTCCGCCGCGTCGCCGACCTCCGGCGCGAACTCCGGTTCCAGGCCGGGGAAGAGGAACGCCACCCGGCCGCCGCCGGGTCCGCCCGGCTGCTCGGCGTACGGGCCGAGCAGGGGGCGCGGGGTGAACCACACGTCGCCCCGGCCCCGCCAGGCGCGGCCACGGGCGACGACGCGGGCGGCCAGCGCCCGGCGCTGTGCGGTGGGCCCGACCAGGGCCAGCCGGCACGGCCCGCCGTCCTCCGGCATGCCGTCCGCATCGTCAGCGTACGGAGCGGCCGACTCGGCGCCCTCCAGCCGCCGGCCCAGTTCCTCGGGGCTCCCGGCGCTCAGCAGGAGTACGGAATCCCGCCCGCGCCCGGCCTCCGCCCCGGATTCCGACGCGGCCCCCGCCCCCGCCCCCGCTCCGGGGCCGGGCGGCGGACCACCCACTCCTGTGCGGGGCCGCCGCCTCGCCGGGGGCGGTGGAACGAACCGCCTCACGGGTGCGGGTGCGGGGGCGGGGGCGGGTATGGGTACGGGTGTGGGGGCCGGCGCGGCCGGGGCTCGTACGGCCGGTGCCTCCTCCAGCACCACGTGCGCGTTGATCCCGCCGAACCCGAAGGCGTTCACCCCGGCCCGCCTTGGCGCCGCCCCGCGCGCCCGGTCCCACGGCTCCGCGGTCGTGACCGGGCGCATCCGGGTCCGCGCGAACTCCGCGTGCGGCTCCTCCAGATGGAGGGTCGGCGGCAGCACCCCCTCGTGCACGGCGAGCGCCGCCTTGATCAGTCCGGCCATCCCGGAGGCCTGCATGGTGTGCCCCACCATCGACTTCACCGAACCGAGCGCGACCGGGCCGGCGGCCGACCCGGGCGCCGCCGGCCCTGGTGACGCCGGACCGAACACCCGCCCGAGGGTGGCGAGTTCCGCGGCGTCGCCCACCGGGGTCCCCGTACCGTGGGCCTCCAACAGGCCCAGCGCGTCGGGCTGTTGCGGGTCCAGTCCGGCGTCCCGCCAGGCCCGTTCCAGTGCCCGTACCTGACCGTCCACCAGCGGACTCATCAGGCTCGCGGCCCGGCCGTCGCCTGCCACGCCCACGCCGCGCACGACGGCGTAGACCCGGTCGCCGTCCCGCTGCGCGTCGGCCAGCCGCTTGAGCAGCACCACGCCCGTGCCCTCCGACAGCAGCGTCCCGTCCGCGCGCCGGTCGAAGGGGCGGATGCGCTCGCTGGGGCTGAGCGCCCGCAACTGCGTGAACACGCTCCACAGCGTGGCGATGTGGCAGTGGTGCACGGCCCCCGCCACCACCAGGTCGCAGCGCCCCGACGCCAGCAGGCCCACGGCCTGGTCCACGGCGAGCAGCGAGGAGGCACAGGCCGCGTCGAGGGTGTACGCCGGCCCGTGGAAGTCCATCCGGTTGGCGATCCGGGCCGCGGTGAAGCTCGGGACCAGTCCGATGGACGCGTCCGGGCGCTCCGGGCCCAGCGCCTCCTGGAAGGCCGCCCGTACCGCCGTGATCCGCTCCTCACCGAGCTCCGGGGCGAGTTCGCGCAGGGTGGCCGCCAGCTGGTGGGCCGTGCGTACCCGCTGGTCCAGCCGGGCCGTGGCCACACCCATGAACCCGCCGCGCCCCAGGATCACCCCGACCCGCGACCGGTCCGCCGGCAGCCGCTGCTCACCGCCCGCGTCGCGCACCGCCTCCGCGGTCGCGTGCAGCGCGAGCAACTGGTCGGGCTCGGCCCCCTCAGCCGCACTCGGCATGATCCCGAACCGGGCCGGGTCGACGACCGCCAGCCCGTCCACGAACCCGCCGCGGCGGCAGTAGAAGCGGTCGCTGCGGGCCGGCCCCGCGGCGCCCTGCGGGTCGTAGTACACCTGCGGATCCCAGCGCCCGGGCGGTACTTCGGTGATGGCGTCGGTGCCGGCGAGGAGATTGCGCCGGTACGCCGCCAGATCGGGGGCGCCCGGGAACACCGCGCCCATGCCCACGATCGCCGCGTCGGTCGGACGCGGCCCGCGCCGCAGCTCAGCCATCGGCCCGGCCCCCGCCCGCCGCGTGCCCGTCCGCCGCGTGCCCGTCCGCCGCGTGCCCGTCCTCCGTGCGCCCGTCCTCCGGGTCCGGGGCCAGCAGCACCACCTGGGTGTCGCGGCCGTACGCCAGTTCGGCGAGGAAGGCGGCGGCGCCCGCGTCGGGACGGATCAGCGGGATGCCGCGCCGGGTGTACGCGCGCTCCAGCTCGGGGCCGACCATGCCGCCGGACTCGGCCGCCCACGGGCCCCAGTCGAGGGCCAGCACCCGGCCGGGGAAGCCGGCCGCGGTCCAGGCGTGGGCCAGGGTGTCCAACGCGTCGTTGGCGGCGGCGTAGTCGGTCTGACCGCGGTTGCCGTGGACTCCGGCGATGCTGCCGAAGAGGGCCAGGAAGGCCGGAGCGGGGCCGGAGCCGTGGTCGGCGGCCGCGGCGGCCAGATGACGGGCGCCGTCCACCTTCGTCGCGAACACCTCGGCGAAGGAGGCCGCGTCCTTGTCCGCGAGCAGGGCGTCCCGCAGGGTGCCGGCACCGTGCACGATGCCGTCGAGGCGCCCGTGCCGGGCCCGGACGTCCGCCACCACGGCCCGTACGGCGGCCTCCTGGGTGACGTCCGCGCAGTGGTAGCGCACCGAGGCGGCGACCTCCGTGAGGGCGGAGAGGGTGGCGCGGACCTCACGGGCGGCCAGCACCCGGGAGGCGGCGGCCTCGATCTCGGCCGGGGTCCGCAGTCCCCGGGCGATCAGCGCGGCACGCAGCGCCACCCGGTCCTGCGCATGGGCCAGCGCGGGGTCCTCGCCCTCCTGCGCAGAGGCCGGGGTACGGCCCACGAGCTCGATATGACACCCCGTGGCCCGAGCCAGGGCGAGGGCCACCCGCGCGGTGATCCCGCGCGCCCCACCGGTGAGCAGGACCACCGCACCGGGGGTGGGGGCCGGCGCCGCCGGTGCGTCACCGAGCGGAGCCTCGACGGTACGGAGCAGCTGGCGGGCGCCGTCGCGGTACCCCACCACGACGGGCTCCTCGGCGGCGCACAGCTCAGCGAGGAGCTGGGCGGCGATCCGCTCCGGGCTGTCCTTGGGGTCGGTGTCGACGGCGCGTACGAGCGTTCCCGGGTACTCCAGGGCCGCGCTCCGGGCGAAGCCGCGCAGGCCCGAACCCGGCAGCGGGTCGGGACCGGACACGCCGTCCCGGCCGAAGGAGCCGCCGCAACCGGTGACCAGGACCAGCCATCGCGCGCCGCCCGTCAGGACACGGCGCAGGCGCGCGAAGATCTCCGGAAGGACCGGACCGGAGGCCGGCCGCAGCGCGCTGAGGTCGATCAGCCCGTCGACCTCGGCGAGGTCCTCGGGCCCGTCGGGGCGATCGGGGCCTCCGAGCCGGTCGAGCCCGTCGGGACCGGCCCCGACGAGGCGGTGCGGCTTGTCCGGCCCCTCGGGCTCGCCCGGCCCGTCCAGCCCCTCGGGGCCGGCGGCCGTGAGCTGTTCGGGGCCGATCGTGCGGACCCTCGCCCCGTGTCGCTCCAGCAGGGCCGCGAGGGCCGGTGCCACGCCGAGCCCGTCCTCGACCACGGCGAACCGGCGTCCGCCCAGCACCTGTCCCGGGCACCCCGCCGCGGGCGGGCCCCCCCGGGCGCCCTACCCCCTGTCCTT
>NZ_WTFF01000246.1 GCF_019400985.1 Streptomyces bambusae
CGGCAGGGCCGTGGCGCAGACGGTGTCGCCGGCGGCGAGGTCGTGCAGCAGGGCCGCGGCCGCCGGGCCGGGACAGGCCAGCAGGGCCTCGGTGGCGACGACCGCGCTGGTCAGGTACGGGAGGTGGGCGACCGCCCGGCCCAGTTCCTCGAGTACGACCGCGGCCTCGCGGTGGCTCGCGCCCTGGCCGCCGAGCTTCTCCGGGACGAGCAGGCCCGCCGTGCCGATGTCCCGGGCGAGGGTGCGCCACAGGGCCGGGTCGTGGCCCGCGCCGGACTCGGCGCGGGCGAGCACGGCCGCCGGGGCCGAGCGGTCGGCGAGCAGCGCGCGGACGGCGGAGCGCAGCTCCTCCTCCGTGTCGCTGTGGAGCAGGTCGAGGTGGTCGGTCATCGGGCGAGGTCCTTCCAGGGGAGGTCCTTGTCGTCGCGGGGCTCGGCCGGCAGTCCCAGGACCCGCTGGGCGACGATGTTGAGGAGGACTTCGCTGGTGCCGCCCTCGATGGAGTTGCCCTTGGCGCGCAGGTAGCGGTAGCCGGCGTCGCGGCCGGTGAAGTCGACCAGTTCGGGCCGGCGCATCGTCCAGTCCTCGTACAGCAGTCCGTCCTCGCCGAGGAGTTCCACCTCCAGGGCGCTGATCTGCTGGTTCAGTCGGGCGAAGGTGAGCTTCAGGCCCGAGCCCTCCGGGCCGGGCTGGCCGGCCGCGAGCTGCTGGCGCAGGCGTTCGCCGGTGAGCCGGGCGACCTCGGCCTCCACCCACAGGGTGAGCAGCCGCTGGTGCAGGTCGTGGGTACGCAGTTCGGGGCGGGACCGCCAGGCCTCGGCGGCCTTCCCGATCATGCCGCCCTCGCGGGGCAGCCGCATGCCGCCGATGGAGACGCGCTCGTTCATCAGGGTGGTGCGGGCGACCTCCCAGCCCTGGCCCACGGCTCCGAGCCGGTGGGTGTCGGGGATGCGGACGCCGGTCAGGAAGACCTCGTTGAACTCGGCCTCGCCGGTGATCTGGCGCAGCGGCCTGACCTCGACGCCCGGTTCGGTCATGTCGCAGAGGAAGTAGGTGATGCCCTGGTGCTTGGGCAGGTCCGGGTCGGTGCGGGCGATGAGGATGGCCCAGCGGGCGGTGTGCGCGCTGGAGGTCCACACCTTCTGCCCGGTGACGGTCCAGTCCCCCTGGTCGTCGCGTACGGCGCGGGTGCCGAGGGCGGCGAGGTCGGAGCCGGCTCCGGGTTCGCTGAAGAGCTGGCACCAGACCTCCTCGCCCAGCCACAGCGGGCGCAGGAAGCGGCTCTTCTGCTCCGGGGTGCCGTACGCGAGGATGGTCGGCGCCGCCATGCCCAAGCCGATGCCGATGCGGCGCGGGTCGTTGTCGGGGGCGCCGGCCGCCTCCAGTTCGGCGTCGACGACGGCCTGGAGGGCGCGGGGCGCGCCGAGTCCGCCGAGGCCCTCGGGGTAGTGGACCCAGGCCAGGCCGGCGTCGAAGCGGGCGCGCAGGAAGTCCGTGCGGGCGGTGTGCGCGGGCGGGTGGGCGGCGAGCAGGTTCCGGGTGCGGGCGCGCAGTTCGGCGGCGGTGGCGGGTGCGGCGGCGGGGGCCGTGCCGGCGGAGGTACCGGGGTCGGTCATCGGGCGGCTCCGTCCGGTACGACGACCAGGCGGCCGGTGGTGGTGCCGTCGGCCAGGCGCTGTACGGCGTCGGCGGCCCCGCCCAGCGGGACGCGTTCGCTGACCAGGGGTTTGACGGCGCCTTCGGCGGCGAGGCGGGTGAGTTCGGCGTGGCAGGCGAGGACGGCGGCCGGGTCCTTCACCGCGTACAGGCCCCAGTGGAGGCCGAGCACGGAGTAGTTCTTCACCAGCGCGTGGTTGAGGGCGGGTGAGGGGACGGTGCCGCTCGCGAAGCCGACGACGAGGATGCGGCCCTCGAAGGCCACGCACTTGGCGGAGGCGGCGTACGCGTTCCCGCCGACCGGGTCGAAGACGACGTCGGCGCCGCGGCCGCCGGTGAACTCCTTGACCCGGCCCACGACGTCCTCCGCCGTCCGGTCGACCACGAGGTCGCAGCCGAGCGCCTCGGCGGTACGGGCCTTGGCCTTGCCGCCCACGACACCGATGACGGTGGCTCCTGCGGCCTTGCCGAGCTGGACGGCCGCGCTGCCGACGCCGCCCGCGGCGGCGTGCACCAGGAGCGTCTCGCCCGGCTGGAGGCGGGCCCGCCGGTGCAGTCCGAACCAGCCGGTCTGGTAGCCGATGTGGAGCGCGGCCGCCTCGGCGTCGTCGAGTACGTCGGGGGCGGGGAGCAGGGCGGCCTCGGGGGCGATGGCGTACTCGGCGAATCCGCCGTGCGGCAGGGCGGGGTTGGCGATGACGCGGCGGCCGTCCTCGGTCTCGCCGCAGATCTCCACGCCGGGGGTGAAGGGCAGGGGCGGGCGGATCTGGTACTGGCCGCGGCACATCAGGGCGTCGGGGAAGTTGACGTTGGCGGCGAGCACCCGCAGTCTCACCTCGCCGTCGCCGGGCCGGGGTCCGGGGACCTCTTCGAGGCGCATGGCCTCGTGGGGTTCGCCGTGGGTGTGGACTCGCCATGCCTGCATCCGGGGCCTCCCGCCGCCGTCGAGGGTCACAGTCGGGCACATACTAAGCGGTCGCTTGCCTCCTGGGAACCGGCCGTACCGGATTCACCCGACCGGGATGATCAAGGTCGGGGTCGGGGGCGGGGTCCGGGTCGGCGGGCGCAGCGGGGGCAGCGGGGGCAGCTCCGCGCTGTTGCGGCGCGGGCAGGCAGGGCTGCCCGCGCCGCAACAGCGCGGCCGCGAAGGCGGGAGGGAGGCGGATGCTGCGGTACATGAGGTGGGCGCCTGGCGAGGCAGGCAGCGCGCCGGTCGGGCCGGCGGCCCCGGTCGGGTCGATTGCCCGCGAAGGTCAGCGCGGGAAGACCTCGAACGAGACCGCCGGCCGGCCCCCGAACCGGGCCGCCGCACGCTCGGCGTTGGTGGTCAGGAAGGTGCGGACGTAGCTCTCCGGCTCCTCGTCGGTCAGCGCCTCGATGTACGCCCGGTGCTCCAGCAGGGACTTCACCGACCGCTCCAGCCCCGGCCGCGCGTCGGCGGCGTGGGTGGGCGTGTGGGAGCCGGCGACCGCCACCCAGCGCACCCCGTTCCACGGCTCCAGCCCCTGCTCGGAGATCAGCTCCGGGAAGATCCAGCGGTTCCCGGCGTCGGCGGCCGCGTCCAGGACGGCCCGGCCGACCGCGCGGTGGTCGGGGGTGTTCCAGTAGCCGCCGGGGCCCGGCCCCCAGGTGTCCCGGTGGTTGAGCGTGACCACGAGTTCGGGGCGGTGCCGGCGGATCGCGGCCGCGATGTCCCGGCGCAGGTCCACGCCGTACTCGATCACGCCGTCCCGGTGGTCGAGGAACTCCACCGTCGAGACGCCGACGACCGCCGCGCTGGCGCGCTGCTCCGCCTCGCGCAGCGGGGCGCACTCGGCGGGGCCGAGCGTGTCGATGCCGGCCTCGCCGCGGGTGGCGAGGAGGTAGACGACCTCGCGGCCGCCGTCCGTCCAGTCCGCGACGGCCGCCGCGCAGCCGTACTCCAGGTCGTCGGGGTGGGCCACCACGGCGAGGGCGCGCTGCCAGTCCGTGGGCATGGGCTCCAGTTGGTCCGTGTGCTCGGTCATCGTGCGCACCTCAGGTCGAAGGATCAGCGAACGGGGGAAGGGAGGGGAGGAGGGAGGGAGGGAGGGAACGGCTGGGCGTAGTCGTGGTGTTCCGGGGGACGCGGCCGCGCGGCGGGGCACGGGCGGTCCTGCCGCGCGGTGCCGGAGCCCCGGCTCAGAATTCGACGACCGAGCGCAGGACCTCGCCCCGCTCCATGCGGGCGAAGGCCTCCTCGACCCCGTCGAGCGGGATCGTCTCCGAGACGAAGGCGTCGAGGTCGAGCCGGCCCTGGAGGTAGAGGTCGATCAGGAGCGGGAAGTCGCGTTCGGGCAGGCAGTCGCCGTACCAGGAGGACTTCAGCGCGCCGCCGCGGCCGAAGACGTCCAGCAGCGGGAGTTCGAGCTTCATCTCCGGGGTGGGTACGCCGACCAGGACGACCGTGCCGGCCAGGTCGCGGGCGTAGAAGGCCTGCTCGTAGGTCTCCGGGCGGCCGACGGCCTCGATGACCACGTCCGCGCCGTGCCCGCCGGTCAGCGACCGGATCGCCTTGACCACGTCCTCGGTGCGGGCGTCCACGGTGTGGGTGGCGCCGAGGCCCTTCGCCCACCCCAGCTTGCGGTCGTCCACATCGACCGCGATGATCTTCGCCGCGCCGGCCAGCCGGGCTCCGGCGACCGCCGCGTTGCCCACGCCGCCGCAGCCGATGACGGCGACGGAGTCGCCCCGGCCGACGTCGCCGGTGTTCAGGGCCGCGCCGAGGCCGGCCATCACCCCGCAGCCGAGCAGCCCCGCGGCCGCGGGCGAGGCGGCCGGGTCGACCTTGGTGCACTGGCCGGCGGCGACCAGGGTCTTCTCGGCGAAGGCCCCGATGCCCAGGGCCGGGGAGAGCCGGGTGCCGTCCTCCAGGGTCATGGCCTGCGTGGCGTTGTGGGTGGCGAAGCAGTACCAGGGGCGGCCCCGCTTGCAGGCGCGGCAGTTCCCGCACACGGCACGCCAGTTGAGCACCACGAAGTCGCCGGGGGCCACGGAGGTGACGTCCGGGCCGACCGCCTCGACGATGCCGGACGCCTCGTGCCCGAGGAGGAAGGGGAACTCGTCGTTGATGCCGCCCTCGCGGTAGTGCAGGTCGGTGTGGCAGACCCCGCAGGCCTTGACCTGGACCAGGGCCTCGCCGGGCCCCGGATCGGGGACCAGGATGGTGGTGGTCTCCACCGGCGCGCCCTTGCTCCTCGCGATGACCCCTCGTACGCGATGCGTCACGTCGTACTCCGCTCTCGTTCGGTGCGTCCGTCCCGGATCACCGAACGTACACGGGCGCCACGGCGTACGGGAGTTGGCCTCACCGGCGGGCGGGGGCCAGATCGCCCGGCAGGGCATCCCGGACCGCCGCGCCGAAGGCGGCCACGGCCGGATGGCCGCCCGCGCCGCTGCGGAAGGCGAGCTCGGTGCGCCGCTGCATCGGCAGCCGGGTGAGGGTGACGGCCGTCGGGGCGGGTCCGAAGGGCCCGGCCGGGCCGTCGATGCCCAGTTGCGGTACGACGGCCACGCCCTGCCCGGCGGCGACCAGGGCGAGGACGGTCGGGAACTCGTCCACCTGGTGGCGGATCCGCGGGCTGAACCCGGCGGCCTGGCAGGCCCGGACGGCCATGGCGTGGCAGAGGGTGCCGGGGGTGGCGGTGATCCACGGGGCGTCGCGGTGGGCGCGCAGCACGGCCCCCTGGTCGGGGCCGGGTGCCGGATCGGGGTCCGGGCCGCCGTCCGGGGCCGCGCCCGGGGCGCCGTACGGATCCGCGCCCGGTCCGCCGTACGGTCCCGCGCCCGGTCCGGCGTACGGTCCCGCGCCCGGTCCGCTCGCGGCGGGTGCCGCCAGGTACATGGACTCGCTGTAGAGGGGCGCGGTCTCCAGGCCCGGTTCGCGTGGGGACGGTACGAAGTCGTACTCGTGCACGAGGGCCACGTCGAGGTCGCCGGCGCGCAGGGCGTGGGCGACGGCGGCCGGGTCCGTCTCGCAGACCATGGGCTCCAGGCGGGGGTGGCACCGGGCGAGGGTGACGAGGGCGGCCGGAACGATGGCGCGGGTGGCGGTGGGGAAGGCGCCGATGCGCAGGGCGCCGGCCAGGCCCTGGCGGGCCTCGGCGAGATCGGCGTCGGCCTGCTCCAGGCGTTCGAGCACGGCCTCGGCGTGGCCGACGAGGTGCTGGCCGGCGGGGGTGAGGCGGACCCTGCGGCCGGTGCGTTCGAGGAGGGGCAGGCCGGCTTCGCGTTCCAGGACGCTCAGTTGCTGGGACACCGCCGACGGGCTGAAGGAGAGCGCCTCGGCGACGGCGGCGATGGTGCCGCGGCGGGCGAGTTCGCGCAGCAGGCGCAGGCGTCGGACGTCGAGCATCGGCTCAGCTTACGCTTCGGGTAAGAAACGCGAACTGGACCTGGGGGTCGGGCCCGACGACCCTCGTCCGTATGGCACATGACACCGCACTCGACACCGCACTCGACACCTCGCTCGACACCGCACCCGGCTCCACACGTCACTCCGCGCACGGCACCGCCCGGGCCACCGCACGGGACACCCTGCCGAGCGCCCGGCCGGCCGTCCGGCCGGGGACCGCGCCGCGCGGCATCCACGTCCCCCTCGTCACCCCCTTCTCGGCCTCCGGGGAGGTCGCGGCGGACGCCCTGGAGGCACTCGCGCACGAGGTGCTGGACGCGGGCGCGGCGGGCATCGTCGCGCTCGGCACCACCGCCGAGGCCGCCGCGCTGGACGCGGCGGAGCGGGAGCGGGTGACGGACGTGTGCGCGCGGGTGTGCGCGGAGCGGGGCGCGCTGCTGACCGTCGGCGCCGGGAGTGCCGACACCCGGGCGAGCGAGGCCGCCCTGCGGGCGCTGGAGCGCCGGCCGGAGGCCGGGGCGGCGCTGGTGGCGGTGCCGTCGTTCGTACGGCCGTCGGCGGCGGGGGTGCTGGCCCATTTCGAGCGGCTGGCCGCGGCGAGTCCGGTCCCGCTGATCGTCTATCACATCCCGTACCGCACGGGCCTGCCGCTGGACGCGCCGGCCCTGCGGGCGCTCGCGGAGCTGCCGGGGGTGACGGGCATGAAGTACGCGGGCGGCGGCATCGACCAGGAGGCGATGGCGCTGCTGGGGGACCTCCCGGACGGCTTCGCGCTCCTGGCGGGCGACGACGTGTACGCCTCGCCGCTGCTGGCGCTCGGCGCGGCGGGCGGCATCCTGGCCTCCGCGCATCTGGCCACCGCCCGGTTCGTGGAGCTGGCCGCGGCCTGGGGTGCCGGGGACGTGCGACGGGCGCGGGCGCTCGGGCACGCGCTGGCCAAGGTCTCGGCGGCGGTGTTCGCCGAGCCCAATCCGGTGGTGGTCAAGGGCGTGCTGCACGCCCAGGGGCGCATCCCGACCCCGGACGTCCGGCTGCCGCTGCTGCCGGCGGGCCGCGCGTCGGTCGAAACGGCGCTGGCACGCCTGGAAGAGCTGTCCGATTCGCACCCTCTTGGGTAGCGAAAGCGCCTTTTGGGCCGAAGGCGAATAGCGCCCGGCTCGGGGTGAACAGGGGAATTTGCCCGGGCGCCAAAACGCCGGAGAACGGGCACCGCCCCGCGTGAGCTGCATCACCCGGGGCGGTTCAACATCATTCCTTTCCGGGGGCCGATCCCCAAGGGAGCAAAGGCGAGTTGGCATTCGGGGCGGGGAACCCCGACCGGGAATTCAGGGGCGGAATCGGCAATATCGATCACTGTCGGAAATTCAAGGGTTGTTCCGAGACTTCCGACACGCTTACGGTCGCCCCGAATCTCTCTCCCGCACCCCCCATGTGAGGAATTCGCCCATGCGCGCAAAGGGTAGGCACCGTCGCCCCAAGAACAATGCGATCACCCGTAGGATCGCCGTCGCCGGTACCGGTGGCGCGGCCCTCGCCATGCCGCTGATCGGCGCGACCGCCGCGCAGGCGCATCCGGTCGCGACGCAGGCACCGCAGGTCACGGGGGTGGCGAAGACCGCGCCCGCCGCGCAGCCGGCGACACCCGCACAGCCCGCCGCCACCCCGGTGATCTATTCCGTGGCCGTCGGCGACACCCTTTCCGAGATCGCGGAATCGCATTCCGTGAGCGGCGGCTGGCAGAAGATCTACGCCGACAACCGCACGGCGATCGGCACCGATCCCTCGGTGATCCGCCCCGGGCTGAAGCTGACGATCGGCGGGCCCGCCAAGGCGGCCGTCGCCGTCCCGGCCGTCGCCAAGGCCAAGGCGTACCCGAACAACCTCGACGGCTGGATCCGGGAGTCCCTGGACGTCATGGCCAAGCACGGAATTCCCGGTAGCTACAACGGGATCCACCGCAACGTCATGCGCGAGTCCTCGGGCAACCCCCGGGCCATCAACCTCTGGGACTCCAACGCCGCCGCCGGCATCCCCTCCAAGGGGCTGCTCCAGGTGATCGACCCGACCTTCCGCGCGTACCACGTGCCGGGCACCTCGTCGGACTCCTACGACCCGGTCGCCAACATCACCGCGGCCTGCAACTACGCCGCCGCCCGCTACGGCTCGATCGACAACGTCAACGGCCCCTACTGATCCGGCTCAGGGCCGGGCGGCCACCGCCCGGCCCAGGATGCGCAGCGGCGCGAGCACCCCGTAGCCCACGTCGCGGCGCACGGCACCGGCCCCCGCCCGCTCGACGGCGGTCAGCTGGTGCGCCATCAGCTCCGTCATGACCCGGACCACCCGGCGCAGCCCGGGGTCGGCGAGCCCGGCCACGCCGGCGGCCGCGTCGAGGGCACCACGGGCCCTGCGGGCCTCGTCGGCCAGCAGTCCCCGCACGGCCTCGGAGTCCTTGCCGCCGCGCAGGTCGTCCTCGGTCACCCCGTGCGCGGCCAGCCGGTCGCGGGGTATGCACAGCCGGCCGTCGGCGAGGTCCCCGGCGAGGTCGGCCAGGAAGTCGACCCGCTGCGCGGCGTCCACGAACCGGCGCCAGCCAGCGGCCTGGGCCTCGTCGGGCCCGCCGGGGTACTGCAGGCCGGTGAAGGCCACGATCCCCGGCCACGCGTAGGCGTCGAGGTACTCCTGGAAGTCCTGCTCGGCGGCGAACCCGGCGAAGGCCGCCTCGGCCGAGGCGGCCCCCTGGAGGAACCGGTCGATCCACTCCCGCGGCAGCCCGCGCTCGCGCACGGCGTACGCGTACGCCCGGATCACCGGGTCCGGTCCGGGCGCGCCCGCCAGCGCCGCATCGACCTGATGGCCCAACTGCTCCAGGCCGGCCAGCCGTTGCGCCGTGGTACCGGTCTCGGCGACGTCGTCCACCCGGTTCATGAACGCCAGCCCCGCCGCCAGCCAGGGTTGCAGGTGCGGCGCGGCCAGCAGCCGCAGGGCCAGGTAGGGAGCCGGTTCCCGGCGGGCCACGCGCCGGGCGGCCAGGGTGAGGTCGGACCGCCGCAGCGGGTCGGCCACCCCGGCCGCCGTAAGGTTTCTGCGCCAGTTGTGCATGGGGGCAAGATTCGCACAGGGGCCCGTCAGCAGCGGCGGCGGTCCTCGGTGAGTGTGCCCTGGGCCGTGCGGAGGGTGCGGTCGTGGCAGCCTTCCGTGCCGTACAGGCGGTAGCGCTCGGTCGTGGCGGCGACCGCGTGGCGCTGGTCGCGCGGGACGCCCGTGGTGTAGGTGGCGTCGCCCGCGTAGGTGTGGTCGAGCAGGGTCCGGGACGGGCGGTGGCCCGGTCGCACGGTGCGGGTGTCGGCGCGGTCGCCGAGGGCGAGGACCGTGCGCAGGCGGGCGTCCGCGCCGAGGGTGGTCTCGCCGTCCATCGTGTACGTGCGCTCCGTGCGCGTGGTGCCGCGACCGCCCGTCACCGTCTCCTCGTCGGTCCAGCTCGCCTTGAGCGCGTCCCGGCCCTCCCCGTCCGTCCAGCGGTGCACGGAGGTGTTGGCCACCGCCCGGGTGACCGTGGTGGTGACGCGGCCGTGCGAGGTGTCGAGGTAGCCGGCCACGGTGAGCCGGTGGCTGCCCTCGGTGTCGAGGCGGTGCTCCTGCGGACCGGGTGTCCAGCGGGAGGAGTTGGCCGGATCGCTCTCCTCGTGCCGGGTCAGCGCGCCGGTGACGACCGTACGGCCCGGGTCCTGCCACAGCAGCAGGTTGGCGGGGGTGCTCCAGCCGCTCTGCCCCGCGGGCACCCCGGCGACGGAGACCTCGATCCGGTGCGGCCGGCCGTCGTTGAGCTGCGCGGCGAAGGGCGTCAGGTCGTAGACCACCGGCTGGACGTCGAAGGCGCGCGGCCCCGGGGTGACGTACCAGAGGAACGGGTTGGACCAGCCTCCGGTCCACACCGTCGGGAACGGCGCGGCGATCCCGGCCGGCCGGCCGTCGACGCTGATCCGCACCTCCCGGTACGGCCCGTCGGCCGCCTTGCAGGAGTACGGGGCGGCGTCCGGCGTGGTCATGTACCAGTACTCCTCGCAGCCGCCGCCCGACCCCGTGGCGTACACCTCGGCCAGCAGGCGCTCGGTGTTGCGCGGGGTGGTGACGGTGTCCGAGGTGAGCGGCAGCACCCGGTCGGGCAGCTCCTGCGCCGGCCGGGTCCGGCCTTCGGCGGCGTAGAAGGTCAGGGTGACCTTGACGTCGATGACGCCGGTGTAGGTGTCGTTCACCACGTTCCCGATGAGCATCTCGACGGGCTGCTCGCGGCGCAGGGTGTCGGCGTAGCGGGTGACGTCCTTCTCCACCGACCACTCGATGCCGTCGGGCGAGGGCTGCGGGGTGGAGGTGCGCAGGATCTCCACCCCGCCCACCGACAGGTACCCCAGCCGGTCGTACTGGCGGCCCTTGACCTTGCCGTCGAGGCGGAGCACCACCTTGTGCCACGGGCCGGAGCAGCCGGCGGGCGGTGCGTAGCCGCCGCGGTACGGGGTGAAGTCGCGGAACTGCGCCTCGGCGAGGGTGACCTCGCAGGACCGGGTGGCCGGCCGGTCGATCCGGGGGTCGGCGGTGAGCGGGTCGTGCCAGTCGCTGCCGAACTCGGCGGGCGGGTCCGGGTCGGCGGCGGCCCGGGCCTCGGCGGGGGGAGGGGGGGGGGGGGGGGGGGGGGGGTTCTTTTTATACTACCCTGAGCGACCACACCACGGGGGTGTTGTCTTGGCGTCCTTTTTGTTGAATAAAAACAATAACTAGTCATCGATATGTACGAGCGGATGGAA